>JAJDXV010000033.1 GCA_022823085.1 Candidatus Poribacteria bacterium
GAGATGACGCTCGTAATGCTTGCCAACGTGATATTATCATTATACCACATGCCCTGTGCAATGTCAAACCTTTTTTATTTCCGGTACAAGTCAACAGGGTTAGACCCACACCTAAAGGAGTGGGATTGTTAAGGAATTCCCTTCATCTCGTTGGGCAAATGTAAGTGCTATTAATTGCAGTTCAACATTCGGCGAGAAATCTCCTCTCGGATTAGGCGGTTGAGGCGTTTGTCCATCCAGAAGTTCTGCCATATATCCTAAATCCATAATCCCTCGTAAAGGTTGTGGTAAGATATGAACGACCTCTTTGACAGGATCCAACAGATTAAGTCCATGTGGTAGCGAATCGTCAATCTCTATTTCATAGATATAAGCAGGTTTACCTGGCCCGGGTTCTCTCTTGCTAAAAAATACTGCATAATGCCACGCCACTGCGTAGGAGCGAGTTAGTGAAATATATGGGCTATTGGCAGTATTTGTTGAGATATGACCTATGAGTACTTCAGTCTCTGGACGAGTCCCTGGAGACCTTGCCGTAAAGCCTACGCGTCGTGAATCGTGAGTATGCCAATGTGTACCGATCCCCGCGCCTTTATAGAATGTAGCCATAACTTTGGGTTCGCTCCATACATCGTGATTAATTTGATAGATATATATTACTATATCGCTTAGAAAAATTCAACTTTTTTCTAACTATTGCGTACTTACTTAACAGTAAATTCAAAAAAGATTGCAGATCTCTTTGCAATTCGCCTTAAGACTATGTTAAAATTCAGAATTAATCGAGAAATCGAGATTTAATCCGAATCACACACTATTTTTCTTTTGGAGGTTTCTATGAAGGTAGGTATTCGGGACGGGATGTTACCCGTCTCCTTTGAAGAATCGTTTCAGAAAGCGAAAGACATCGGTTTTGATGGCATCGAACTCTGTATGGGTGTCAATTACCGTGAACACGCGCTCTGGCAAGAGGGCGGGATCGATAAAGTTAACAGTCTATCAGAAGCTGCAGGTGTCGAAGTCTCATCATTGTCGCCAGGGGGTTTCACGGCTTATTCGTTTATGCACCCGACCGATAGCGTCAGAAGCGAAGGCATCGCCAAGCTGCAATATCTCGCAGAAACCGCGCCGCAACTCGGTGCGCAGGTCATACTTGTTCCCTTTTTCGGGAACGGTCAAATTGAGGACGATCACATCGACGCCGGACGTTTCATAGACGGATTGAAAGCCGCCGCCGAAACCGCCGAAAAACACGATGTCTCCCTCGCAATCGAATCAACGCTGAGTGCGGAACAGCATCAACGAATTATTGACAATGTCGGTTCATCCGCCGTCGGTGTCTACTACGATATGGGAAACGCTACCGGTTTAGGCTACGACTCACCGTCTGAAATTCGGAGCTTGGGAAAATCAATCACGCAGATGCACATCAAGGATACCGGTGGTAACCATGCCGGTGAAGGCGATGTCGATTTTCCTGCAGTCTTTGAAGCCGCACACGCTGTCGGCTACGATAGCTGGTTCGTATTGGAAACACCCGGTAAGGACGATCCGGTCGCATCCGCGGCGAAAAACCTCAATTTTGTGAGGCATAACTTTTGAGGGATGGCATAATTACCATCTGTCATCGGAGATTCGCACGTTTCAATATCGGAAACTCTCCTACATAGAGGAGTTCGCATGAACAGCCCAAAAACAATAGTTCCACGCTCCGAAGGCGAGAAGCTGCTGTCCTTACCGACGCGCGAAGCAGAACAACTCTTTCAAAGTTACGGGAAGCAACTGCAATTAGAAATCCTCAGTGCGACCCGTAACCCGAAAGCACGTGAGCAACTCTATTATCTCGTACCCGATTGCACAGAACTCATACAGGAAAGCCCGACTGAGGATGTCCTCCAGGTTTTGGACACAATGCTCGGCACCGGACTCGCCTCAGCACTGCTACCGTGCCTTTCAAACGACCAATTTGAAGAGCTGCTCGACATCGCCGTCTGGCGCGACGGAAAACTCGATGAAAAGTCATTGGACCTCTGGCTCTTCGAACTCTCTGAGTGCGATCGTGACGAACTCGGACGGTTCCTGAGAGAATTAGACATCCGTCTACTCGCAGCACTCCTCCACGGACGCATTAAACTTCAAGACGAACACGCCGCGCTGCTCCTTGAAAGCGGTTTCTTAGACCCAGCCTCAAACGCGATTAATTACGCTGATGAACGCGCCCGAGCGATCTCCAACGCTATCTGGGAAGCAGATTACGAAGTTTTCGACAGGCTCCTTAGTGAACTCTTGGTCATTGATACGGAAGGCGATGTGGAAGCAGAGCTCGCCGCTATTTTCGATGCTGCACAGGCAGATAGAGCCGAACGCGTCATCGAACGTGACAAAGAAGCAGGGATTGATGTCACTGAATCCGAACTCATGGAAAAAGTTGACTTAGATTCGCTCAACTTCGATGAGGACGATGAAGACTATGACGACGCATAAATTTTCCCTCGTCGCCGAGGCAACCCTTGATAGACGACTGTTCCTCGCACGAGCATTGGCACACGGTGATACCTTGAATCGTATCCGACGCGAGCAAGCCGATGCGCTTTACCAGAATATCGCCGCCATCGCTCACAAACTTATCACAATGAAAACCGCTGATCTCTCCGATGAATCAGCACTCCGAACGCACGTCCAGACCGCCTTTACGCTTACCAGTCTCGGATTGGAATACGGCAGTAAAGGCGATCTGGATAAAGCTGTTCAACTACTTTCTAAAACACGGGTCGTTAAGTTCTTCCAAATCGGCAATACGCTAATGGAGAGACTGCAAGATAGAGCACGTCATCTTTTAGAACACGCTGTCATCCGACCACCGAGCAGAGACGAAGAACGCCTACTCGGCACCGACTACACAGATATAGAGACCGAGGGCATCCAAATCTACACGCAAGCAGAACTCGAATTTCTAAAGGCGTTACTGATATATCGGACGACGATACAGACACCACAGGTGACAATCAGAGAGACCGATACCCCGCGCGTACTCCTTCACCTCAACGAAGTCGAGACGATTGATAGGCAATTGGCGTGTATTGAGCATCGGTGCGATTACGTCAAAGCACTACCTCTCGAAAATCCGTTCGTGTTGGATCCACCGCTCAGTATCTTTCCGAACCCGATTCAACGACTTACACTCAGCCTGATAGCCAACCTCGTGCTTTACCGGGAAGTCGATTTTGAGATAGATGAAGAGGCAAGGTCGGATTTCCATCAACTCGCTTATATGGAGGGTGAGGTCCGAGAATCGTTACGGGAACAACTGCTTGACTGGATTACGCAATACCTCGAACAGGCACAGCAACCGGAACCGGTGAAAACTTACGCTGTCGCTTATTGGGATGACTGTCTCCGTATTGAGGGTCAAGCAGCTGTGCCTCAATAGTATCAACGGTCGGCGGAGAATTTCCGTTTTGCATCGGCAACCGCTTGGCGCGCTTTCGGTGTCCCAATATCGTTCAAAGCGCGTTCTGCCATCCGGCGCAGATCAGGATCTTCCGAATGGAGTGCCTGAATCAACGAATCAACGGCAGGCGCACCTATTGTAACCAAGGCGCGTACGACGAGACGACGCACATTCCATTCTCGGTCTGTGAGTGTCCGAATCAGCGCAGGTAGAATCGTATCAAGGGGTGCACCGATTTCACCTAACGCATAAGCTGCATTCAGCCGAATCTCCGACGCTTCAGCACTTAAGGCATCAATGAGATACGGCACAGCAGGCTCACCGATATTCTGTAGAATCACAGAACCGGCAACACGAATATTTTCGTCCGGATCGGTGAGAACAGTAATAAGTGCAGGCACAACACGGGCAGCAGGCTCTTTGATTTCGCTGAGTACCCACGCAGACATCTCGCGAACCTGTGGATTGTCATCGGTGAGTCCTACAATGAGCGCGTCAATCGCTTCGGTGCCTATAGTGACCAAGGCTCTGTATGCTTCAGACCGATGCGCTGCATCCGGCGCACCGAGTTGAGCGACCAGCATTTCCGCCTGTCGTTCCTGCGATTGACACGCTGTTAGACAGAGAAAGACTGAGAGTAAAAGAAAGCGTTTCATAAAACTAAATATAATCCAAGTTGCTACTTACAAGATTTTAGAACTGTAAATCATTGAATCCGATCAATCACAGTTCAGACGAAATAGACTGAAAGGTTTTCGTAGAAAACCGTAGTGATAACTGACAACTATTAATAGCACAGTTACACAATTTTTTAAAGGAGAAGTACGGGATCGCCACTGTGCGATAACCGTCAAAAAAAGATGCAATTAGAAACAGCGACATTCGGGGCAGGCTGTTTTTGGTGTGTTGAGGCAGTCTTTCAGCAATTGGAAGGCGTTCACGAAGTCGTCTCAGGTTACACCGGCGGCACTACCGTCAACCCGACCTACCAAGCCGTATGCTCGGAAATGACTGGACACGCTGAGGTGATCCAAATCCAATTCGATCCAACGGTTATCTCTTACGCGGAACTCTTAGAAGTTTTCTGGCACACGCACGACGCGACGACGTTAAATCGACAGGGAAATGATGTCGGCACCCGGTATCGTTCTGCTATTTTCTACCATACCGAAGAACAACAACACATCGCCGATCAGTCAAAGGCAGATATGGATACATCCGATATGTGGGATGATCCGATTGTCACAGAGATCACGCCGATCGACACCTTCTACCCCGCCGAAGATTATCACCAAAACTATTTTTTATTAAATTCAAGGCAGCTGTATTGTCAATTCGTGATTCATCCGAAGATGCAAAAATTTACAAAAGATTTTAAGGATAAATTGAAAAATGATCAATAAATGTATTTTGAAACCGTCCATCGCGACTCATCTAAAAACGCAGCTGCTATGGCTTTTTGTCATTTGCTGCCTCAGTGCTAACAGTGTCATCGCACAAAACACACCTGTAACCGTGTCTACGACGACAGCGAGACGCGGCACCTTTATCTCAACCAAGGATTACACCGGGCACCTACAACCGAACGCCGAAGTAAAGATATTTGCCAATGTTTCCGGTAAAATTGTCTCTTTGGATGCCAAAGTGGGACAACGTGTGGCAAAAGGCGACGTGCTTGCACAGAGCAATCCAAAAGAGGCTACCCTCGCCGTCATACGCGCCGAATCCGCGTTAAGCAGCGCACAATCGCAACTCACAACGACGGAGGCAAGCGCGCAAGCGCGTGTCGAATCGCAGTTAGCGAACGCGCAGGAAACGTTGATGGCAGCGCAGGCGAAACTCGTCGAGACAAAATCTCTCGCTGAAATGCGGATCCGTAATCAACTGACACAAGCAGAAACGACGTATCAGTCGGCAATCGCAACCGTAGAACGTTCAAAAACAAATGCACAACAGGCATTAGAACGCGCAAAAACAGAACTCGATAAAAACCAGTTGGATTACGAGCGGACGAAGGCGCTTCACGAGAAACAACACGTCAGCGATAGCAACCTTGAGGCAGCGGAACGAAGTTTTAAAGTTTCACAAACCCGTTACGAGGAGGCTGTCGTCACGGCAGAACAGTTTAAAGACGGCATGACACACCCATCTATAGAGAAGGCGAAAGCGGAATTGGGTGTTGCTCAGAAGATTGTCGAGAGCCGCGGTTGGGAACGAGAGATCGCATCCGCGGAATCGGATGTCAATCAGGCGCAAGCGAGCCTCAACACAGCGCAAAAACTCGTGGAAGCAAAATCTTGGGAACGAGAGATCGAAATCGCGAAAGCAGCAGTACGGCAAGCCACAGAACAACTGAAACTGGCACAAGAACAGTTAAATGACGCGACGATTAAGTCACCGATTGACGGTGTCATCGCAACGCAACATCTGAGCGTCGGAGACTACGCGCAAATCGTCTCATCCTCGATAGCAAAACCGGTGCTTACAGTCGTCGCAGTCGATACGCTCAAGGCGGAATTTTATATACCTGCTGGAGACGCAGCCCGCATTAATAACGGCGATCTCGTCTTGCTCTCTACGAATTCCGGTATCCGAAATATCGTCGGCACGGTCACTTTCATCAGTCCGACCGTTAACCGTGATAACAATACCGCGCTCGTTCACGCGACGGTACCGAATTTGAAAAACAGCCTTAAACCGGGAACCGCCATTACTGTTTCCATCAAAACCGGTGAACGGAAAAACGTACAACTGCTCCCGTTGCACGCAGTCTTGAACATCCAAAACGGCAGCGGCACTATTTTCGTTGTTGAGGGGAATGTAGCACGCCCGAAACAGGTAAACGTCGGCGGTGTTTACGGCGGCGAAATCGAGGTCACCTCTCAGCTCGCCAGAGGCACAACGGTAATTACTGATGAACAACACCGATTACAGGATGGAACAAGCGTCTCTATCGTTCAGGATTAATTCTATAGCGTCGATCTTCGACTGCGACTGGAAACATGGCGGTAGGTTTCCGTTGGGTTTCGCTATGTCTTTAATTGATATGCGGATGTAAGGGGCTGAAATGTGCTTGGGTCCTCCGTAGTGCTTTTCTCGATTCCGCTCAACCGAACCTACGATGCTATGACGCGTTCTTCTAAAATTGACACCTATGGAGCGAATACCAACAGCACCTATAGGTCAGACTCGTCAATTTTGTTGTAGATGTCGGTGCCCATAGCAACTAATTTCTCTCGAATTTCGTCCCAGTCGTCTTGGTCCTTTCTGCCTTTGTCAAGCACAGGAAATTGTACTTTTGTTTCTTTGGATGAATCTCTATACACATAAGCGTATTCCGATTTCGGAAATAAGGTCATGACTTTTTCTCTACGTTCCGATCCGTTTGCTCCGTGGAAGTATATTTGGACATAGCATCGATGGTTGTTAAGATAGAGACATACGCCGATGTTACGGATGGACTTGCTTATCCAACCTTCGTTACTAACAGGCACAGGTTTCCCGGCAAATAATGTACCGAATTCACCCGCGCGAATGGGCTGCCAGAATTCACTCTGTTCAACTTCAGGTATCTTTTCGCTGCCTTCCTCTGCTAGTTCACTGTTTGACTCACTCGCTTCAGTATCTCCGTCATCCGGTTCGCTGTCATTTTCAACCGTCTCTGTAGGTTGCAGATCATTCTCCATTTCTGAAACGCTTGGGTAAACCTCATCAATGCTGTCTTCACGTAATATTTGCTCACTGTTCACATCCAGTTTTCCCAATATTTCTTCCCAAATTTTTTCAACAGAACACTCAAGTTGAAAATCTCGAAAATCCGCTGTCCTTTTTTTCAGTTCCTCCCCCCTACAATAGATCCTCGATTCGTCCAACTTTTTTCCAGCCGGTGGTAAAAGTTTTACACCTTCATCATTTCGTTCAAGCAACTGTAACTCTTCAAAAATAGCAAGACCTGTTTCAATACCATACTTTTCCATATCCAATTCGCCATAAAGCCTTTCAGTTTTTATAAAATTACCACTTGTTCCGGCAAGTTTTCTCAATTCTGGGTACAATTTTTCCAACGCTTTTCTATCTGGATACTTTTGGGCTATCCTCTCAATATCTTGTTCGCTGTTATAGATAAGGTGCAAATAAGCATTTTTTCTCGATGTAAAAGCCGGTTCACATCGTTTGTAGAATTCATCCACACCTGGGGCAAGGTGACACAAGACAAAATGCTCAATACAATGCGACGGTGTCAATGTGGAAAATGTAGCGTCTGAAACAACAGCAATCTTTTCCCCCTTCTCAAGTCTCTCTAAAATCTCCCTCTCTTCTGCTTCAGAGGTTTGCCCACCATGCTTTTCGATAAGGTCCGCCTTCTCTGGAACAACGCGTTCCAATAACAGATCAACCATCTCTTCACTCTGAACATAAATGACAGCAGGTTGTTTTTGCTCAAGCAGATCTAAAAGGAAATTGCGTTTGTCTATACCTCGACGGTCAAATATTCGGACAGTAGAATCCGTTTCAATAGGTGGATACACATCTTGAATTGCCTGATCTCCGATTGTTGCTACCGTGAACAATTTTCGCATCGCAGTGAGACTATCCTCACACACCTGCCATTCCGTTTCCGCTTTCTCCAACTCTTTCGATGTTGTTTCAAAGTGTTTCTTGTACTCGTCTCTTTCCGCTTCTGCTGCTATGCGTTGATCCGATATCGTTGTGATGTGTTCTTCACACGCGCTATGTGCCGTTTGTACCTTTTCTAACTGCTTTGATATAGAATTGCGCTGCTTTTCGCTCTCCTTTCGACTTAATTTTGCAGCTACAAGTTGCCCCGATAATTTTTCAAGTTCTTCCGTCTTTTGGTCTAACTTAGCAGCCTTATCATCCCTCTGCTTCGATAGTTCCTCGTTGCTTTCTTTTTCCGCTGCTAAACGCCTCTCCGCTCCTGCGATAGACCGTTTATATTTTGTCTTCTCAGTTTCCACCGCTTTTGATACCGCTTCAAGATGCTTCGCGGTATCGTCAAAGAGTTTGTCTCGGATGTCCTCAACCTCACGTTGGGCATCCGGTCTGTTAATTTTTCCCAGTATCTCAGCAATAAGAAACAGTTGAGACCGGGTGAACTCAGGATTCAATTCCCTTAACCGTTGATGAGACACTTGATTTCGGCCCTCTATTATCAAACTTGTTACACTCCGGGCATCGTAATAACGGATATACTCGCGATCAACAACTTTAAATTTCTCTTTAAAAGACTTTAACCAACGCATCTTAATGAGGTTTGCAATATCTTTAACCTCCATCTCTTCTCTGAGGTTATCACCTGATTGCAACCTCAAAGCCTCCCTGATTGATTGCTCATCTAAACATTCACTGACGAACTGGAACATGGCATCTAAGTACTGATCAAGTGCTTGATTAAGGGCATCTCGGTTGGGATATCTTGTTTTGCTCAAGTTTACAACCTCCACGTAGATATTTTCCTTAGCATACCATTTTCTCGGTTGTTTGTCAATGAAAAGGTAATACTTAGACAAGGCATAAACACTGTTTTGCGCAAAGTCAAATGGAAAATTTGCCACCTCTATCCTCTACATAAAACGGACACCCGAATTTGCTCCCACTTCCGCTTTGACCGATGCGTCGCAACCCGCCTATTAAACACAGTGTCCACCGTGAAACCGGCTTCTGCAATGATCGCCTCCAGATTCGCAATCGCCTTAGGTCCCGAAGCATCGGCATAGCCGAGCAAAACAACGCCATCGGGCTTCAGGAAATCCGAAACCTGTGCAAAAAAGCGTTTCACCGTCTCCTGTTTCTCATCGTGGATGGCGAGTTCGGCGCGGTTGCGTACGCGGGCAACAACCCACGGGGCATTGAAGATAATCACATCAAATTGATGAGAAATAAACGGATCGAACAGATCACCGGCAGGCATAACTCTTATACCGTCTGAATTTGGCAGGAGACGTTGGAGGTTCATGTTCGTCGTCGCAACTGCCTCTGGAAGCAGATCAGAGGCATATATTTCAGCCTGTTCGCCCAATTCTTGCCGCGCTAACAGCGTTAAACACCCGCTCCCGCATCCGATGTCCACAACTACAACAGACGAATCCGACCGCCGGACATACTGCAACGCCTCCTGAAAACATTCAATCGTCTCCTGCGAACGCGGTGCAAGCACATTTTCGGAAGCAACAAGCGAGGCATCAAGCGCACGGATAGGGTAGGTCTCCGCGAGTGCGTCTTGTATCTGTTGAATCTTAATGAGCGGTAGCAGAAACGGTTTCCCCTGATTCGCGTCTATCGGTTCACCCGCAAGTGCAAGCAAATCAGGAAGGACAGGCGCGGGGTCAACCTGCAAAACCCCATCAGCATCTGCCCAACATGCGAGCCTTGATAACGCTTCTTTGAACGCACTACCGGCAGAATTTTCACGCGATGCCCCACGATCCCGCGATTTGGATTTGGTAGGACGCGGCGACTGCTGGACTAAATCCCGTTTGTGACGCTGGATATAGTCCATAACAACCGTAATTTGTTCCCATTCACCTTCCACAACCGCAACACCGCCGTGACGGACGTGTGTAAAAATCCGGTTGAGATGCTTCAATTCCTGGTGAGCGAACGATTTGACGCGTCCGCGCGCGAAAACGACATCCCGATACGCGGTCGGAACATAGAGTTCACCGATGTTGCTAACAAAATAAAAAAGATTGGAAGACTGGAAGATTGGAAGATTGGTGGAAGCGGTTCTTCTTTCATCCTTCCTTGTTTCCAACCTGTCAACCCTTCCGCGCTTCCAACGTGTGCCGCCGCCCATTTTTCTGACCTTCCATCCTTCCTACAGTATCACCGAACCACTTAGCGAATTTTTACAATTTGCCCCGTCCTGATGGACTCCGCCTCTTTATAGCAGAGCAGCAAGGCATCCCGTGCACCGACACCAGACAACGCCGCCGGTTCAGTTCCCGAATCAATCGCCGCAACAGCGTATTGAATTTCACCGACGAACGCATCAATCGGGTCAACATCTCCCAAATCTACCTGCTCCACCTCACCGTTGTCGTTGAGGAGTGTCAACGGGACTGCGGTAGACGGTTCACCTGCGAGTGTCGAGAAATCATAGAGCAGTGTCGCCTTTTCGAGGAAGATTTCAAACCCGTGTGAGAAGGCGCGCCCGCGTTGCGAAGCACCACCAGAAGAACAGCTGACAGCGATCCCTTTATCGTTGTAGATATATTGTGTCGTCAGGTAGTCCACATAGTTCGCCCCCACAAGTTTGCCTTGTGAGAACACGGCATCCGGCACACCGCAGAGCAGTTGAATGAAATGCGTATCATGAATGTGTAAATCGATGCCGGGGCCACCGCTTTTCTCAAGTGAGGCGGGATCCCGCGCCTGGCTCGGTCTTGACGTAATCCGCTTAAAATGTGCACCGAGGAGTTCACCGTATTCACCAGATTCAACGATCTGTTTCGCATAAGCGTACTCCGCAAAGAACGGAAGTACATGCGCAACCATCAGAAAACACGGACCCTCACCTTCTGTCTTACGCGCCGCACCAATGCTCTGCTCAAGTTCAACGAGTTCGTTCGCATCATCAATCGAGATGGAAATCGGCTTCTCAACGAGGGTATGTTTTCCGGCATTCAGGGATGCCATACTTACCGGTTTATGTAGATGCGTCGGTAGGCAAATATCGACCAACTCCACCTCTTCATCGGCAAGGAGTTCGTCAATCTCACTATACTTTCGGACGTTTGAAAGATCTTCCATACCGCCACGGGGTCCAAAATTACCTTGAATGCCAGTCCAATCGCCAGCAAGTTTCTTCGGATCTCGTGTACAGATAGCAACGACTTCAGCACCCGTAATACGCTGAATCGCATAATAGTGAATCATCCCCATAAAACCGATACCGACTATTCCGATCTTTGTCATTTTTCCCCCCTAATATAACAAAGCACAGGTGCCGAAATAACACCTGTGCCGTTTAACATTTCTATAGAACAGTTTTTAATATGTCCCTGTTCTCCGTTTCATACTACCCCAGGTTGTTGCGACTTTATCAAGCGGCGAAACTTCAAGAAAACCTTCGTTCGCTATTTCTTGGATTTCATCTTCACTTAGCGCACGACTCCAGACCGCAGCTTCGTCAATAGAACCATTCTCGAAGGTATAATTCGGACGGTCCTTAGAACACCCGATCCGTAAATCCTGATCGTTAGTGCCTTTGAAATCAAACTTTTCGGCTTTCTCAGCTGCGAGCTCACCATCTACGTAGACTTTCATAACGGCACCATCATAAGTGCCAACGACGTGATGCCATTTTTTCGTATCCAGTGCATGCGGCTGGCTCAAGGTCGGTCTACTGTTACCGGTCCCCAAGAACATATTAAAATTCTTACCGCCATTGAAGGCACCGATCCCGTAGGAAGAGTGCTCACCCCCGTTATGGCAGTTTTTGTCGAACCACTGCGCGTCAGTGTTCCAAGAATCCTGATTGATCCAAGCGGCCATCGTGATTTCACCGGTGATTTTCAGTTCATCGGAGGCTGGCACATTCACACAATCAGCACCTACCGCTGTAATGCGAATTGCATCCCCATATTTGCCTTTCACAATGTCGGTATTGGCAATGATATCGGCATCAAGCCCATTGCCGGAATCATCAACAACCGTCTTACCATTAATATTGTCAAACGTGAAGTAAACAACCAGTCCTTCAGCGAGATCCGCTGTAGCATATCCTGCTGTGATCAGTACCAGTGCGATAAGCACAGCACAACTAAATAACTGTTTCATCTATCCGGTCCTCCTATGGAGATTCTTGACTTCTGTTTAACGCAAGAAATTTGCACCTTCCATCAAATTTTCCAGATTTTAGCAGAAAGTCAGAGATAAATCAACATTTATTATTTACGGCACCGTTAGATACAATATCCAATTCTAAACATCAGAAGCAAACACAGCGTTCATAACCTCTTCCCATCTGCCTTCAAATTTCTCGCCGAACTCAGTTTCGCCACCTGTCGCAAGCGGACCCCGAAGCATCGGTTTAGTCGTATTATTCCGCTCCCAGAGTTCCTTGCCACCGAAATCGTTATGCAAGAAGTGAAGTGCGACACCTGCGCGCGCCTCATCAGAGCGGTTCGACCGCGTACAGTGCGCGACACCGTAACAAAAGAAAAGGACACCCCCTGCCTTTAATTCTATCGGCACGGCACGTTCTTCAGGCGGATCACACCGAATGTGATGATCGCTCAACGGGTCGCGGTAGTGCGCATAACGCTCCCGATGGCTCCCCGGAATGACGTGCATACACCCATTCTCAACGTTCGCATCGTGAATAGCGATCCACATCGCCGTCCCCCGCAACGGGTCCGCGATCTTGAAATAGGCGTTATCTTGGTGCCAACTCGTCCCGACCCCAACCTTCGGTGGCTTCCAGAACGCCTGATCCAACTCCAACATAAATTCGTCACCGATGAGTTGTTCGACAGCAGAGATAACCTTCGGATGAAACGGCAACGCCTTGTGCAAGTCGCTACGGTTATTCAACGGTATAACCTGAAGGTTCTGCCGTTCGCCTCCGTTGTCCCGCTTGGTGCCATCGTCTTGCACCGCACAATTAATGCCAGTCCCGTTTTCGAGTTCAGTGTTATAGATCCGTTCAAGCTCAACCCGGAGCGCGTTTGCTTCCATCGGACTAAAAAATCCGTCAATAGCAAGGTACCCCTTGTCTCGGAAATGAGCGAGTTGTTTATCACTTAATCGCATTACCCAATCACCTTCCTTATTGCATCTGTGCACACGGCACAATAATAGAGTCCACCATACCGTGTAAAATCTTCTTGTCAGCCGGGCAGACCGCCGCCTGCATGCCACCCAATCTAACTGTGTCGCCGACAACAAAATAGTATGGACGGAGCAGCGGACGGCACGCCATCTCTTGCACATCACCCGCGTCAAAATCGTAATACTGCATCCGTACCCGTCTCGCTGTGTGAAACCGTTGTAAGACATGCGGGTTCTTCTCAAAATTGTCAAGACTGTCGTCAATAACGGTTTCCCATTCCTCCGTCGGGAGATCGTGTCCGATCGCGACACCGCGGCTGCCCCACGCGAGTTCAGAAAAACCGGACGGTTTAATCACCAACTCGCGCTGCTTTTGTGTCAGTGTACCGAGTTGTCGCCAGTCGGTCACAACCTCACCTTCTACCATCAAACCGGGGATAACAGCATGCGGCGGAAGCGGACGCGCATCAATAATCCACGTCTCCGGGATGACCTCCTGCAAGAACGCGTAGGTCCGCTTACCGAGCTGACGTTTCCAAAACGGTTGAAGTGTAGGATGGTGGAACAGAGCAAGACACAACTTCTCTTCGAGGTAGGATTTCGGAGGTGGTGTCATCACGACAGTGCGTTTCTTCGCACTATAGAACATTAATTCCGATTTCGGGATATTCAGAAGATCAAACAATTCATAGAAACGGTATAGCACATCGACCAGCAGTTCGTCGTCTCCATGTTCAACAAGCAGTCCATCTTCTGTAAAAATGATTTCGTGTGGTTTAACAGTGAACGCCTTCACACCGACGCCACAAAGCGCGTCAGCGAGCCATACCATCTCCGCCCAATAATCTTCTGATTCGTCTGAGACAACAATCGCAAGCG
Source organism: Candidatus Poribacteria bacterium (assembly GCA_022823085.1). Classification (GTDB taxonomy): domain Bacteria; phylum Poribacteria; class WGA-4E; order WGA-4E; family WGA-3G; genus WGA-3G. Next base: position 14,126 of record JAJDXV010000033.1, read on the forward strand.
TCGGCTCCTCTTTCTTTCCGAGTGCGCGAATCATATCGGCATATCCGTTCACCATCCCATTGTCGCCACCGATAATAGCATAGCCGAGTTCCGCATACAACCGTGCCAGACAACCCGTCGCGCCAATGAAACCCGGAATCGAATCGAGTTCCGTAATCGCCATACCGTCAGCGGTCGGCAAGATGTCAGGACGTAGGACACCCGGCAGCTGCGTCTTAAAACGGTTCATCCGACCATACTGGATAACCGCCTCCGGTTTCCCGATCTCCAAATATTCAGCGACCCAAGCAGGTTGAATACCGCGCACGCTCTGCGAATAGAGCAAATTACACGCACGATAGAAATTTAAAAGGTGCGGACCGAGCGCTTCAAACCACTCTAATTCTGCTTCGGTAACCCAGAACGGTTCGGGTGAAATACGCCAAGAGGTATTGCAGTCCGGATGAACCTCTCGTTTCTCACTTTCAAATAACTTTGCCTTCGGAATCTCATCATTAATAAATAGACATTTCTGTTTAGCATCCAATTTTTTAATTATTCCTTGCGGTTCGATCAGGCTAATTGGGGAAATAACGTTAATCGACGTATATCCGCCTGCGCCGTTGTTGCAGGCTACAACTACCGTTAAATCTTCTAATTATTCCTCGCGGTTCGGTTCCGATAATTGAATAAATCAAAAACCTCATCTATTGCTACGGAAGGAAAACCTGTTTAACGAAGTCAATCTTCTTTTGTGAAGCGATCGTTTGCAAAACGTGTCGCGGCACAGGACTGTCCACGTTGATAAGCGTCACAGCGAGTTCCCATAAGCGCGAACGTCCGACAGTCATATCGGCGATGTTAATGCCGTGTTCTCCGAGAATCGTCCCCATTAACCCTATCATTCCCGGCTGGTCGCTGTTATAGATGAGAAGGATATACCCCGTCGGTCTCACGTTTATATGGTGTTGGTCAATACGGACGATGCGGATGTCTTTCTTTCCGAATGCGGTGCCTTCAATCACCGTCTCACCGTTATCCGTTGCAACAGTAATCGCGATAGAGTTCGCATAATCCGCCTCCGATTCGCTTTTCGTCTCCGTAACAGAAATCCCACGCTGTTTAACTAAGAAGGGTGCGTTGACATAGTTGACCTCCGTCAGCACGGGTGTCAAAAGTCCTTTCTGTAAAGCGACAGTTACAGGTGTAACATCCTCGTTCTGGAAAAGTGTCCCATTATAATGGATTTTAATCGCCGATATTTGTCCCTCAACGATCTGCGTCTGAAAACCACCAATCTTTTCCGCGAGTTCGAGATAGGGGCCCAAAATATCGAGGGTTCTCGGATCAATTTTCGGTTGATTGACGGCGTTCGCAACCGGTTGCCCGTGGAGGGCGTTCCGTACCTGCTGTGCCACCTCAATAGCGACATGCTCCTGTGCCTCCGATGTCGATGCGCCGAGGTGTGGAAGTGCCAACACGTTTTCCAGATCCAGCAGCGGTGTATCCGTCGCAGGTTCGTCTTCAAAAACATCTAACGCAGCACCCGCGAGTTCGCCAGCCTTCAAAGCATCGTACAACGCAGCTTCATCAATGATACCACCACGCGCACAGTTAATCAATCGGCAACTCGGTTTCATCAGGGCAAACTCAGACGCGCCGATACTATGATAGGTCTCAGCATTCAGATGCGTATGAACAGAGATATAATCCGATTCCTGAAATAGCGTCCGCCGATCCACAAGCCGAATACCGATTTTTTCCGCCGCGCTCGCTGAGATATACGGGTCGTAGGCGATGACCTGCATCTCGAAAGCCTGTGCCCGTCTCGCCACTTCTTGTCCGATCCGCCCTAACCCGATCGTCCCAAAAACCTTCCGATATAATTCAACACCGATGAAATCGTTGCGCTGCCAGGCTCGGTTTCTCAGTGAAATACCGGCAGGCACTATATTACGCGCCAGTGCCAACAACATAGCGACCGTATGTTCCGCCGCCGCAATTGTATTACCTGTCGGCGTGTTAACAACCAAGATACCGTTCCGTGTTGCTGCTTGTACGTCGATGTTATCCACACCGACCCCGGCGCGCCCAATCACTTTTAACTGCTTCGCTGCAGCAATGACATCTGCGGTTACTTTCGTCGCACTCCTGATGAGGAGCGCATGATAGTCAGCAATCCGTTCCAACAACTCTCCGTGCGAAAGATCGAGGATAACATCCACCTCAAAATCGCCACGCTCCGTCAGAACATCCAAGCCTTGCTGCGACAGCAAATCGCTGACCAGCACCTTATTCATAATCCAAACTCCTCCACGGTTAGCCTGCCAAAACGCTCCCTTACATTCGTTAGTTTTACTTGCAAGGCACCTCTAAATTATAGCATGTCTGAAACCTTCTGTCAATTACATTATTTTCCACCAAATCAAATACTATTGGACATATTTTTTTTAATGTGATAGTATATACGCTAATATCCAGCGTGCGCTTTTACGGCGCACAAATCACGACGTTAAAATACGGAGGCATAGACATGTTTGGCCTAGGTCCCTTAGAATTAGTAATTATATTGACTATTGTGCTACTCATATTCGGCGGAAAGCGTATTCCTGAGTTGGCACGCGGTCTCGGCAAAAGCGTCACAAACTTTAAAGCCGGACTCAATGAAGAAAACGGAAACGAAACCGAAACCACTGCACAACAAGACGCAGAATCACCGTCAAACGAGAAAACCGGATAGGAAAACAGGAAATGAAAGATAAATTACCCGATTTTCTCCAAAACGTGATTGAAGAATACCCTGAAGTCTGGACAGCGTATCAGGCACTCGGCGAGGCATCCAGTAACGCCGGTCCTATGGAACCGAAAACCGTCCGACTCGTCAAACTTGCACTCGCTATCGGTGCGAAGTCTGAAGGTGCAGTGCATTCGCATACACGGCGCGCGCTCCGAGAAGGGATCACGCCAGAAGAATTGCAACAAGTGGCACTGCTCGCGATAACCTCGATCGGTTGGTCGTCGAGTATGGCAGCACTGTCTTGGATTCAGGATGTACTGAACAAACAGTCGCAGTCTGATTGAGGAAAATTGGGATGGAAGCACGCGACAAACGCTATCACATACTTACAAAGTGCAACCGCTGCGTCTTAATCCTGACGATCCTTCTCTGGTTCACGTCGTCTGTGAATCATGCTGAAACGAGCACAACGCTTCAAGAAGGCGTGGAATACGTTAAGCTGCGACTCTACCCACAGGCAGCTGATGCCTTTAAGTCAATTCTATCGCAACAACCGACAAATGTAGACGCACTCTTCCAACTCGCAAACGTCTATAAACTGCAAGATGAACTGGAATTAGCGATTGAAACCTTTAACAAGATTTTTCCGGCAGCTGCAGACTTAAAAAATGTTCCTGTAAAAACACGGATTTACGGATTAACGCATCTCGCCCTGGCGGAAATCTATTGCAAACAGAGCAAATTAGACATCGCAGCGCAGCACGCCAAAGAAGCCGTGCAGAACGCTCCAACAGATGCCGATACACACTACCGACTCGGTTATATCTATACACATCAGGCAAAATTCGATGAGGCACTCGTCGCGTTCAAGCGTACCCTTTCACGCAAGCCAGATTTCCCAGAAGTCTACGAATGGCTCGGTCTGATCGCACTCATGCGGAACGAACCGAAACAAGCCGTGACACACTATCAGACAGCCATCGAGAAAAAACCTTACGTCCAGAGTGCCTACTACAACCTCGCCAAGGCGTACCGACTGCTCGGCGATACACCCGCAGCGACGGAACAACTCAAACTGTTCCACAAAATGAAAACCTACTACGACCGGACGTACGCCATCGAAGGTGCTTTGGCGGAAGATCCAACGAACGCCACCCTCCGGTTGAAATTGGCAGAGGTCCATCTGGAACACAAACATATTTCCGCAGCCATTGCGACCTACCAAGCACTTATCCGTCTGAACCCAGACTTAACAAGCGGATACGACAAGTTGGCGAGGCTTTACATGAACCTCAACGCACCGCAACACGCGATCCCACTTTTCGAGAAAGTCCTCGAATTGAAACCCGATACCGTAGAAGCACACGTCCGATTGGGATGGCTCTATACGCAAACAGAGGCACTCGACAAGGCAGAAGCACATCTTCAAGCAGCCATAGCGAAGATGCCACACCTGAGCTTGGCATACCACGGATTAGCCGAGATTTACACGCAACAAGGGCAACTCCAAAAAGCGATAGACACTTACCGACATATCACCAAAATTGAACCCGACGATAACGACGCTTGGAAAGCACTCAATAAACTCGAACGTCTAAAGTAGGAATCACAAACAACACGATGAGTCCATTCGTATGCTAAAAAATGTACTGAACAGTAGACCTCTAAATCTCTATCGCCGTCTTGGATGCGCAGGCATAGCCGTATTTATAAGTCTCCTCTACTGCACAACCGTCCCAGCAGAACAGATTTTCATTGATGTCACGGAATCCGCAGGGTTAACCTTCGAGCACACCGACGGTAGGAGCGGTTTAAGGCTTTTCAACGAATTCCTCGGATCCGGCGGCGGTTTTTTCGACTACGATGGCGACGGCGACCTCGACATCTATCTCGTTAACGGCGCACGCCAGACAGACAACGTTCAAGGTCGAAAACCGAATAACGTCCTCTACCGAAACAACGGAGATAACACTTTCACCGACATCACCGAGACGGCTGGTGTCGGAAGTACCGCCTACGGTACCGGTGCCACCGTCGCAGATTACGACAACGACGGCGACTTAGACCTCTACGTCACTAACTACGGCAGAGACCAACTCTATCGAAACAACGGCGACGGGACTTTTACAGACATAACGATGCACGCCAAAGTTGGCAACCCAAATTGGGGCACCAGCTGCGCCTTCGCTGATGTCGATAACGATGGACACTTAGACCTCTACATTGCGAACTATGCTGAATGGACACCAGAAAAGGACACCCGCTGCGAAGAACGTGGCGTTCAGGTCTATTGCGGACCACACGCCTACCCCGCCGTTCACGATACCTTTTACAAAAATAACGGAGACGGCACGTTTACCGATGTGTCAACCTTATACCGCCCTCCCGATCTGATACCGCAGCACGGGTTAGGTGTAACCTTTGGCGACTACGATACCGATGGGAATATTGATTTCTATGTCGCAAACGACCAAGACCCGAACTTCCTGTTTCAGAACGGTGGTAACGGTAATTTTTTAGAAGTTGCATTAATTTCTGGGGTTTGCTACAATGATATGGGAAAAGAAGAAGCCGGAATGGGAACCGATTTCGGTGATTACGACAACGACGGGAAGTTTGATCTTACCGTCAGTAATTACCAGACCGAAACCAATACCGTCTACCGGAACCACGATAGCACCTTCTTTATCGACAACACCATTACATCAGGGATAGCAGAGGTAACGCACGGCTATTTGGGATGGGGCATCAAATTTTTCGATTACGACAATGACGGATACCAAGACATCTTCGTCGCAAACGGACATCTCATGGATAACATCAATGTCCTTGAGAAACACGTAACCTATCCGCAGAAGAACCTGCTATTCAGGAACTTAGGCGATGGAACATTCGCCAATGTTGTGTCGGAAACCGACGGCTTAGCACTCAAAAAAGTCAGTCGTGGTGCCGCTATCGGCGATTACGACAACGACGGGGACCTCGATATCCTCGTCACGAACTGCAACCAACGTCCAGACCTGCTCCAAAACGCAGTCGGAAACCGAAACAATTGGATACAAATCCAGACTGTCGGACAAAAAAGCAACCGTTCCGGGATCGGAGCAAGAATCAAAGTTGTAACCGGAACACACGTTCAATATCGGGAAGTGCATAGTGGTGGGAGTTACCTCTCTTTCCACGATCTGCGCACCCATTTTGGTGTCGGCAAAGCGGAACAGATTGACCGCCTTGAAATCCGTTGGACCAGCGGACACACCGACCGTTGGACACATCTCCCTGTCAACCAAAGATTTAGGGCAGTTGAAGGCGGAGAGATTGTTCCGATAGATTAGCCTATAAAAATAATGCACAAGAAACCAACAGCACATCCTACACGGAGGAAAAAATGAGGCACCTATTTATCATACTAACCCTTATCACGTTTGCAGCATCTTTCGCTTATGCAGCAAACGAACCGGAGGAATCGCTGATCCTCTACTTCTCTTTTGATGAACTCGACGGTAAAAACGCCATCGACCACTCACAATACGAAAACCACGGTGAATTGGTCGGGGACACTAAACTTGCTGACGGTAAATTCGGTAAAGCTTTGGAATTCAACGGAACGACTGACTGGGTGTTGGTTCCACACCACGAAACGCTTACTGTCGATGAGAGCGTTACCGTCATGGCTTGGATCAATACCCCACGCCATACAGGTCCTGGTGGTGCACAATGGCAAGGCATCCTTGCCAAAGGCAATGGACCTCGTTCCTATAGCTTCTACACCGAATCTGTGAGTCAGTGTTTACACCTTAGTGTCGGCGGTTCAGGCAGTGTTTGTAACAAAAATGTGCCGTTAGAGGAATGGGTGCATGTTGCCGCACAAGTTGATGACGGGACACATCGGTACTGGGTGAATGGCGAAAATGCCGGCGAATCCGGGGGCAAAAACCCACCGCCCGGCGCAGCCGATACTGCGGATGTCTTTGTCGGGAAAACACACGAAGGCAACCGTCAATTCGAGGGATTCATCGACGAAGTCCGCATCTGGAACCGCGCACTCACTGAAGAAGAGGTACAAGAACAGATGGAAAAAGGGCATTTTGAACTTTTTCCTGTTGACCCGCGTCAGAAACTCGCGACATCTTGGGGACAACTGAAGAAAACCTCACAACGCTAAAATCTATGGTATGTGCGCTTTAGGGTTACCCGGATATTCAAATTCTATGGAACCCTAAACGCGCATACATCTACCTATAAGTAAAGGAGAACATAATGAAAACTTTTCTCTCTATATTGACGATTCTCATGATCGCGGCACCTTTCGCACACGCCGCAGATCCCGCCGATGATTCGCTTATCCTCTACTTCTCTTTTGATGAACTCGATGGCGATACAGTGCCGGATCTCTCAAAATACGAGAACGACGGCACCATCGCTGGCGCGCCGGAATTAGCCGCAGGAAAATTCGGGAACGCACTCAAACTCAACGGTGAAAGCGACTGGGTCGAAGTCCCGCACGCCGACATCCTTACCGTTGATACAAACGTAACGGTCATGGCATGGATTAATGCCGAGAGATACACCGGCGGAACAGCCGGCGCGCAGTGGCAAGGTATCCTTTCAAAAGGGAATGGCCCGCGCTCCTACAGCTTCTACACTGAATCCACAAGTGAATGCTTGCACCTCAGTGCCGGTGGTAGCGGTAGCACTTGCACGGGGAAAATCGAACTTAACGAGTGGACGCACGTCGTCGCACAGGTCGAAGACGGTGTTCACAGGTATTGGTTAAACGGTGAGCACGCCGGCGAATCCGACGGCAAAAACCCGCTCCCCGGTGCCGCTGATACTGCTTCCGTCCTCATCGGAAAAACACACGAAGGCAACCGTGAATTTCTCGGACTCATCGACGAAGTCCGTATCTGGAACCGAGCACTCAGTATGGACGAAGTCCGGGTAGAAATGGAGACCGCATCAACACCCGTCGAACCGCTCGGGAAGCTGTCCACAACCTGGGCAACGCTGAAGTCGGACAGATAAAAAACAACGCATTAATATGTAGGCGCGCTGTCGAAGCGCGTCTACATCGCGAATGAAAGGAGCACTCACAACCTTATGAACGGGAAATTTATTGCGTCAGCCGACGTAGAACGAGACGAACTCGATTGGGGAACCATCGGTTGGCTGAGCCGCCCAGAAAGCACCGGTGCAAAAGACATCGTCGCCATGGAGGTCTCACTCTCCCCAGGCTACGGACACGACTTCCATAAACACCCTGAACAAGAAGAGGTCATCTACGTGATAGAAGGCAGCGTCGAACAGTGGATCGAAGACAAAAAACAGACACTCAACGCCGGCGATTCTGTTTTTATTCCAGCAGATATGGTCCACGCCTCCTTTAACGTCTCTTCGGAATCCGCAAAGTTGTTCGTAACCTTGAGTCCGAGCAAAGGTGCAGAGGGATACCAACTCATCGACGTTTATGACGAAGCACCTTGGAATACGCTCCGTGCTTAGGCAAAACGCATTCGCTTCGCTATGAGAACGCAGCTTCTGGATCATACTATCGTTTGGACACGCTTCTGTAGAATAGGAAACTGTTGGTTTCCTGTTCAATCTTCTGTGAATTATCAGGACACCTTCATGCCACAGACACAGCTAACTTCATCGGAAGACACCGTGAAACGAAGTGGAACGGTGACCAAATTTAATAATTTAAAAACCCGGCAACGGATGCGTGAATTCTACGAAACATCGGAAAGCTATAAAAGCCTTCTCGATGCACACGACGAAACCTATCTCCGACACTACGTAGAACTGGTCGTCCGTTACGCGCCACCGCGTTCCAAGGTCCTCGATCTCGGATGCGGGAACGGTATCTCCGCGAAACTGCTCAATCAGGCAGATTTTGATGTCGTCGGCACCGATATTTCGCCGCTCTTTCTCAAGGAGGCACGGAACTGGGAAAACCCGCGCCTCAAATACGAAGTCTGCGATGTACTCGAACTCCCTTTTGACAGTAATACCTTCGATGTTATCTGCTCAAATGAATTGGTTGAACATCTACCAGACGTGGAGACGGCTTTAACGGAGATGGGACGCGTGGTACGCAAGGGTGGACGCATTGTCATCTCTGGACCGAACCTCTGTTCCCCTTTAATCCCACTGCTGGATTGGCTCCGCCTGATATCCGGCAAACCGGGCAGACCGGTCTGGGGTGAAACGAAACGGCAAGCGTTCCAACAGTTCAAACGCAACTGTCAGCTCTATTTACAGAAACGGTTCTTCACAAAATCGCCGCAATTCATCTATAGAGAACCCGATTTACAAGCAGACGCAATCGGCGGCGACGCTGATAGTGCATACTACGCAAGTCCGATAGACCTCGCGCAATTTTTCCGACAAAACGGGTTCACGATCGTCAAAAAGGCTGTCGGGTTCGGCATAAAAGGCAGAATTATCGCTGGCACATTTCCGTATATGAGCCCTTACATCACCCTGGTTGTAGAAAAATGAACATCCGTGCGAACGACTTTGTCTTAGAGATAGGGAGCGGTCACAATCCGAAAGCGCGTTCGGATGTCTTATGCGATAAATTCATAGAAGATGATGAACAACGCGGCGGCGGAATCGTTACCGACCGTCCGATCGTCGAAGCCGACGGACAGTTCCTCCCGTTCGCAGACCAAGCGTTTGATTATGTCATCTGCGCACACGTACTGGAGCATGTTGAAGACCCGAAACAACTCATCGCTGAACTCATGCGCGTGGCACGGCGCGGCTACATCGAAACGCCCTCTGAAATAGGCGAACGGATATACGGATGGCACTACCACCGATGGATCGTTAATCTAATCGACGGACGTTTAACACTCCAAAAAAACAACCAGCAACCGCAGTTCGGACAACTGTTCCACACACTCGCGGCGAAAGACAAGCACTGGAAACGGTTCCATATTACGCACCACAATATCTTTCTCGTTCAATACGAATGGGAAAACAATATAGATTACGAAATACGACCCGAAACGGAACCGATACTCGACTTAGAATGTCCGGCGACCTTACAGACACTTATTGCTCCCGACGGTAGCAATCAAGGCAAAAATCGGTGGCTACCACTTCTCAAAAATGCTGTGCCGCGAGGGATCGTCTCCCGCGCAAAATCGTTTTTGGCAAAAGGTAAAAGTCGCCAGAAAAAAACATTACAAGAGATTCTCGTCTGCCCGCAATGTAAAGGTGCGATTACATGGGAAGAACAGCGTCTCCACTGCAAAGCCTGCGAACAACACTATCCAATTACTAACGGAATTCCGAGACTTTTTAATTTTTCGCAAGGCGTAAGGTAAAGTAATTAGTTTGTTGACGTTTTTTCTCATATCCGCCTGCACCGTTGTTGCAGGCTACCATTCTTAATTGGCGCAAAGCGTAAGATAAAGTAATTAGTTTGTTGACGTTTTTTCTCATATCCGCCTGCGCCGTTGTTGCAGGCTACCATCTTTAGTTACCGTAGCTCGTAACGAAGTGGAGAGCGGATTTAAGGAAGCACATCAATAGTCCAAACCCACTTGACTGACCGCAAGGAAAATTAAAAACTTAGTCTGAAACGAAGTGGAAGACGGATTACGTAAAAGCAGTCCATCCATAAAACCCACTTGACTGACAGCATCTTTAGTTACCGTAGCTCGTAACGAAGTGGAGAGCGGATTTAAGGAAGCACATCAATAATCCAAACCCACTTGACTAACCGCAAGGAAAATTAAAAAATCCGCAAGGAAAATTAAAAAATCCGCAAGGAAAATTTAAAAATATGAATGTTGTACCGAAAGAATTTATTCGCGTGATGCCAGATACGATGCAAGACTTTATCAGCGAAGCGTTCCAGAAAGCAGGCACCACGGCGGAAGATGCCACACATATAGCAAACCTGTTAGTGCTCACAGATCTGCGCGGTGTATTCAGCCATGGCACCCGCCAAACGCCCGGATATATCGGGATGATGCTCGATGGCAAAGTCAACCCACGTCCGAACGTCCGATGCATCGACGAATCCCCGACGACAGCCGTCTACGACGGCGACGGTGGGATGGGACATTTTGCCTCGTATCACGCCGCAAAAGCAGCCGTTAAAAAAGCCAAAGAGATGGGACTCGGTGCCGCAACGAGTCGGAACCACTTCCATTTCGGGAGTGCAGGCAAATATTCGAGGCTCGCACTCGAAGTAGATTGTGCCGGGTTCGCCGTCTCCTGCCACCGTTTCCGACACAACCCGGACGGTGTGATTGCCACCGCAACCGGTGCCTCGCCGATGAGTTTTGCGATCCCAGCAGGCGACCAACCGCCCATAGTCGTCGATATGGCAACCGGCATCTATGGATCACAGCCATTTGAAGAAGCATTTGAACAGAATCCAGCTGCGTTCTTCAAGATGTTGGGATTGAGCCATGTCAGCCATGCACTCGGTGGATTTATGGCAGGTATCTGGCTCTTCGATAAACCGCCGGATCCGCCAACAATCTGGGAAGGTGCCAATCAAGGTGCCTTCATCGCAGCGATCGACATCTCCCGATTCCGACCAATTGACGCATACAAAGCGGAGATCGATCAACATATCCACGACGCACGGCAGATGCAACCGGCACCGGGTTACGACCGATCGGACTTACCCGGTGGTTTAGAATGGGAGCGCGAACAGGAATGGGCTGAAATCGGTATACCGGTCGGCGAAGCACATCAGGAACAGTTGAAAACAGTTGCTGAACGCATCGGCATTCCGCTGCCATTCTAAATAAGAAGAAATCTTGTGGACAAAAATAAAACTTTAAAGGAATCAAAAAACAGAATGGAAACCAATACAAACAACATAGAAGACCGAAATATCGTGATTATCGGCGGTGGCACTGCAGGATTTGCCGCAGGAGTCTATACCTCTCGTGCGATGCTTGAACCCGTCCTGATTACAGGCGAAGCACTCGGCGGACAACTCTCTTTGACGCTCGACTTGGAGAACTATCCCGGCTTCTTCGGGAACGAGGCGGGTGTCTTTATACAAGGCATGCAGGAACAGGCAGAACGGTTCGGCACCGAAGTTAAATTTGACACCGTAACAGCAGTCGATTTCTCGCAACATCCGTTTGCTGTCACGACTTACGAGAAAGAATACCGCGCGAAATCTGTGATTATCTGCACAGGTGCCTCACCACGCACACTCGATATCCCCGGTGAAGAGGGATACGGCGGACGCGGTGTCTCCTACTGTGCAACATGCGACGGATTTTTCTTCCAAGACCAACGGCTCATCGTCGTTGGCGGTGGCGACGCAGCGCTTGAGGAGGGCATCTTCCTAACAAAATACGCCTCCGAAGTATACATCGTCCACCGACGCGACCAACTCCGAGCAAGCCAGATCATGCAGGAACGCGCCTTCAAAAACGATAAAATCAAGTTTATATGGGACACCGTCGTCGAAGAAATCAACGGCGACGCAGATAAAGTGACCGGCGCAACCCTGAAAAACGTCAAAACCGGTGAAACGCAACTTTTCCCGATTGACGGGGTATTTATCTTTATAGGACATATTCCGAACACCGAACTGTTTACAGATGTCATAAGTATGGACGAACAGGGGTATGTCATTGTCGACGAGATGCAGCGCACGAACATAAACGGTGTTTATGCCGCTGGCGACGTGCATGACCACGTATTCCGTCAAGCGATTACCGCTGCGGGTGCAGGGGCCGCAGCCGCCATCGCCGCCGAAAAGTTCGTCGCAGAACTGGAAAACCGCGCTTATCCGGGGAATTGATTCGCTGAATAGGTGACCTGCAAAGAAGGTTGATATTCATGGGCAAATTCGCGTAAAATGTTAATATGGTCTACATAAGAGAGCAGCCTGATCCAGATTTTGCGTCACTGCCGCACGGTAGATACGATATTGTGACCAAAGATGCCTTGCAGAAATTCCCTGAAGATATCCTACAAGCAGTCTTGGAACGCACTGATTTTAAATTTGTAGAATTTGTGGAAGGCGAATTCACAACTGTTGAAATCCGCCGAACAGATAGCCTCATAAAGGTCCAACTCGGTGATGAACCCGTTTTGGTGCACATTGAGTTTCAAGTAGGCGATAGCACCGATGTCGAAATGGCACGTCGCAACGTGGGCTATCTCGGTAGATGCTATGAAAGATACGGCTTACCAATCCTCTCTCATGTTATCTACCTCCGTCCCAATGCTGGGGCGAATGATCCCGGCGGTTACAGGCAAAACATACCGAACCACCGGTTCATTGTTGAGTACAAGGTGATTCGTCTCATTGAACTTGATGGACAATCTGTTTTTGAGACACAAAATGCTGGACTCATGCCATTCGCACCGTTGATGCAACCACCGGAAGGCATGGAACAACTCCAATGGGCAATTCAATGTAATGAAAAGACAAAAAGACTCTCACTACCCACAGATATTCGGAGCAATCTGCTCGTATCACAATGGGTCATGAGTGGGTTAATTCATCCCCATCAAGCAATTAGCAGCTTTTTATCGGAGGCAGTCATGCAAGAATCTTCAGTCTATCAACATTTCTTGGAGACAGCGGGAAGAGAACACTACGAACGAGGGTTACAACAAGGAGCTGAGCTGGGTGCTCGCCAAACAGCAATCAAATCTCTCGTCAAGGTACTTGAGTTCAAGTTTGATGGACGCGCAGTTCAAGCACTTAGACCCGCATTAGAAAGCATTCAAAATTTGCAACGTCTTGAAGAATTGCATGACGAGGCTTTACGCGCAGAAACCTTCGAGGCGTTCGCTCACACTTTGGGCATGAACGACAACGAGTAATCGGTTCAGGAGACCGCTCATGGGCTCAAAACGCATCACAGAACTGGAAAATCGCGCTTATCTCGGGAATTGAAGACGATTTTATGATTTAAGAATGTACAGGAGAAATTTGTGGCAAGAAAAAGACTCGCGCTCGGTTTAGATTCAAGCACGCAAAGTCTATCCGCTATCGTCATTGATATAGACACAGCGGAGAAATGCTTTGAGCATTCGCTCGACTATCGCGCCGATACAAGACTCAACCAATTCGATATCGGGGAGGATTATATCCTACCGCCGAGAGAAGAAGGCGAAGCCGAACAGCCGCCGTTGATGTATCTCGCATCACTCGATGCTATGTTCACCGATATGCGCGAGGCTGGTGTCGCATTGGAAAACATCATCGCCATCAACACATCCGGACAACAGCACGGACACGTCTATCTGAACCAGAACGCCGCGAATGGACTCTCCAATCTCCAAAAGTCAGAGAGTCATGCGTCTGAATTGAAAACGCTTTTGGCAGATGTTTTCTCATATCCGAATGCACCGATATGGATGACTGCCAACACCGCCGCACAGACAAACCACGTCCGAGAAGCCGTCGGTGGCAAAGCAGAGATGATTAACCTTTCCGGTTCCGATGCGCCACTCCGATTTACAGGCACAGTCGTCCGGCGCGTCGCGGAACAGCACCCCGAACACTACGCTGCAACAGCAAAGATTCAATTGATTAGCAGTTTCATTCCAGCAGTACTAACAGGGAACGCAAACGTACCCATCGACTACGGAAACGGATGCGGCATGTCGCTGATGAACTACCGGTCAAAAACATGGGATTCGGCGTTGTTAGCAGCGACAGCGGACGGATTAACCGGCGGCACAGAAACACTCCAATCAAAATTACCGGCACTCACGAGACCAGATGCCATCGTCGGAAACCTCGCCACATACTACGTAGAAAAATACGGCTTTAAGGAACGCTGCGCTATCACAGCAGGTTCCGGTGACAACCCGCAGGCGAAAGTACCCATCGCAGGGGATCTCTTAAGCCTCGGCACCAGTTTCGTTAATATGGTATCAACCGATGGAGACACGCTCGACCCTGAAGGCTTCGCCAACGCTATGTATGATGGCATCAACCGTCCTTTCATGTTCGGATGCCGTACAAACGGTGCTATGGTCTGGGATGCGGTGAGAAACCATTACGATTTAGCAAAAGCGGAATACGCGCCTGCAGAGGCAGCATTAAAGCAAGTCGCACCGGGGCAGTTTATGACGTTTTGGCAACCGAAAACGGAATCCTTTCCGGTCTCCGGTGCGTTTGACTTGATTCGTTCCGTTGGGCAACCGATATTAGCAGAAGATTACGCCGGCATCATTGAGACAAGCCTCGCCGCTGTGTACATCTATTCCGCAGTCTTCACAAAGCAGACCCAAGCACCACTGTTTGTAACGGGTGGTGCCACCGACAGTCCCGAAATCATGCGACGCGTTGCTGGCATCTGGAACAGACCGACACTACCGGTGGAAAAGGGCGGTGCAGCACTCGGTGCCGCTGTCGCAGGCGTTAAGGCACTCCACGACGCAGCAAACGAACATTTCGACATCGAAGCATTCAGTGCCGCCGTTCTGAAACGCGGCGAACCGATTCAGCCACATCCTGAAGATGTCAAGGCATATCACGGCGAAGGCAAATACCTTGAAAGGTTCCGTGAAAAATACGAACAAATCACAACAAACTTTTAGTTATTCACAAAGTGCTAAAGGCGATTTTAATGGGAAATGCGTAAGTTCTAACTTATCTCACGTAACCATAGCCCGTAATGTAATGGAGGGCGGATTTAAGGGATACACGTCAAAGATTCAAATGAACGTCATTCCTCCGCAAGGTAAAATTAAATTAACACACTTCGATGAAAAAGGCAATACACGGATGGTAGACGTCGGTGGCAAAGAAGAGACGTTGCGCATCGCCATCGCACGCGGGCATATTACTGCCCAACCAGAAACACTCCGATTAATCGCTGAGCAAAAGATGAAGAAAGGCGATGTCTTAGAGGTCGCACGCCTTGCAGGTATCATGGCAGCGAAACGGACCGGTGAACTCATCCCGCTCTGCCACCCGCTCGCTTTGACTTCAATTCGCGTCGAACTCGGCATCGCAACCGATACATCACGCATCGAAATTGAATCAGAAATCCAAACGATCGGTCGCACCGGTGTAGAGATGGAAGCACTCACAGCCGTATCCGTCGCTGCCTTAACTGTTTACGATATGTGCAAAGCAGTGGACAAGGAGATGGTCATCGGTGATGTTAGACTTATAAAAAAAACTGGCGGAAAAAGTGATGATTTCATATCCAATTCCGACACATAGGGACCCTAAAAACATCAAGGGAGAAAAGAAAATGCGCCAAACATTCATTGCAATTTTCACTGTTATTCTGGTTTCTACAACAGCGTTCGCAGCAGACCACGTTCTCATCATTGGTGGTGCTGCCGGTGAGAAATCCTTTTACGACGCATTCTGGAATGCCACCTCCCGATTCCACCAACTCCTCACCGATGAATACGGCTATACATCCGACCAAATTACTTTCCTCTTTGAAGATATGGACGCACCTGGTGCTGAAGGACTTACCGATACCGAATCGAGACGTGAACAGGTTTTCGCAGCGTTCGACCAACTCGCAGAGACCCTCCAACCCTCAGATCGGTTCCTGCTCTTCATGATCGGACACGCATCCCGCACCAACAAAGGTGAACTGAAATATAATCTGCTCGGACGGGATATTAGTGAAGCGGAATACATAACACGTCTCAACAGCATCCCCGCCGAACGTCAGATTTTAATCTTCGGTTTCCCCTATAGCGGCAAACTTGTGCGACAACTCAGTAAACCGGGACGTATCATCCTCACATCCAGTTCGCGAAATGAAGGCTACTCACTACAAGCAGGATTTGGCGATGCCTTTGTCGATGCCTTCTCCGATGCAACGAACGATACCGACAGAAACGGCGACATCTCGCTCTTAGAAGCGTTCTTATCGCTACAAGCACACACAAAAGACTTCTACGAACAAAACGGCAACGTCCAAACTGAGCATCCGCATCTCGACGATAACGGCGACGGGAACGCTACCCGAAACTTGACAGTTGTAGAGAACGAAACAGACGATGGAACGCTCGCCGAAAAGACATTCTTAGGGACACGACGTGCGCGCTTAGAAAACGCAACCGTTCCAACCGTCAGTAACGAAACGATCGAAACAGAGGCACGCGGACGTGGACCGGATATCGTCTCTCAGAACCCCGAAAATCGTGGATCCTCACTTCCTTACAACTACATTAGCGAAGCAGACGAGCAAGCCATCCAAGAAATTATGGAGAAACTGCCCTCCGAAAAAGACTATCCTGATGAAGGTGCAGTCGTCCTTTGGGAGAGCGTCGATGTCAATATCGATGAGAAAAGCCGTTATATCTATTCCACACGGCGGATCGCAAAAATCTTTAACGAAGACGGTAAAAACCTCGCAGAGGTGAGCATCCCTTATATGCGTGGCAGAGACGATGTCACGATCCATCATGCACGAACCTTAACACCGAACGGTGAACTCGTTGAACTCGACAAGAACGAAATTATCGCCAACGTGCCGCCACCGAGCGCCGTGGATGCCGGACTATACGTTGACGCACGACTGATGTACTTCACACTTCCCAAAGTTAGCGACGGCTGTATCATAGACTACGCTTATTCCACGAACAACGTCGGGCACGTCATGCAAGGCGAATTCTGGCGGCAAGTCTATTTTCAAGGCGCGCATCCGGTGCGCTATTACCGCCTCACAGTCCATATTCCAAAGAAAAAGCAGCTCTATTATCAGGTCTCAGGGGCACCCGCTGCCGCCACAGATGTTCAGTCGGACAGTTCCTTTCTCGATATTGAACCGACGATGACAGAGAACAACTACACCCGCACCTACACCTTTGAAGCACGAGATGTACCACCCCTGAATGAAGAATATCTGATGCCCGCACCGCAAGACCTCGCTTATAACATCAGCATCTCCTCCCTCGATTCTTGGGATGAACTGGCAACGTGGTATGCAACACTGATTCGGGAACAAGACAAGATTACACCCGAAATCGCCAAAAAGACAGAGCAGATTCTCACCGGTGCCTGGACACGAAAAGAAAAAATAAAAAGGCTTTACGAATACGTCGCAACGAACATCCGGTACTACGGTTATGAACTTGGAATTTGGGCGATTAAGCCCTATCCAGCTGACTTTGTTCTGACGCAAGGTGCCGGAGATTGTAAGGACAAAACAACGCTCCTTTCCACAATGCTCGCAGCTGAAGGCATTAATTCCTATCCTGTTCTCATCTCCGCTGGCGACACCCGCGGCATCAATGCACATCTCTTTGATGGCGGTTCCGAAGTCGAAGCCGTACCTTCGCTCTCCTATTTCAATCACATGATCCTCGCTGTCGAAGGCGACAAAGATGGCGAACTCATCTGGCTCGACCCGACAGCGGAGACATGTGCATTCGGTGATTTCCCCGCCAGCGACCAAGACAGATGGACCCTGATTATCAATCCGCGTTTCTTGGAAACCGAAAGCGATCCAAAGTCTAAAGAGGATATTGGCGATCTACAGAATAGCCTCTACCGCTTTCAGAAGAGCCCCGCTCTCGACGCAACATCAAATCTTAAACAGGTTCACACCGACGTAAAGGTGAAGAGGGATATGAGCGTCTCTGTCCGCCAAGAATTGACCCTCACAGGCAGCTACAATATGAAACTGCGAAGCCAACTCTCGCATCTCCAAACCGCTGAAGAAAAATCTGAGTTCCTTCACAAACTTTTGGAACTCGACGATCGCGCTAAAGTCGAAAATTTCAAAGTCTCCGAACTTTCCGAACTCAAAGGTGAATTGAATATTGAACTCACCTGGACCTGTAAAGAATATCTCTACGCTATCGGTAAACAGTTCGTACTTGAGCTCCCGCTTGTTAAGCATCCTTACGCAGAATTACTGAGTGAGGAACGCCGAATGTATCCTGCTGCGATCGGTAAGGCACTCACCCTTGAGGACAAAATCACCGTCAGTACCGAGGCGCCCTTTAAGATCGATATTGTCCCAGAAGAACAGGCACTCAAAACCGAAGTTGCGGAAATCCAACTCCGCTACACCAAATCCAAGCGCAAAGCCGAAATGCATCAGACCATCCGTTTCCTAACACCGAGGGTTACACCGGAGAACATCCTGCATCTCAAAGATGTCGTCAGAACCGCCTCAAACCGAGGAACAAAACGGTTCATATTAATACAAGAGTTTTAATAGCAGTCAGCCATCGGCTATTAGCCATCGGTTATTAACCACTCATAGTCCGTATGTCTCTGGAAGGCAATCTGTTTATTTTAAAAATTTACGGCACAGATTCACAAACCCAGTTGAAACTAACCGAAAACCTGCCCGAAACGAAGTGGCGGGCAGCTCAGGAGGCAATAATTTAAAAAATGCCAGCAACCGAAGAAGTTAAAGCAATAGAAGAACTCATGGAGAGCCAAGAACTCATCTTGGCACAACTCAAGAAAGTCATCGTTGGGCAAGAGGAAGTTGTCAATCAGATGTTGATGGCACTTTTTGCTGGTGGACACTGCCTACTCGAAGGTGTCCCAGGACTCGCCAAAACCCTTATGATTAGGACCCTGGCACAGATCCTGAACCTTAAGTTCAAACGCATCCAGTTCACCCCGGATCTGATGCCTGCCGACATCACCGGCACGGATGTCCTTGAGGAAGACCGGGCAACCGGACACCGCACCATTCGGTTTATCCAGGGACCGATCTTCGCGAACATTCTCCTCGCAGATGAGATTAACCGGACACCACCGAAAACGCAAGCCGCACTCTTGGAGGCGATGCAGGAATACCACGTCACCGCTGGCGGCAACGAATTCCAATTGGAGCAACCCTTCTTCGTCCTCGCCACACAGAACCCGATCGAGCAAGAGGGGACATATCCGCTACCAGAGGCACAGTTGGACCGGTTCATGTTCAAAATTGTCATCGACTATCCGACAGAGGCGGAGGAGACAGACATCGTTTCGGCAACGACTGGGGCAGAGATCCCTGAACTTGATACCGCACTCTCCGGGCACGCTATCGTAGCCCTCCATAATATTGTCAGGCGTGTACCTGCCGCCGACAACGTCGTACAATACGCCGTAAAAATCGCGCGCGCAACACGTCCGAAAGAAGAAGACGCACCCGATTTCATTCAACAGTGGGTACGCTGGGGTGCCGGACCCCGTGCCGGGCAATACCTCATCTTAGGCGCGAAAGCCAGAGCCATCCTACGCGGACGCTTCAACGCCTCCTGTGAAGACGTGAAATCCGTTGCCCCCGCAGTGCTACGCCACCGTATCCTAACCAACTTCCACGCCGAAGCCGAAGGCATTGGCTCAGACACCGTCGTCCAACGTCTCCTCGACACGGTCCAAGAACCGGCTTCAAAACTGTAGCACGCACCCTTTGACTCACGTTTTGCAGGCGGGATTTGAAATCCCGCCATGCCTTGTGCTGGTCAACTGGTCCACAAATCGCACCGAACTCAGGGAAATCTACACACAAAATTGACCTCTACGGAACTGTACTTGACCCCAGACCCGGTAGGTTCGGTTTGCAACCGAACCGGATTCTATACAGAAACTCTAAATCCTTCAAAACCCTCTTCAGTCGCGTAGCGACGGAATGTTTATAGCAGCTTAAAGAAAAAAAGGAATCAAGCCCCGTAGGGGCGGCATGTTTATAACTATGAACAAATGGACACCATACAGACAGTTTCTATTATTATCCCAGTCCTCAACGAAGAAAACGCCATCGCCAAAGTCATCAACGATATTCCCAAAACCGACGGAGAGACAACACGCCAAGAAATCATCGTCGTTGACAACGGCTGCACGGACAACACCGCCGCCATCGCAAAACGCAACGGCGCACGCGTCGTCACCGAACAGCGGCGCGGGTACGGATACGCCTGTCTCGCGGGTATCGCCGCACTCACAACGCACCCCCCGGACATCGTCGTCTTTCTCGATGGCGACTACAGCGACTACCCAACCGACATGCCACGACTCCTACACCCCATACTCGAAAACAGAGCCGCACTCGTCATCGGCGCAAGAACACAAGGCGACGCAAAAGCGGCACTACTCCCGCAAGCACGCTTCGGCAACTGGCTCGCCTGTTTTTTGATACAACATTTCTTCGGGATCCGCTATACAGACTTAGGTCCCTTCCGCGCCATCCGATATTCGGAGCTGCTCGCCTTGAACATGCAAGACAAGACCTTCGGCTGGACAGTCGAGATGCAGCTGAAAGCCGCGAAACGTGGCATCCCAGTGTGTGAAGTCCCTGTCCGGTATCGCAAGCGCATCGGCACCTCCAAAATCACCGGCACATTCGCCGGCACCCTCAAAGCAGGCTACAAAATCCTCACAACCCTCTTTTACCACCGTTTTTTGGCATAAACCTCTTACTTCTCAACCGCGCATGGGTGTTTAAATATGCTAACAGCGTTACTCTATCGGAGCGATCTAAGCACTCCCCTGGAGTGCATTTATCGCTGACATCTGACCCTATAGACATATCACGCCTCTGGCGTGAGGAGAACCTAATCTCTCCAAAAACCTCTTTGCTCCAGCGGAGCAACATGTCTATAGAAGAGATAGCGCCCCTCTTGCACTCCAGCGGAGTGCTATGTCCACAAACCTGTCCGTTTTAAAAAAAAATCAATATGCTGCCAAAAACTTTACACACCCACCGCGCATTTTCCAATTGAAACCCACCCCAATTAATGCTATACTTAGTCTAACATTCTCAGGACTTGCTCAGTATACCTACGCTTGTAGGATAAGAACCGCTAATCGTCTTTAAAATAAAGATAGAGGTTTACAAACGATGAAACGAAAAAAAATAAAAGCGACATACAGAAACGGCGTGATTGAGCCGTTAGATAGGATTGACCTACCCGAAGGACAGGAGCTTGAGATCGAATTCAGCGTGCTCCAAAAAACGCCTCGTGAACTTACTCGCGAAGCAAAAACAGAATTGATCCAAAAAATGAGTGGTTCTATGAAAGGAACATGGGGAAGCACGGTCAAAGAAATTGATGCTTATATCAAATCAGAAAGGCAATCATGGGATCGAGAATTTTAGATTTCTCTATAGTAAACTTTCACATAACATTGATATTGTTGGACACCTCCTTTAGTTTTATGCTATAATAAACTATAAATAAATTTAGCATTTTTTCAACATTGTATTGTGATATGGAAGCGCGAACGGAAGATCCTATCAAATTAGGAATATAATGTCTGTACTTTTAGTGCAAGAAATCTCGCAAAAGTTCAGGAGGAATTGGTAACTATGAAAACTGGCACATTGTATAAAATTAGACCCGCGGGACGACATATTCTCACCATCGGCCGTGATCTTATTCAAGACAACTATGCGGCTGTTTTTGAGTTGGTAAAAAATGCTTATGATGCTGATTCTCCTGATGTGCACATAGAATTCAAAGTATCTCCTGATGACAGTGGATATTCCATTGTCATCTCTGATCATGGGCATGGGATGTCCAGGGACGATGTCATTAACAAATGGATGGTGCCATCAACTGATAACAAACGTAAAAGGCGAAAGAGTCCTTCTGGAAGGGTACTGCAAGGCAGTAAAGGTGTAGGACGCTATGCAGCATCTATCCTTGGAGCAGATATCCTTCTTGAAACGGTTAATCTCAAGGGTGAAAAAACAACCACTTATCTTGAATGGAGCAGCTTTGAGACTGCCTCGTACTTGGATGATGTGGAAATACCATTGGAAACAACCATGGTCTCTGAAACTCCAGGCACACGGTTGACTATCAATGGCGGGAGTGAAATGCTCGCTGAATGGGACCAGAAACAGTTTGACAAGCTCCGGTTTGAGTTGAAGAAACTTACCTCACCCATAATCAATGCGCTCAGCAAGAAAGATAGAGGTGAGGCATTCCATATCAGTCTGACAGTTAACGGATTCCCCGGTGTGAACGACATAAACGAAATTATCGAACCTTATCCGCTTCTCGACCTCTTTGATTACAAGATCGCAGGTAAAATTAGCAAGAATGGTAAAGGTATTCTAACATATTCATCACAGAAAGCTCGAAATATTCCAGAAGAGAAGATTTCCTTCAATTTTGAGAAACCCACAGGCTGCGGCGAACTTGATATTGATATCCGCGTTTATGACCGGGAGGCAGATGCCATTGATGCCCTCATTAAGCGGGGTTTTACGGATGAATCCGGCAAATATGTCCAAAAACTTGAGGCGAGACAGATTCTGAATGCCAGCAACGGTATTGGCGTTTATCGAAATGGATTCAGAATCCGACCGCTCGGCGATCCTGACTTCGATTGGTTGAAACTCAACGCCCGAAGAGTGCAGAACCCTACACGCTGTATCGGCAGCAACCAAGCAATTGGCTATGTCCAGATTCAATCCGAGGATCAATCTCACTTAATTGAAAAAAGTGCTAGGGATGGATTGAAAGAAAATACAGCTTTTAATCGACTAAAAGAAATAACAACGCAGGTTATAACAGAGCTTGAATGGAGACGTTTCAGTTACAGAAAGCGCGCGGGTTTGAGCCGTCCCGCTTTCAAGATGGAAAATAATCTACAGAATCTTTTTTCCTACGATGACCTAAAAGAAAATATAGAACTGGTATTGACCAAAGCCGCTGTTGATAGAATAACAACTGACGAAATCATTAAACGCATCAATGAAGATGCCGAAGAAAAAAATAAACTTGCTGATGAAATCCGCCAAACTGTTGCTATTTACCAGAGCCAAATTACCTTGGGAAAAATCATTAATGTCTTACTTCATGAAGCCAGACGACCGCTCAGTTACTTTCGAAACCGAATACCTTATCTCAAGCGTAGGTACGACTCATTTCAGAAAAATGGAGACTTGATAGACCTTGAAAAAGCTATCGAAATTGTTGACGGAATTGCTGAAAATTCTCAATTCTTTGTAAACCTCTTTAAAAGGCTTGATCCGTTGGCAGCGGGAAAAAGATCCGCGAAAAAACCTTTGGCATTAAAAAAAATAATAGAGAATGTGTTTTCTGTCTTTGAAAACGAAATGAAATCTCACAATATCTCTGCTGAAATCGAATGCCCCGACGAATTCAGATTTCCCGCTTGGCATCAGGACATCTATGCAATTTTCACGAATCTCATCGACAACAGCCTTTATTGGATCAGTCAGAAAAAGTCTGAAACACGCGAAATTACGATTGAATTCCTGATCCATGAGGGATCCCTGATTCATATTGACTATCACGATACCGGACCAGGAATTGAAACCCGTCTTATTGAGAGCGAAGTGATCTTTGAACCCCATTTTTCCACCAAACCAGACGGAACGGGACTCGGGCTGGCGATAGCAGCGGAAGCCGCAGACCGAAGCGGGCTTGAACTAAAAGCTTTTGAATCTAAAAACGGTGCTTATTTCAGGCTGCAGCCCAAAGTAGAAGGGGAAAAATGAAAAAATTAAGGTTACTTATAGTTGAAGATGTTGAAGAGGAACTCGAAAGTTTTAGGGATGACCTTGAAGACTACACGCGCGAAAAAGAACGCGATATCGATTTGGTCGAATGCAAAACGCTGCAGGAAGCATTAGACAAACTGGATAATTCCTTTGATGGTGCCATTATTGACCTAAAACTCGCGAACCATCGAACTAATGAAGGACATCAGGTTGTTGAAAAGATTAGAAAGTCGTTTTTTCGGATTCCAATCGCCATATTTACTGGAAATCCAGGGGATTGGAATCACAATTTGAATGAACAAACTATGCTTATTGATGTCTTCACAAAAGGGGAAACTGGACACTATGAACTCTTAGACCGGTTTTGGGAAATTTATAACACAGGGCTCACTCGTATCATGGGAGGCAGAGGCCGAATCGAGCAGTGCCTCAACGAAGCTTTCCTCAAAAACCTCCTACCCCAAATAAAAAAGTGGATATCCTACGGAGAAATAGACCCAGAACGCACTGAAAAGGCTCTCCTCCGATACGCTCTAAATCATTTGTTTCAACTCCTTGAAGATGACGAGGAACGCTGTTTTCCTGAAGAATTCTATTTATATCCTCCGACATTGGACCGGATTACCACCGGAAGCATTGTAAAAATGGATGAGCAATCATTTGTGGTTCTGACGCCAGCTTGTGATCTTGTTCCCAGAGGGCAAAATGGCGAACCCAATACAAATCACATTCTCTTGACCGAGATCGAAAGCGTAGACCAGGTGTTAGGAGGCAGTAAGAGTAAAAGCAAAATTACAGAGCTTTGTAGAAACAGACTTCAATATTATCATTGGCTACCGAAAACAGATTTTTTTGAGGGCGGGATTCTCAACTTCAGAAAACTGACAACTCTTGACAAAGACGATTTTGATGAAAAATTTGGAAAACCGACAATTCAAATATCTCCCTCTTTCGTAAAGGATATCGTATCACGCTTTTCTTCTTACTATGCCCGACAAGGGCAACCCGATATTGACAGCGAAGATTTTGTCATTCGCTACACTACTTGATGCCATTAGTGGAAAAGGACGCGTATAGACAGCGTTATACGCTTGATTTCACGCTGAATTGGCGGGATAAACAAGCGACAATTCGGAGTGCTTGGATTATTGAAACTAACACTGACATCCCAAAATTGACAACCGCGTTTCCGTTGATAAATCAGGATAAACCATGAAAGACAAATTTTCCGACAACACCTCAAATATAGATAGTTTGCCTGAATCTACAGACAAAGGCGAAATCAAACTTCTGGATGTCGTCGCGCTCACACAGGATGTCCCTGAGCACAATCTCAAGCGCGGAGACATCGGCGCGGTTGTTGAAATACTTTCAAACGGCGAAGCGTATGAAGTTGAATTCAGCAATGCTTACGGACAAACGTCCAAGTGCCTTAGTTTCCTTGCCTCTCAACTTAGAGTCCTTCCTCACGAACAAATAAAAGCGGATTTCAAACTTGAAAAAGATAAACAAGTAAAAGGAACGACAGAAAAGGGAAAAAATGCCGCCGCACAACGCCTCATCAAAGCGATGGAAAAACCGCCACATCTCACCGATGAAGACATTGAGGCACTGAACCACTCAATAAAAGAAGGGAAAATACCGATAAAGTTCGATTCGCCTTTTGAACCGGATGAACCTGAAAATAATGAATAAGTATCTCTTGGAAACAACAACGTGGAGTCTGTTGATGAAAGATAATTCCGAAGTTAAAGCGCGTTTGAATTCTCTAACCGAATCGGACTATACTTTCACCTGTTCCATAGTTAAGGGCGAAATTCTGTTTGGAATTGCTCGGCTTCCTGCAGGAAAAAGAAAACAAGATCTTCAACAAAAAGCAAACGAATTATTTGAGGTAGTTCCTTGTGAGCCAATCTCAGAGAATGTCAGTGAGGCATACGCAAAAATAAAAGTTGCGGCGGAACAGCAAGGAACATCTTTAGGTGAATGCGACCTTTGGATCGCTGCAACAGCACTTGTTTTTGATGCGATTCTGGTCACCTCTGACTCCGATTATCAGCGAATAGTCGGGTTGGGACTACGTTTAGAAGATTGGACGAGTTAATAACAAGGATGGTTGTCCCCCCGACTGTAAAGACACAAGCGATAAATCAGATAAACCGAAAGGAATGGACGCATGCCTACACTCGAATTCAAAGGAAAACACCATATTTATGCACATCATCTTTCTGTCCCGTACCGCCAACTACAACAGGACGAAAACCGATCTTGCAACCCGTCGGGCAAAGAAGATAACCTCATCATCCACGGCGATAACCTACACGCCCTCAAGGCGTTGCTGCCCCGCTATGCAAACCGAGTCAAGTGTATCTACATTGACCCACCCTATAACACCGGAAACGAAGGCTGGATCTATAATGACAACGTCAACAACCCACCCATGCAGGAATGGTTTAAGGAGCACAGTCCGGTTGACAACGAAGACTTAGAGAAGCACGACAAATGGCTCTGCATGATGTGGCCGCGGTTACATCTGCTAAAAGAACTCCTCGCTGAAAATGGTGTTATTTTTATATCCATTGATGATAATGAACAACACCATCTGCGAATGTTGATGGATGATATTTTTGGAAAAGAGAATTTTATTGAATCTTTAATCTGGCGTTCAAGGTTAGGGCGGGGAGCAACAGCAAGAAATACCGCCACGTTACACGAGTATATCATCGCTTATGCCAAGGATATAGCGTCAGTAGAATTCAGAGAAGATAAGCGAGTTAGGGAAATGGAGTCAAGGGAAAGATTACGACAATGGGGACAAGGCGATAGACGAGAAGATAGACCAACAATGTACTATCCTATTTATTCTGACGAATTCGGCGAAATCTACCCCATAAAACCCGATGGAACTGATGGACGTTGGAGAGTTGCACAACCTACGATGGAGAACCTTATTGAGAAAGGTTTAGTTGTCTTTGAGGAACAACCAGACAGTCGTATTGAGGCATATAGAATTATACCTGCTGGTACAGAAACCTATACGGCGTATCCTTCGCTACTTGATTCTGAGATTGTCAAAACAACTGCTCATGGTAGCATTGAGTTGAAGAATATTTTGGGACCCAACAAGTTTTCCTATCCTAAACCATCATCGCTGGTAAAAGAAATTGCATCTCTGTGCACCCAAAAAGGTGATATTGTTTTAGACTCTTTCGCTGGCAGTGGCACAACCGCCCACGCTGTTCTTGCCTTAAACAAAGAGGATAGCGGCAACCGAAAGTTTATCCTCATTGAATGCGAAGATTATGCCGATACCATCACCGCTGAACGGGTGCGACGCGTCATAAACGGCGTTGAAAATGCTAAAGATGAAACACTCCGAAAGGGGCTCGGTGGTTCCTTTGCTTACTGCACTTTAGGGGAACCGCTTGAGATAGAGACAATGCTCACTGGGGAAGCGTTACCAGCATACCCAACACTGGCTGCTCATCTGTTGTTTGCTGCCACCGGTACGTCTGTTGGAGAGAATACTTTGGCGCAGAAAAACGATGATGGATTTTTTTATAGCGATGACAAAAATGACTACTACCTACACTATAAACCTGATATCGCGTTCTTACGTAGTGAGGATGCGATCCTAAATAAAGCACAGGCAGTGCGTATCCACGAAGCGGGCCGCAAGGATGGCAAAAAAGCGATTGTTTACGCCGCAGGCAATTACATCGGACAACGTGAACTGACTAATTTGGGAATCGTATTTTGTCAACTCCCCTATGCCCTGCACGAAAGATAAGGTAGTAGGCACTCTTCAATGGGTTCTCCGTAACAAAAGCATTTAACACCAAACGCAGAACGAAAATCAACACATCTATAATGAAAGTTAGAGAAGTCATCAAATTACTTAAAGATGATGGATGGTTCGCTCACAAAACAAAAGGGAGCCACAGACATTTTAAACATCCGACTAAACCTGGAAAAGTGACAGTTCCAGGACAAATGGGTAAAGATATTCATCCCCGAACATTGAACTATATTTTGAAACAAGCCTCTTTAGAAAAAGGAGATTTAAACTAATGCGTTATCTTGTATTTTTTGAACAAGGTGATACGAATTACAGTGCTTACGTTCCAGATCTTCCTGTATGTATAGCAGTAGGGGATACACTTGAAGAAACACGCAAGGAAATCTCTGAAGCCATAAAATTTCATATTGAGTGTCTACAAGAAGATGGCGAAATTGTTCCAAAGCCCATTTCAAAATTACCTGATCAAACACCTTCAGGTGTTTCAGCGGAATTTGTTAACATCAAAGCAGATGCGCTCAAACCGAAGAAACAGTCTATTTTACCTTTTCTTGCGCCTATCATGTCACGCTTTAAACGGAAGATAAGACCATGATGCAATTGAAAGAATATCAACGCAACACCCTTGATGCCTTTAGTCGTTGGCTTGAGACACTAAAAAAAGAAAGAGATAAGTCCAATAAAGGGATTGAGGCATTGGAACAAGCTGGGATCGATATACCGGATGATTTGCGTAATTATCCGAAAAAGGCATGGGATCAATTGAAAGAGAATAGTGGTGTTGCGCCAAGTGCTGGCGATTATGTCTCACGCACAGACGAGGTAGACCGCCCTATCCCACATATCTGTTTCAAAGTGCCGACAGGTGGTGGTAAAACATTGCTTGCTACTGCAGCTTTGGAGCGTCTGAATCGGCAGCGCGGATTGACTTTGTGGATTGTGCCGACCAAAGCGATTTACGCTCAAACAAAAGCTGCTTTGTGGGATAGACAACACCCGTATCGTTTAATGTTGGAACGCGCCAGTGCTGGGAAAGTCAAGGTGCTTGAAAAGGAAACTCCGTTTAACAGGGATGATATTGCCAATTACCTGTGCGTGATGCTACTGATGTTACCCGCCGCAAATCGGAGAACTGCGGAAAGCAGGGAGTTCCTCCGGATGTTTAAAGATTCGGGACGTTATCCGAGTTTTTTTCCTGATAGCGACGACATTCTTGGCAATGCGCGTATGCAAGAAGAATATCCTGATCTGGAATGTAAAACAGGAGGCGGATTTGTCAAACAGAGCCTGTTTAACGTATTCAAAAAGCTGCGTCCTGTTGTCGTACTTGACGAGGCACATAAAGCCTATGGCGCGAGCAACCGCGAAGCAAACGAAGAATTCGCTAAATCTATCAACCGACTTAATCCGCAAATGGTGATTGAACTCTCTGCCACCCCAAACCGCGGAATTAGTAATCTACTGGTTGACGTGAGCGGAACTGACCTGAAAAAAGAAGAGATGATTAAATTGCCTATACAGGTAAAAGCTTTCAAAGGTGTCCAGTGGCAATACACCTTAGCACAGTCAGTTGATGAACTCAATCGACTCGCGACTGCGGCACAAGCACTTGAAAGCGGGACAGAACGATATATCCGCCCGATTGCTGTTGTCAGAGTCGAACGTACAGGGAAGGATAAACGGGATGGCGAGCGAATTCATGCGGAAGATGTCCGCGAGCATCTTGAGCGATTAAATGTGCCTCGGGAGACAATCCGCGTTAAATCCTCTGATAATGACGAACTGGGCGGAGAAGACTTACTCTCCAAAGAATCGCAAGTCCGTTGGATCATCACGAAATCCGCCCTCATGGAAGGTTGGGACTGTCCGTTCGCCTATCTGTTAGTGATGCTTGACAATACACAAGCACAAAAGGCGATAACGCAACTCGTGGGACGTGTTATGCGGCAACCGCATGCACAACGCACAAAACAAGAACTCTTAGATCAGTGCTATGTTTATTGTAATAATACGGATGTCGGGGCTGCAGTTGAAAAAGTCAAGATCGGATTAGAAAAGGAAGGACTCACCGGATTAGGGGATGAGGTCATAAGCACAGTAGATACACAAACTAATTTGCGTACAATAGTCGTTCAACGACGCGAACGTTTCCGAGGGAAGACAATCCATCTGCCAACAGTGCTACATCAGAATGGAGATGAATATGTTCAACTCAATTATCAAGAACATATTCTACCGCATATAGACTGGGCATCAATCCAACCGCCCGACCCAAATGCATCTGCACCTGACAGTGCAATAGGGCAAACTGCAACGGTGGATGTAGAGGAAACACTTCCTGTTTACCATGAGAAGCAAAAACTGGACATCGACAAAACGGTGAACGTCTCCGATTTTGCGCGTCGTCTCTCAGATATCCTACCGAATCCGTGGCACGCCGCTCGCATTGCAGCACAGATGCACGAGAACCTAAAACAAAACGGTGAAACCGAAGAAGATATTTATGACAGACGTTCTTACCTTGTGCATATCCTGCGGGAACACATAAAGCAGGACGTGGAGAAACGAGCAGAGAAGGTTTTTCAGAGAAAATTGGAGGCAGGCATCATCCGATTTGATTTGGAAACAGGAGAACCTAATTACAAAATCCGAGACACGTATGAAATCACGGTTCCTCAAAATGCGACACCACTTGCACAGTATGGTAATGCTGTCCAACTCACGTTGTTTGAAAAAGTATTTGAGCAACAATTTGATAACGACTTTGAAAAGAAATTCGCATTTTACCTTGATGAGCAACAAGCCCTCCAATGGTGGCATCGGATCGCTGCGCGGCAAAGTGGAGAGTATTATGTACAGGGGTGGAAGCAAGAACGGATTTACCCAGATTTCGTTGCAATGGCTAACGAAATCAGTGGTGTAACACGCGTATTACTCTTTGATACAAAGGGCGAACATCTGGAAGGCAACCTTGATACAAAATACAAGCGAAAGGTGTTGAAAACCCTTGAAGGGTCCTTTAATGCCGCCGGTACTATGGTGGTGCACGACGGCACGCAACGGAAGGGCATATTTCGATTGGTTTTCAACGAACAAGAGTTTCAAGAAATATCTGCACAGTTGAATGACGGCGGATATTCTACGGAAAGTTAGTAGAGCAATAGTCCGTTATTTAATTTTTGCCTTTTCCTACCAAATATGCTACTATTTTAACAATCAACATGGGGAGCATAGATTTTAAGTGGGAGTCGAGTCATGAATAGTTACTACATCGAATCCTTCAAAATAGAAAAACTGTGGAGCTATCGAGACATTGATCTAACTTTTAACGACGATGTAAATATACTGATAGGTCCGAACGGTTCTGGCAAAACCACTATTTTGCACCTTCTTCATGCTATCTTATCAGGTGATCTACGAAGTGTCGTAAACTTTAATTTTCAACAAGCAAAAATCGGATTGAAAAGTTTCAAAAGTAATTCTGTCCGCACTATTAAGGTTAATATTGGAGACGAATCCTTGAAACTCAAGGTAGGACAGAGAGAATATAGTGCCCCTATAGATATTTTTTCCGACCGAAGACCGATCCGATTCCCTCTCCGCTATCTTTATGAAAGAGATAACGTTATCAGGAACATGCTATCAGAGGAAATTGATGGCGAATCAACTCCAATAGTTCCTCTGGTTTGGCTCCCTGTAAGTCGTTGTTTACCTGTAACAGAAGATGAGGAAGAAAGGTATAAGAGAAAAAAGCCTTTAGAATCAGTAGACTTACGCCTTGAGGATTTATTAGAAGGTCTTTCTCGCTATCATTCCACCTTAAACGCCCAACTTTCTGAGCGTTTTAGGGAATTTGAGCGTCAGGTTCTATCAGTAATTCTTTTTAGTAAAAAACACGACCAACTTAAGTCAATACGTAACTCAGTGTTTCACTCGCCGCCAACAGAAGCAGAGAAGGATCAATTATTAAATGCTTTTGAAGCTGCCGGGTTCTTAGACGAATCGATGCAAAGCAGAATTGACGATCATTTCGCTGCATTCGATGCTGCAAAAAAGGTGTTTCCCCTGATTTATGCAGGAAAAGACATTCCCTTGGAATTTGAAGATACCTTCGTAATTCCACTTATAGGTCGAACAAAAGCTATGGTTAAATATGCAGGAGAACTTGAAGAGGATAAAGAACGAATTTTTGCCTCTTTACAACTTTACGAAAAAACAGTTAATTCATTTTTCTATGACAAGTCCATTAAAGTTGATAGGAACGGTATTTTAAACATTAAGTCGTCCTCGCCATCAGAATTAAACTGGCGCCTCCTCTCTTCCGGAGAAAAACAGGTTTTGATTTTGCTTACGCAAGCCCTCCTTAAATTTGATGAACCAGTCGTTTATATTGCGGATGAACCAGAATTGTCATTGCATGTCACTTGGCAGGAAAAACTTTTGGAATTTTTAGTAACACTTGGCGCACAGAAACAGATAATCGTTGCAACGCACTCTCCTGATATTGTTGGAGAATTCCATGATAAAGTGATAGATTTGCGGAGGGAAACTTGATTTTGTTTTCTCGAACCCACTCGGGGGATGCAGCAAAATATCTTTTTTATTCAGAAATTCTCGTTTATGTTGAAGGTTATACTGACATCCCTTTCTATAATGAAGTTCTCCAAGGTTATAATTGTCGGATAATATCAAAAAAAGGAAAACCAGAGCGAGAACCTTTCAACAGAAGTATGGCATTCAGTGAAAACCCGCGACCATAACAGTCTGAAAAGACGATTGCATAAAGCAGTCCGAGAAGCAGAAAAAATTCGTCAAGCACAATCAAGCACCAGTTCGTAGTCGTGCTATTCTGCGGCGTACTCGCTCAAATGCGAAGTGCATTATCGCACGTCAAGACAATCACTTGTAATTCCATAAACCTATTACTTCTATCAACACAGCGCAAGCCTCAAATATAAATTTGCCTTTACAAATTATATATGTTATTATATATAATGTATACTGAAATTAATAAAAACCACCCTATAATCATGATAATCTCGTAAACCCCGATTCAAAGAATAAAATGTTACACTTTTCGCCTTTTTTTTCAAATACGAACCCATAACACAATCGCCTCTGAACCCTTACAATGACTAAGTTTATCGCAATAACCTATCCATACCCAATGTTACACTGGTGTAACATTTTAAGGACAGACGCAGTGCCGGAAATTAAAGTCCCTGATAAGCGGACACCTGCGATCGCAACCCGAACCGGAACCGCCCGAACCTGAATCGATAGTCCCGAACCCGTCGCAGAAAAAGTATGACGCAGATTTTTGCGCACAAAAAGAAATTTTGCGTACAAAAAAAATTAAAGTGCCTCTATGACAAAAATCACAACAGCAGTTTTTGCGTACAAAAAAAATTAAAGTGCCTTGAAGATACAAAATGTATACTAAAATTAATAAAAATCACCCTATAATCGTGGTAATCCGATAACCTCGTAAATCCCGATTCAGAAAAAAAAATGTTACCACTTTCCATGATAATATTTTTTTTGTAGCAGAAATCGCACAAAAAACACCAGAAAACCCATACTATGACTGGGTTTCCAACCATAAAGAAAAAGATACCAAAAAACCAAAAAAGATACCATTTGGTATCTTTTTGAGACGAAAACACAATCGAACCTCACACAGAAACCGCTTTACATCGCGTGAACCGACAATTAAAAACGAATTCCGCTATTTTCCTTGATTTATCAGCAATATACTGCTATAATTAAGGGCAGAGCAGACCGAAATATTTGCAGCCGACACTCATAACAAACACACGGTCAACCAGAAAACCGACGGGATCATCACGCCATGGCGACACAACGGAAAATTCCAGAAAGATTCTGGTGCGTGAAACAGATACATATCTTCCGAGACCTCTCCGAGGACGACGCAGACGCACTCAAACAGATAACGACCTTCAAAACACTGAAGCACGGAGACCCCGTTTCCGACGAAGGCGTTTATCTGCTGAAGGAAGGACGTATCAAAATCTACGAAACGCCAACTGAAGGTGAACCCGTTACTTTAGAGGTTATGGAACCCGGCGAAATCTTTGGCGCGATTGCGTGGGACGACAACGAAACAGACCGGAACATCACCGCTGACACACTTACAGAAGCCGTTATCGGTATTGTCAGCGCAAAAAATTTCCAATACTTTCTGAAGCGGAAAATCCATTTAGCGATGCCGTTCAAACGACCGCTACACGAGCGGGTACTGTCCGCTATAGATGCCTTAATCCGTCGGTTAGACAGCACATCCAAATGGACACCCATTGAGACATCAGGCACTCTGCTCGCGACGCAGCTGCACCGTCTCCGAAATGTGTTGTTCAAATGGATAACCGGACGGCGAAAACAGCAAGGCAAAACGACGAACCCATTTACAAACGTTGCGTTTCGGAGTCCCGAATCGCGGCTCGCGCTCCTATTACGGAACTATGCCGACGCGCCGAGCCTAAACCGCACGCTGACCGAGCGCGGTTCGCAGTGCACACTACACAAACTCTCAGCGAAAAAATTAGCACGCTTAACCGGCTGCTCCATCGAGAAAACGGAAACACTCCTAAACCAGTTCAAACAACACGGAATCCTTGAAAAACGGTACCGACGCATCCAGATATTAGACCCTTGGCACCTAAAAAAGACTGCCAACGCAAGAATGGCATCGCTACCCCCAAAAATTACTAACATAGAAACCGATAAAAACGAAGAGAACAGCGAAAATTATGAGCAAAACGAACCCTTACTTGCAGTTCGACCAACAGATGGTCGGTGATATCTATACTTCACAAGAGGTGATGGACAATCTGACTGTCTTATGCGATGAATACGGCGCACGATTCGCCGGAACACCAGAGGAATACGCAGCCGCAAACTTTATCGCAGACTGCTTCAAACGATACGGACTCCAGAACGTCAGACTCGAAGACTACCCCTATGCAGGGTGGACGCGCGGCACGGCGACGCTTGAGGTACTCGAACCCATCCGCCGAAAACTGCACTGCATCTCGCTCCCGTACTGTCCCGCTGACGACATCACAACCGAACTGGTCTCTGCTGGACACGGAAGCCCCGCGGAATATGAGGCACTCGGCGACACCGCCATCGCGAGGCTGGTTATGGCACAGAGTACCTCACCACCAGACCTCGGCAGATGGGTCCATCGCAAGGAGAAATTTGAACGCGCGGTACTCGCTGGCGCATGCGGATTTATCTTCGTTAGCGAACACCCAGGGGTCGGCCCCGAAACAGGGAGCCTCCAAAACAATCAAGAAGCACCCATCCCAGGGATATCCGTCTGCAAAGAAGACGGCGAATTCCTAAAACGACTCCTCGCGCGGGACGCTGGAACAGTCACATTGAAACTCAAAACGACCGACATCAACGAACCGCGCACGTCATGGAACGTCGTCGCAGACCTACCCGGTCATGAAAACGGTGCGGAGATGGTCATTGTCGGCTGCCACTACGACGGACACGATATCTCGCAAGGCGCGCACGATCCGGCATCAGGTATGGTCTCCGTGATAGAAGCCGCACGCGTCCTGTCCGCTTACGCAGGGAACTCGCTCAAACGTACCGTCCGGTTCATCGCCTTCGGAACAGAGGAAATCGGACTCACAGGCGCGTTCCGATATGTTGACGCGCACGATTCCGAATTGGATAATGTCCGGTTCATGCTCAATATGGACGCAGCAGGCGGCGCAAGTCGTAAAGGCATTGTCCTACACCAATGGGACGCATTAGGACCGTTCTTTAACACTGCACGCGAACAGATGAACGCCGAAATGCCGGTCGGACAGAAAGTACATTCTTACTCCGACCATTTTCCGTTTTTCTTAAAGGGTGTCCCGTCAAGCCATATCGGCGACCCGGAGGCACTGCCTTCCGGTAGAGGTTTCGGGCATACAGCTTATGACACACTCGAAAAAGTAAAATTAGAGAATTTACGTGCCGCCAGCGCAGTCGGTGCAAGGATAGCACTCCGATGCGCCAATGCCGACGACTTCCCCGCCAAACGGCGATCCCTGGAAGCTGTCCAAGAAATCGTTGATACCGATCCAGGGTTAGAAGGCTATCGTATCTCGCTAAAGTTAACAGGCTAAGTTTCGGAAAGAAAAAGTTTTGGTCAAAAGTAGATTATGATACGCTTAGGTCGCAATTATAACAGTCCAACCTCGCTGCGACTGTGGCTGCTCTTTATATTCGTGGGCACGTTCTGCAACACCGCGTACACAGCAGAACCCAGTCATGCAGCGACACAAGAGACCGTAACCGCATCGCGGCGCACCGCCATCGTTACAGCCGTCGCGAAAGCGAGTCCCGCGGTCGTTAACATCAGTGCTGTCCGCACCGTTGAACAGCTAACGCTCTCTGACGAATGGTTCCGGCGGTACTGGGGCGAAATCCCCTACCCGCGAAGGCGTTCGCTGCGTGAAGTCGGTTCCGGGGTCATCTTTGATAAAAAAGGATATATCCTAACGAACCAGCACGTCATCGAAAACGCAGATAGCATCACCGTTACGGCACCCGATGGACAGAAGTTTACAGCACAGGTCGCAGGATACGATTATCTCTCAGACCTCGCCGTTTTAAAGGTAGACACAGACACAACACTACCGGAGATTCAGTGGGGCGACTCTGAATCTCTCTTAATAGGGGAGTGGGTGGTCGCCATCGGCAACCCATTCGGTTTATCGATAGGCGACGCGCAACCTTCCGTAACAATCGGCATCGTCAGCGCAACACAACGCTCGCGAACCGTTGAAAATTTTCACCACGAAAATCTGATTCAGACAGATGCCTCCATTAATCCAGGGAACAGCGGCGGCGCGTTGGTCAACATCCATGGTGAACTCATCGGTATAAACACCAGCATCCATTCAACCAGCGGCGGTTCACAAGGTGTCGGCTTCGCTATTCCCGCGAATAAGGCGAAGAAAGTCGTCGAACAAATCATCGAATACGGCAGCGTCGTCCCGCCGGACCTCACACTCGAAGTCCAAAACATAACCGAAGAATTGGCAGAAAAACTGTCAACACCGATGAATACTGGGGTCTTGGTATCAGAAATAGAGAAACGGAGTCCGCTTAGCAATGCCGGCATCCGACGCGGCGATGTCATTAGCAGCATTTCAGGGCATCGCATAAGGCGTAAAGAAGATTTTTACGCACTCACACGTCTGCTACCGATCAATCAATCCATAAAATGTGAATTCAGTCGTCGCGGTAAAGATAAACAAACCGAATTCAAAATAAAAACTCGGCAATGGCGTTATACACCCCAGGGATGGGGTATCACATTGGCACAACTCGACAAGGATATGGCACGTAAATACCAGATACCCGGTGTCATCATCACACACGTCGATAGAAACAGCAGATTGAAGGACAGGCTTAAACGCGGAGACCTCATCTATCGAATAAACGATACCGGTATCTATTCACTCGAAATTTTTAAACTCGTTGATGAAAACATCCGTTCTCAATACAGGGCACGCCTCCATTTTGAACGAGACGGTGTCCGTGATACCATTGAGCTCTTTTTTAATAGAAACAATCGCCGGAGATAAGTGTTCTTATAGTCGTCAGTTTTCAGTTAACAGGTTTCAGTTAACAGGTTTCATGTAACAATTCACCGGTTAGGGGTGTACTCCAAGTTAGAATCAATGTTACAGAATAAATCATCAGGGGGAATAATTATCAGTCATCGGTTATTCGTTATCGGTTAAAGAGGTACTTTTTTTTCACAAAAACCTCTTTTAACTGACAACTGACAACTGGTAACTGATAACTAAAAAATATGAAACTCCAACTACCGACACTCATCGCCGTCTGCCTTTCTATTCTGATCATTGGCATTATCTACTTTTTTGCCAAAGACGAATCCCAATTGGGTGTCGCTGTCAATTTGGAAAGTGAAGAGTTCAAACAGATGCGCACACACGCCAAAGATGCGTTTAACGCCAAAAAATACCAACAAGCAATCGAACTTTACAACCAAGCCATAATCATGCGTCCCGAAAACGCCGAAGTCTTTAACGACCTCGGAGCCGTCTATTATCAACAAGGTCTTGAATACGCCGGCCCGAACTGGCCCTCATGGGAAAAAGAATTGAGCAGCGAATCACGAGACAACGCAATAGCGGAACTCAAAAACGCTATTGACAAAACCGACTCCGGCTCCATTGTACTCAAAACACGACATGAAGCAGTCGCTGATGCCATCGAAGCAGAAGCCAAACAACTCGGCGGCGAGGTATACAGACAACGTTGGGAAAACGAAATTACGCTTAACATTCTCATCGGAGAAACAAAAGTATATCTGTTACGCGCACGCGACCATTACATGCGCGCATTAGACCTGAAATCGACACATAGCGTCGCATATCGCAATCTCGGTTCGTTTTATATGAAAGTCGGCAAAACCGATAGAGCGATCGACTTCTACCAAGAAGCGTATAAACTGGACCCACGCGATACCGAATTACAAGAATATCTGAACCAATTCAGAAAATAATACACAAGTTCTCTGTCCACAACGTAGGCGAGGAAACGGCGTATGCAGCACAAACTCTGCGCAAATTGTGGGTTTTTAAATCCATCATTCAAATTTTGCGGTGAATGCGGCACACCGCTCAACGCGCCTTCGCGCCCACGTGAATTACCGACACCCGATACAACCGCCATCGAACAGGCACTACCACACGGTGCGGAACGCCGACAACTCACAGTCCTTTTCTGCGATATTGTCGACTCCACAGCATTCACCGAAAAACTCGATCCCGAAGAACTCCGAAACCTATTAGAGATATATCGGACCTGTATCATGGAGGTGGTCTTAGCACAAAACGGACACATCGCACGCTACTTCGGGGACGGTATACTCGTCTATTTCGGTTACCCCGCCGCACATGAAGATACAGCACACCGTGCCGTGAGGGCTGCACTCGGTATCGTCGCCGCTATTAAAACACTAAACCCGTACCTCCATACAACCTTCGGTGTAGAGATCAGCGTCCGTATTAGCATTGATACAGGACGTGTCGTCGTCTGGCACATCTCCGCGCAGGAATCACCGGAAGCCATCGACATCGTCGGTAAAACACCGAACCTCGCCGCAAGGATGCAAAAACTCGCATCACCGAATACCATCGTGATTGGGGATACAACACACCAATTGGTTGACGGCTTTTTTGAATGCGATGCGCTCGGGGCATCCGCACTACGTGGTATTTCGCAACCCGTCAACATCTATCAGGTGTCCGGTGAATTCCCCGCCCAAAGCCGACTCGATATCGCCAGTGAGAGTGGACTCACACCGCTGATCGGACGTAAACATGAGGTCGAACACCTTAAACAGAGTTGGACACAGGCACTCGCAGCGAATGGACAAGCACTCCTTATTGAAGGCGAAGCCGGTATCGGAAAATCGAGATGTGTACAAGTCATTCAGGAACACGTTGCAAACCATCCGGAGGCTGTCACTTTAGAAGGTAGATGCTCGCAATACTACCAGAACAGTCCGCTGTACCCTATCCTCTCGCTGTTCCAAGAACATGTTGTACAGTTCACCAATACCGACACCGCAGAAGCGAGGCTCGAAAAACTCGAAAATTTGCTCCAAGACTATAGCGTTCCAACTGTCGAACAGAACGAAAACGCGCAAGCACATATACCAGAAACGCTGCCACTCCTCGCCGAATTATTGGAGATACCTTTTGAAATACAGCGCCAAACGGAAACCGGTATCGGTATCCATCCATACAGTAGACCGATTGAGCAGGACACATACCCTTCCGGCTGGCGGCGCAGACAGCGACGACAACAGACACTCGAAGTCCTCGTCGAAGTACTCCTGAAGATGTCGGAACAGAAACCGATCCTCTTCATCGTAGAGGACCTTCACTGGATCGATCCATCAAGTATCGAATTCCTCACACTTTTAATCGCACGGATCCAAAATGCCCGAATCTTCGTGGTCCTGTCCTGCCGCTCAGACACACACCATTTTCGGAACAGCGCGCAATCCAATGAGGAACAGAACACACAGACAGGTACAGATGAGCGACTCGCAAACAATACCGTCGACAAAGAAACGCTGAAGAAACTGCTGCAACCGGCATGGGCAAATACACTACCGCTGGAACCACTCACGCCGCCACAGGTAGAGACAATGATCCAACACGTTGCAGGCGATACGCGATTACCATCAGACTTATTGACAAAAATCGTCGAAATGACGGAAGGGGTCCCGCTGTTCGTCGAGGAACTCACACAGATGATGCTCGAAGGCGATACCTTGGCACTGTCTTCGGAGGCAACAGACGCAAGCGGCACAACAGCACAAACAGTAACTGTCCCTGTAACACTGCAAGACCTCCTGACAACACGATTAGATGAACTCGGTCCCGTCAAGGAGATCGTACAACTCGGCGCAACGCTCGGCAGAGAATGGACAGCCGAACTCCTCCACAAGATCGCCTCCGGTGTCGAACTCGGAAACGATACTTTTACCGATTTCGTAACCCTGAAGGCTGAACTCGATACATTAGTAAACGCCTATATCCTCAATCGAGACAAGATCTCGGATAGCCAATTCCGCTATACCTTTAGACATCCGCTGCTCCGCGAGACGGCTTATCAAGCACTCCTAAAAAGCACGCGACAGCAGTACCATCAACAGATCGCAGAGGTCCTCCAACGCGAAGACGGTTTCCAACCCGAACTCGTCGCATATCACTATACCGAATCCGGACTCTCCGAAAAAGCGATCGACTATTGGCACCGAGCTGCACACCGCTCCTTAGAACGCTCCGCCAACGTCGAGGGTGTCCGACATATCATGCAAGGGTTGGCAGCACTCGAAACACGCTCAAAAAGCGTCAACACAACGGAAGAACAGGAAGCCGTCCAACGGCGTGAACTCGAACTGCAAACGACGCTCGGCACAGCACTCATCGCAACCAAAGGGTACGCCTCCCCAGAGGTCGAAGTCGCCTATACACGCGCACGCGAACTACTTGAAACACTCGAAAAAACGGAGGAGACAACTTCAAAAAATGAACCCGATACCTCGCTCGATGAGATAAAAGACCTCCGCTTCCCGATACTGTTCGGATTGTGGCTCTCACATGTCGTTCGCGGCAGACTCCTCTCCGCACGCGAACTCGGTGAAGCCTGTGTCGCTATCGCAAAACAAGCGGAAAACCAAGCCTTTGAAATTGAAGCGCATCGCGCACTCGGCGCAACACTCTACTATTTGAGCGAATTCAAAAGTGCATTAGCGCACATGGAGAAAGGCATTGAATACTATCAACCCCAGCACCACCACTCAGTGCCAGCGTTCCTCCACTATGTCGCTGAACCCGGTATGACACTCCTCGCCTACTCCGCACCCGTACTGTGGTGCCTCGGCTACCCAGCACAAGCCGAAGAACGGCTTAACAAAGCAATGGCGATCGGAAAAGATTCAAACCATCCATTTAGTGAGGCAGTATCGCTCCATTTCAAAACTGTCTTCTATCAATACCGAGGTGAAGTGGTGGAAGTAGATACCGCAGCACGGCAGATGCTACAGATATGTCGGGAACACGCGTTTTCCGGGTGGGAAGCCGCCGCACTCGTCATGAAAGGATGGACCATAGCAGAGCAGGACCGCCCTGAAGAAGGCATCGCTATGATCCGGAAAGGCATCGCCGCATGGGAAGAGACACGCGCTGAAGTACTCCTGCCGCTC
Source organism: Candidatus Poribacteria bacterium (assembly GCA_022823085.1). Classification (GTDB taxonomy): domain Bacteria; phylum Poribacteria; class WGA-4E; order WGA-4E; family WGA-3G; genus WGA-3G. Next base: position 55,837 of record JAJDXV010000033.1, read on the forward strand.
TTCCTCGCACTCCTCGCACAAGCATATCAACGCGCCGGACAATACAGCTTGGCACTACAAACGCTTGATACCGCATTAGTTGTCATTACACGCACCGGCGAACGCACCTATGCCGCTGAACTAACGCGACGGAAGGGTGAACTCTACCTGATCCTCGCTGAGAAAGTTGAGGCTTACAGCAATGAGAATACGGCAGCAACGCTCGCGGAAGCCGAATCCTATTTTCTCGATGCCTTGGCTATCGCACAACGCCAAAACGCAAAATCGTGGGAACTCCGAGTCGCACTCAGTCTCAGCGAACTATGGCACACGCAAAACCGAGATACAGACGCATACAACTTACTAAAACCGATATACACATGGTTCTCAGAAGGTTCGGATACAAAAGACCTTATCCGCGCCAAAAACTTTCTAAAGGAATTAGAAACTCTCGCATAAAGGAGTAGCCAGTAAGCAGTTATAAGTTATAAGTTATAAGTTATAAGTTAAGAGGTGTTAGAATTATCGCATCCCTCTTTTAACTTATAACCAATAACTAAAAGGCGTACTCGCCGTACCAATAACTGCGTACTCGCTATGAAAAATATGAGACTCGGCATCGTTGGACTCTGCGGTGATTTCCGCACACTGACATCAGAGCAGATCGCAAACATCAAGGCTCTGGAATTTACAGGTTTAAGTTTCCATTTTCCCAGTGCAGAGATACCGTCTGTACCGCCAGACGCGTGCACGCGTTGTGTAGAAATGTTGGAAGCCGCGGAACTCGATCTCGTGCAATTCGGCATCACATACAACGAATGCCTCTTTCACCCGAATGCCGCTGTCCGAGAAGCCGCGATCGCAAGCGTCCAACGCGGCATGGCAACCGCAGCCGCGCTCAACGCGCAACACTACCTGTTCCGACCGGGTAGCCTTAACCCTGACGGTGCTTGGACTTCGCATCGGGACAACTATCTCCCTGAATCGATGGAACGCTTGATTGAGACCCTGAAACCGATCGCAGCACACGCCGAAAAACACGAACTCACACTCGTTATGGAGACACACGCCGTCTCCATCATGGATTCACCGGAAACCTGTCTCGAAATCGTTGAGAAGACCGGTTCCGAACGATTACGCATCGTTATGGATTTCGTCAACCATTTCCAAACACTCCGACAGGTCTACGATAGTGAAAATCGGCTTAACCACATCTTTGACGTGATGGGTCCTGTCGCACCTATGGCGCATATCAAAGACATCAGCGTTCAGAACGGACTCGTACTCCATCTCAATGAAGAGGTGCCCGGTGAAGGGGAGTTGGATATCGGTGTGGCACTCAAACGTTTCGATGCCCTCTATCCCGATGGCTATGGATTGATAGAACATCTACCCACGGAGAAGATCCCGCTCGCAAACACCAACGTCCGACGTATCGCCGCCGAAAATGGCGTTAACATCTATTAGTGGAGGAGTAACCAGTAAGCAGTTATAAGTTATAAGTTAAGAGGTGTTAGAATTATCGCATCCCTCTTTTAACTAACTTATAACCAATAACTAAAAGGCGTACTCGCCGTACCAATAACTGCGTACTCGCTATGAAAAACATGTTCAAAAACACACGCATCACACAACGCTTTTGGGCGTATACATTGCTCGCCATTTTTCTTTTTGTTACGCTTTTACCCGCAGTATTCGCGCAAGAAGAAACGGCCACCGATGCTTTAGCAGAAAGTGCAAGTAGCCTCTGGGATCGGGTAAAAATCTATGTTGCGGCTGCCGCAATTAGCTTTCTGTTTGCTGGTATCTTCTACATTATAGGACTCTTTCGGAAAGATAGACTCCTAAAGACGCTCCTCAATAAATATGTCGTTTTTCAGATGAAGGGCGAAGACAAACGGTATCGCGGCACGATGCGCCTTGAGATCACAGGGATGGAAATTATCTCCGAAGAATCGAGGCAACGGGGACACGCACCGAGTTATATCTTCACAAACAAAGAGCGTGAAGACCAAATTGTCGCATATATCCGCTATCACGATACGATGAACGAGCGTGAACTACGCGAACGCGCCTGGGAACTCGAGCGCGTCTACCACCCACCCCTCCTCTACAAAATACGGCGGAAAATACGAAACATGTTCGTCGCGCTCGGAGAAGCCTCAAAAAATGCGATCAGCATGGTGTTTCAAGGGGTCCGCAACAGTTTAGGAACGCGCTTCAACCGGTATAACCAAGCATACCAACAAGCACTCAACAGAAATAACGCAGATGTTACCGGACTCAGCGAACTCGATGAATCCACCGACTATCTCGAAGAAGAAGAGGTCTATGAACGTCTCATAGAACGTCTCGTCGGCACACGCATCAAAGTGCGTACAGCGACAGGCGAATATACCGCGATCCTCAAAGACTATAATAATAAACATATCGCTTTAATGGACGTGAAAGACAAAGACAACAACGGGTACAGAGATGATTGGAAATATGAAATTGAGTATAAACACAACTTAAATGCGCTAAATCGACGCGACGACCGCGGCTTGCGCTGTCGCGCCGAAGCCGGCGACGCAAACGGAGACTTTCTCGTCTTTGAAAACAATACACCTTATCAGATCCGACTCGGGAAAATCGTGTTTTGGGATGGCGCGCCCGAATGGGGTCGGGATTTTGAGTTCAAAAAATATACGATCAACGCCTTCAGTGTCCAGAAACTCCGGGTTCGCCCCGTCGCCAGACATAAGGTCGGCCCATTCGACCGCGTTGCGAAACCTGAACGACTCAGGATAGGAAATTATAAAAAGTTTAGGATCAACTTTCGCTCTTTTCGCGATGCCGACATAATCTTCCCGCGTACAGGCGGACGCTGCACCATTATCGAAAGCGCGGAAAAATATCAACCCGAACTCTTCAGTCTAAGCGGCTTGACAGACACGATTTTAGACATGAGCGATAAAGAAGACATCGCCATCGCAGATAAGGAAGGCAAACCTATCCACGGCATAAACATCGTCCACGGATATGTGACCAACGTCAACGAAGAACGCATCGATCTGAAAACGATTGACACCAGTTATAGCCGAAGATGGGATATTGAAAACGCCTTCCGCAGTTTCGACAATAGATTCCGTCGCGGATTCCCGCTCCACAAACGGCTAATGCCGACAAATCGCGCCAAAATTACCGCACACGCCGCCATCGTTGAACAGATACACGACAACGCCGTTCGGCACGAGGCGTTAGCACCGCTCGTCTATCCGCAGAGCCGAACGCTAAATCGGACAGAACAACGCAAACGCCGCCGAAAACTCATCCGAAACCGAATTGCCGGAAGCATAAACGCTGTCGTTAACAGCAAGTTCTTCAAACCCGATACCGGAATCGCCAGAATCCCAGGTGTCACCCGCTCAGAAGTACAAATGGCGATGCCCCTCAAACTCATGGCACTCACCGGGAACACTTCCACAGTCGAGTATCCTGTCCTCGAACGTTTCGAGTACATTCAAGAACATCATATACTCTATAGCGAAGTCCAAAACTTACGAACCGACCGGCTCCCGAAAACCGATATTTTGTGGATCGGCAACGGTGAAATCTACAAATCCGGCTATCGACTGAACATCGATGCGGAACATCGGATCAAAAACTTCGTCAGCCAAGGCGGCGTCGTCATCGTCTCCGGGCAAGATGTCAAGGCAAGTGCCAAGCAGCGCCGTGGAACCGGATGGATACCCGAACCGCTCACCGGCATCGAGTGTGACGAAACTTATGAACTCTTTCCGACATCACAAGGAAAACGCTCACGGATCTTCCAACGACCGAATCCAATAAACGGAAATCACCACGCCGATCCAAACGCGATGGACCAACCCCTAATCCGGCTCGACGATATGTGGCTCGACCCACTCAGAAAATGGACACCGCTCGCGAAAACCAATACGGCAGCAGCGGGGCTAAAGGACGGGTTTGAGGACGCCTCCGCACTGCTTCTCCTGCCATTTCAGAAGGGGTTATACATCGTTACCAGCTTGAAAAATGAGACAGAAACGGATGTGAAAATCAACGATAAAATCATGGAAAATCTGCTCCACTTCTCTGTCAGATGGATCGACAAACAACGTTCACCGCGCAAACCACACAACGGAGCCGTAAACTAACTATCCACCGAACAGTGCTTCATCAAACTTATCAACTTCGTTCTTAATAACCAAAGCGATCTCAAGCACGGCTATCACAACTTCCCGATCTGCCGCGAGATCCACCAACTTCTGTTCATCCTTCTGTGTTGTAACAATCAGGTCGGCTTGTGCTGTCTGAAACGCGGTCTCTATCGCTGCCATGTCTACCTCAGTATAAACGTGATGATCCGGAAACGCCAGCAGCTCTACACGTTCTGGTGAATATTGCCTAAGCGTCGCAACAAACGCATCTGGGTTCCCGATCCCGCAGACAGCGAGAATCCGTTTTCCCGCAATCGCTTTCTTCGCAGTGTGGAGAAACGCCGTCTCCTCAAAACTCGGCTTCGGCACTAAAGGATAGAGACGTACAGGTTGGTGGACACTCTCCAAAATCAGCGCGTTCGGTGCGAGCTGTTGAAATGCTGCTTTAGCATCTTGCAACATATCAGCCGCGTCTGTATGTGTCAATAGGATAACATCCGCGCGTCGGAGCGCTGTAAAAGGTTCGCGCAGGGTCCCCGCGGGTAATAATTTCGCTCCACGCCTCGCTGCCACGCTTCCAACCGAGCCGCCTCCGACAGGAACGGTGAGGATATCGACATCACGCGCGAGCCGCCGGTGTTGGAACCCGTCATCAAGAAGCAGAACATCCACACCAAAACGTTCAAGTGCAACCTGTCCTGCCTGATAGCGGTGCCGCCCTACAATAATCGGTATACCGCTGAGATGCTTCGCCAACATATACGCTTCATCGCCGCTCTCTTTTAAGGTGGCACACACCCGCTCACCATCTGAGACAATTGTTACCTGTTCACGAGACGCACGTTTATACCCACGCAGTAGAATCGCGGCACGGACATTCTCCCGCTGAAGACGTTTCGCAATAGCAATAACGGCAGGTGTTTTCCCGGTTCCGCCAACGGTAATATTACCGACACTGATCACCCGACACGGCAACCTGCGCGCTTTAAACACACCGACCGCATAAAGTCGGTTCCGCCCTGAAACAATCAAACGATAAAGCCAACTGAGGGGTAGGAATAAAAAACGGATAGGACTGGAAAGAAGTCGCTGTTGCAGTGAGGCAAGATCAAGCGAGGATGTAAGTTTCATATTTTTCAAGTTGCCAGTTACCAGTTTCCAGTAACCAGTTGCCAGTAACCAGTGAAGAAGTCTCTTTTACTGTTAACTGTTAACTGTTAACTGTTAACTTCAAAACTAATTCAGCAGTACGTTCAGCGGCACCGGCTGTACCGAGTTGTGCATAAACTGCTTGAAGTGCCTCTCGTTGTGTTTCCCGTTTTTGTGGATGCCCCAGAAAATCGAGTGCCAACGCCGTCAAAGCATCCGGTGTCAACGCCGTCTGTAACAATTCCGGGACAATATCACGTCCAGCAATAAGGTTCGGGAGTCCACTCCGATTCAGCGAAGTCAACATCTTGATGATATGCCAATTGACGGATGCCGTGCGAAAGAGGATAAGCATCGGTGTACCGATACATGTTGCTTCAAGCGTCGCTGTGCCGGAAGTAACCAGCAACAGGGTTGACGCGCGCATCGCTGTATACGTCTGATTTTCGACAATCTGAATCGGTGGGTGCTGTGGGGACTGGGTTCCCCGGTTTCCGCTACCGTGTTCCGCAATGCTTTCACGTGAAATTCCGGGTGCTAACGGGAGCACCCACTGCGCGTTCGGATAGACCTTCGCAATGTTCGCAGCGGCTTTTAGCATAATCGGTAAAATATGCCGAATCTCGGAACGACGGCTCCCCGGCATCAAACCGATAACAGGTGCGTCTCGATCCTCCGTTTCACACAAATTGAGACGTTCTCGTGCCTCAAACACTGTTAAAGGCGTCTGCGCGAAATCGACAAGCGGATGCCCAACGAATTCCGCGTTTGCACCCGCATCTCGGTAAAACGCCGCTTCAAATGGGAAAATGGCAGCGACAACGTCTGCTGATTTCGCCAGTTTCTTGGCTCGACCCGCACGCCACGCCCACGCTTTCGGCGGAATGTAATAGACAACCGACACCCCGCACCGACGCGCAAACTTGGCTAACGGCATATTAAACTCAGCAAAATCTACAAGGAGAAGCACATCCGGACGCACCTCACGGATACGGCGTTTCAGATATGCCTGTTTCCGAAGGAACATCGGTAGGACAGTCATCACATCCGCAAAACCCATAACGGCGGAATCTCGGATGTGAAAGTCAAGGTTCACAGATGCCGCTGCCATCTCGTCACCGCCCATGCCGAAAAGCACTATATCCGGACAAAGTGCCTTGAGTTGCCGCGCAACATGCGAAGCGTGCAAGTCGCCAGAAGGTTCCCCAGCAACAATCATAACAGTTGGCACAAGCGTCTCCAAATAGTTATTACGCCTCGTAGTGAACGCAGGGCGGTTTTCAGAATTTTCAGGTTTCAGTTGTCAGTTTGCCTCACAGTGAGAGTTAACCGTTGTGGCAGTTGCTTTTGTTGTCCCTGCCACAGCATACCTCTTAACTTATAACTTATAACTTATAACTTATAACTATTAAGGCATCATCCCCGGTACTTTCAGGCCATCGGTTTCATTCAAACCGAACATCAGATTGAGGTTCTGCACAACAGCACCGGCAGCACCTTTACCGAGGTTATCAATCGCTGCCATCGCGACGACACGGCGGGTACGTGTATCCACTTCAACCCCAATATCGCAATAGTTACTGCCGAGTACGGACTTGGTCTGCGGATATGCACTCGAGGGCAGCACACGAACAAACGGCTCATCTCCATAAAATTTCTCATACAACGCAAGCACATTCTCTGTAGACAGTTCCGCCGTGAGACGCATGTAGACGGTACTGAGAATGCCTCGTGTCATCGGAACGAGATGCGGCGTAAACGTCACCCGAACCGGCTCCGATGCGACAGCACTTAACTCCTGCTCAATCTCTGGTGTATGCCGATGCACACCGATATTATAGGCGACGACATTAGACTCACGGTTTGGATAGTGCGTATTTTCGCTCGGTTTCGGACCGGCACCGGAAATTCCTGATTTCGAGTCAACAATGATAGAATCCAACGCCACCGCACCTTGCACAACTAACGGCAGCGCCGCAAGTACAGCACTCGTCGGATAACACCCCGGATTCGCAACCAATTGGGCAGTCCGAATCTGTTCGCGATACCGTTCCGGCAACCCATAGACCGCCAGTGGCATGAGTTCCGCGCTTGTATGCTCAGCATGGTACCACGCTTCGTAGGTGTCGGCATCCCCGAGCCGATAGTCCGCACTGAAATCCACAACACGTAAACCTTGTGCCAGAATTTGCGGCACAAACGACATCGCCACCTTGTGCGGAACCGCAAGCACAACAACATCTACCCGCGCCTTGAGAGCTCTAATATCTAACGGTTCAAATGTGGTGGACAGAAACCCGCGAAGGTTCGGCAGGACACTTTCAACACATTGTCCGGAGTATGTTTCAGAAGTACAGAGTGCCACCTGCAACTTACCAGAGTGGTTCGCGAGAAAGCGTAACAATTCGCTACCGCTATACCCTGACGCACCAACAATTCCAACTTTTATCATTTTTGTTTCACCGCATGTTTTTATTGGGAAGTCATATATTATTTAGGAATTTTACTACATTTTGGCGATAAAGTCAAATTAGCATCTTATAAAAGCATCACCTGTAGCATAGACTGTTAGTCTGTGCAATGTATTAACTGTTGACCACTGAGTACTGATCGCGCGCCGCCGACAGCCATGCCAAAGAAATACATTGACAGCACATTTACACACAAGGTAAAATATACAAACTTTCAACTTACATCTCACACCCTATAACCTTGTCAGAAAATCACAAAGGAGAAACTATGAAATTTGCACGCTATGAATTAAATGGCACAATCGGTTACGGCACCGTCTCAGGCGAAAGTCTGAACGTTTTATCGGGATGTCCATTCGGAGAATACAGCGAAACAGGCGATACTGTCGCTCTATCGGATGTCCAACTCCTCGCACCGACAACACCCACAAAGGTTTTAGCCGTCGGTTTAAACTATCGGAGTCATTTAGACGGTGCCCCGGAGCCGACAAACCCCGAAATCTTCATCAAAACGCCTTCCTGTATCAACAACCCCGGCGGCAATATCGAATTACCCGATGGCGATGATGATGTACACGCCGAAGGCGAACTCGTCGTCATTATGAAAAAACAGACCCGAAAGGCGACACCAGAAGAAGCCGCCGCCAATATATTAGGCGTGACCTGCGGCAACGATGTCAGCGCACGTACATGGCAGAACGATGATATGCAGTGGTGGCGCGCCAAAGCATCGGATACCTTCGGACCCATCGGTCCCGTCATCGCGACGGATGTTGACTACACCGACGCGCAATTGGAGACCCGTATCAACGGCGAAGTCGTCCAGAAACAGACAACAGCAGACCTTATTTTCCCAGTAACAACCATCGTCAGTTTCATCTCACAAGCAATAACGCTCGAACCCGGTGACGCAATCTTTACCGGCACCCCCGGCACAACGACTGCGTTGAAAACCGGTGATGTCGTTGAAATCGAGATTGAAGGCATCGGCATCTTGAAGAATAGCGTCGTAGCATCGTAAGTTATGATACAACTTTTCAACCGCGCCGCTTTCGTAGCATAACCTGTTAGGTTGTGCCCCTTTGTCTTTCGTAGCATAACCTGTTAGGTTGTACCTTTCATAACCTGTTAGGTTGTACCTTTTTGTCTTTCGTAGCATAACCTGTTAGGTTGTGCCTCTTTGTCTTTCGTAGCATAACCTGTTAGGTTGTGCCTCTTTGTCTTTCGTAGCATAACCTGTTAGGTTGTGCCTCTTTGTCTTTCGTAGCATAACCTGTTAGGTTGTGCCTCTTTGTATAAGGAGAAAAGAAATGCGTTCCACATCTCTATGCTGTTTTCAGCATAGACAGCACCGCAGTGTACGCCAACTACCTTACTGCGCCATAATTGTTGTGCTTATGTTATATATCGGTATAACAACACAGGCATCGGCAGCCTTGTTGTTTCACGATGATTTTGAAAAGGATGAAGTCGGTAAGGAACCGAGCAAATGGGAAGTCGGATTCGACGGGGCAACAGTCGCTAAAGTCGTCGCCGACCCGAAAAAAGGGAGCAACAAAGTTCTACTAACTTCTGACAAGGGATCAAATCAGTCCCGGCACGATGTCGGCGGCTCCATCTATGTCGTCGGAGACCTCGCTTGGGACGATTACGTCGCCGAATGGGATATGATGTTCCCAGATGACTTCTACATGGGAATCGTCTTCCGTTTTCAAGACGGTGAAAAATTCTATCTCAGCGACCGACGGCAAGGTGGACGAGATTACCACTTCTACAAACGGCAAGGCGGTTGGGCACTCGTCCAAGCCGGATTGGTGGAAAACGATCCTGAAGTCTGGTACCGCGCACAACTCGTTCTCGAAGGCGACAATTTTACCTTCAAACTCAAAGAACGGAAAGATAACACGCCATTTGACAAAATTGATCCGGCAACCGAAGGCGAAGATGGCAATTTCAAAACCGGCAAGTTCGGCAACTACGGACTCGTCTATATTGATAACATCTTCATCGGCGATTCCGTCGAAGACCTCGTTCTCCCCGTCGAACCACAAGATAAACTCAGCATGACCTGGGGCGAGATTAAGGATGCTTATTAGAAGAAAGCATGGAAGGTTGGAAGGTTGGAAGGAAGTCTCTCGCACAAGACCGTTCTTCCCTTCTTCCACTCTTCCGTATTTTCGTTTTCCCGTTACGCGTAAGCACAACCAACGGGCGTGCTGGATATAGGGAGTGGAAGGTTATCATCATAACTCACCTTACCGAACCGAGATCGAAAATATCAAGATCGAAAATATCGACAATAATGCCATTTGACAAAGGCACGATATTTTCGGTCTTAATAATGTTATTTGACAAAGGCACGATATTTTCGGTCTCAGGGAAATTAAAAATACGCAAGGAAAATTTAAAATATGTCAACCTATATTGCCCAGGGTGGCAAAGACACCATTATCGCCACCAAAAAAAAACGCGCCCTGCTACACGAGGCACTCCTCAAGCTCGGCGGTATCCCGAAAAAGATTCTGGTTGTTCCGCCGGACATAACACGCCTCCACTCAAACGCAGGCGAACTCACCCGAATCCTCTACGAACTCTGGGACGCTGCAAACGGTACAACTTTCGACATCCTCCCGGCTATCGGCACGCATGCACCGATGACCGAACCCCAGATTGCCGAAATGTACGGCGATCTGCCGAAAGCAACGTACCACGTCCACAACTGGCGTACCGGGCTCCACCACTTCGGTGAAGTACCATCCGAATTTGTCCAAGAGGTCTCCGCTGGTAAACTCGACTATAGCATCCCTATCGCCGTAAATCGTCGCCTTGTGGAAGGCGAATATGAACTTATCATCTCTGTCGGACAGGTAATCCCGCACGAAGTCATCGGTATCGCAAACGGATTTAAGAACATTCTCATCGGTACAGGCGGGGTCGAGACAATCAACAAATCGCACTTCCTCGGTGCCGTAGACGGTATGGAACGGTTGATGGGCCGCACCGATACCTCCGTCAGGAGAGTCCTAAACTACGCGCACACACACTATTTGAAACAACTCGGCATTCTATATGTCATGAGCGTCATGGATGCCGATGCCACTGGTGAACGCGTGATGCGCGGACTCTACGTCGGCGACGACGCACAGACCTTCGAGACCGCCGCCGAATTGAGCAGAGCCGTTAACATGACCTTCTTAGACGAACCGCTATCGAAGGTGGTCGTCTACTTAGATCCGAGAGAATTCAAAAGCACATGGCTCGGTAACAAGGCGGTCTATCGCACACGCATGGCAATGGCAGACGACGGTGAGTTAATTATTATCGCACCCGGACTCCGCGAATTCGGTGAGGACGCTGAAATTGACCGACTTATCCGAAAGTACGGCTACCGTGGCACCCCCACGACACTCAATGCCGTCTCCGAAAACGAAGAGTTGCAAGAGAACCTCTCCGCCGCGGCGCACTTGATCCACGGCAGTACCGAAGGACGCTTCAAGGTCACTTATGCCACGGAACACCTCACCCAAACCGAAATTGAATCGGTTGGTTACCAATGGGCACCCCTCAATGAAGTAATTGCCGAATACAACCCCGAAACGCTTGTTGACGGCTTCAACGACGATGGGTTTTTCTATATTAGCGAGCCCGGACAAGGGTTATGGGCACTCCGCTCGCGGTTCAGCGAGTAGATTTGCTAAAGCCCGTATTTTATGGTACAATATACAATAGAAAAACCAAAAGTTTACATTGAAACCACAGTGGTCAGCTACCTGGTAGCACGCCCCAGTAACGATGTAACAGTATTTGATCGGCAACGATCAACTCAACAATTGTGGGAAGAATATTCCGATGCTTTTGAGTTTGTCACTTCGGAGACAGTTCTCAGTGAAGCTGAACGTGGCGACCCAAGAGAAGCCCAACGTCGGACTGCCCTGTTAGACGGCCTAACGGAATTGCGCTTGTCGCCGGAGGCGACTGCTCTTGCACATAAATTAGTAGATGCTGGTGCCGTGCCAATGCAATCTTTATCGGACGCGCAGCATATTGCCATTGCTGTGGTCCATAAGGTTGAGTACCTCGTTTCTTGGAATTACAAGCATATTATTAATGAAACTAAGCGGCAGCATATCAAGGACGTTTGTCTCGCCGCTGGATATCAACCAACAACCCTCTGTACACCTGAGGCGTTAATGGAGGAGATGCAGATGAAAGAGCATCTTGAACCGCAGACGGATCCTATCTTGGAAGAATGTTATCGAATAAAAGCAGAATTTTCTGCCCAATTTAATTCTTTAGAGGAACTCTATGATTACGTGAAGGCAAGAGAGAAAGTGGGTGAAGCCCAAGGCAGGATATATATAGATCCGCCTCCACCTCCTACAAAAGGGAGCACGCAGGAGTGACACAGCTCACGCTATGTCGAGGTAAAATATGCTTACAAATCAGCAATTAGCACAATTTGAAGAAACAGGCTATCTACTTCTGTCCGGATTAATTCCACAAGAGACTGTCACAAAAGCGAGGGACGCGATGTGGCACATGATGGGAATGCATGCTGATAATCCGAGTTCATGGACAGATTGCAAACATCCGCCTGCCTCTGAGTTTTACACGCAGAGGGCGGGAGCTCTGACCGAACTTTTCGGTGTTACGCATCCAGATGTTTTGGCATGTTGCACGCCTGATTATCTCGCTATCCTTAAGCAACTCGCCACGCAATACCCAGGGATCCCGCATTGCGAAAGGCAGCGTCCTGATGGCATCTGGGCACTCAATAAATTCCCCGTTTCAGCCGAGTGGAAAAGACCGTCGCCCCATTTAGATGGCGACTTCCGAGATATACGATTAGATCCCGGAACATTTCGAGTGACCAGTTTAACCTATCTCACCGATGCGAACGCGCACAGCGGAACAACAATAATATGGCCCGAAGGCCCACAACGCATCCGTGAATTCCGCAAAAACAATCCAGGGTTCTCTAACCATATCCGTGATATGAAGGCACAGCTTCCAAAGATGGATTTAGGTGAACCCATAGAAGTCGCCACCAAACAGGGAGACGTACTATTTTTTCACCACTTGCTACCGCATAACGGCACAATGAATGTCAGTTCTGCCCCGCGTTTCGCAATCCGATATATGTGTTTATGTCTCGCATGCCGCAAATGGGAGAAAAAAGAGGAATGGAATGTCTGGATGCCTTAAGCGATTTTTGAACGTTACAACGAAAATCGAAGTTTTGTAACGCGATGCACGTCGCATCTGGGGTTTTTGCTGGGGCGTTTCTTCAAGTACGCCGCAAAACTTTCCAGTTTGCGTACGCAGAGGCAACACAACCTAAAAGATGAGACTACAAAGGCGGAAACTCAGGTTATTATAAAAAAGAGGAACGATCATGCGTATACTTTCTTCTATTTTATCACTCCTGCTTGTTGTCGGTATCTACACAGCACAAGCAATCAATGAAGACACATTACTGCTCTATTTACCCTTTGATGATGGGGCAGGAAAAACCCCCAAAGATGCTTCTGGCAATGGAAATAAAGCCAGCATTAACGGTGATTTGAAATGGGTCAAAGGCAAATTCAACGGTGCCCTCGAATTTGACGGAGGTGCGGAGAATTTTGTCGAAGTGGCACACAGTGCCGACCTCGAAGGTATGAAACAGTTAACCGTTGAAGCCTGGGTTCAACCTTTCGGGACAGATGCGCTCGCAAGGGGGATCGTCTCCAAACGCGCAGCATGGCAGGCTGGAGATGTTTATAACCTCTTCTCCTGGAATGAGAGCAAGTTTTGGGCAAGGGTCAACGCTAAGGACGGTCAACAAATCTCTTCGGAATCCATCTTAGAAAATAAAAAATGGATGCATCTCGCTTATATCTATGACGGGAAAACAAAGAAACAACTGCTCTACGTCAACGGTGAACTCGAAAACGAAGTAGATCACCCTGAAACCGAAGTTAGCGAAGGTGGAGAACCGATCTGGATCGGCACTCTCAATCAAGGATACGCGCAAACATGGAACGGTCTCATTGATGAGGTCAGAATCTGGAGCAGTGCCCTCACCGAAGACGATATCAAATTGTCAATGGCTGGAGAACTCCTACCCGTCCAACCTTATGGAAAAGCAACAACAACATGGGGACGCATTAAGGCAAAATAAGCAGATCAATTTTTCAGAACCGATTCACGTTTAAAGAAATTAGAAGGAGATCAATCATGACCAAGAGATTCATGGAAACCTCGTTTCACCTATTACTTGTCGCTTTAGCAATCACACTCATAGTACCACTTGGAGAGGGCCACGCCGCCGAAGAGGACATGGTGCTTTATCTCTCATTTGATGAAGACGGCGATCCGACCGATGCCTCGGACAATCCGACAGAGGTCACAGTGCACGGAACATTAAACAAGGCTGACGATCAGTTCGGCGGACAGGCAATGGAATTTGACGGCGACAGTGCAAACTTCATCGAAGTCGCCCATGCCAGCAAACTCGCCGGTATGGAAGCATTGACGATTGCAGCGTGGGCAATGACAACAAACGCTGATGCGCAAGCAAGAGGCATCATTTCGAAACGCGTCGGGTTCAACGATGCCGATGTCTATCAGGTCTTCTCATGGAACGATGTAAAGATGTACGCCCGCGTTAATGCCCAGAACAGTGGAAATACCCAAATGGTTTCCGAGACAGTACTCGAAAGTGATGTGTGGTATCATTTCGCGATCGTCTTCGACGGGGAAGCATCGGAAGCAGCGCGAGGAAAGATGTACGTCAACGGCACGCTCGAAGGAACGTTTTCTCACCCGAATCAAGCAGTAGGTGACAGTGATGCCCCGGTGTGGATAGGCACCCTGAATACGGGGTACGCCCAGACTTGGATCGGTCTCATTGATGAACTGAGAGTCTTTGCGCGTGCCCTCAGCGAAGACGATATCCTTAAGTTGACGGCTGGACCGACACCCGTCAAACCGCGCGGAAAATTAGCAACAACCTGGGCGAGACTCAAGCATCCGTAAACGAGGACAGCATGCAACCCTTCAAGATTATTATTGAAAAACATACCGATGGCTATGTCGCCTATCCGCTTGGGTTGAAAGGTGTTGTCATAGGACAAGGCGATACCTACGAGGAAAGTGTTGAGGACGTAACCTCTGCAATTCGGTTTTATATTCAGACTTTCGGAAAAGAAGAACTCGAAGTTGAGGAACCCGCCTTAGACGTTTTCGTAACCGAAGTGAATGTCTGATGCCTCGTTTTCCTATAGATGCCCCTAAAAATAGAGTGATTTGACACCCACTAACCCTGAGCAGGATTTGTGGGTGTTGCGCTCGCGGTTCGGTAGGAAGGGTTTGCAACCCCGAAGTGAATCCCCATAGAAAGAAGGAAAACGGCATGCAACTCTTCAAAATCATCGTCAACTGGACACCCAAAATATGGTTACCGTTGGCAATTGTGCTGTTGGATCGCGCAATTACCATTGTGGCGAGGCAACATCTTTTAGCATATTTGGATTTAGATTTACTTCAAACCTCCCCTTACTTTCAGAGTATCGGTGGATTTTTCGCTATCGCTGGGGCATTGATCGATTGGATCCTGATAAGCACTCTCCTCTTTTTTGGGTGTCGGTTACTTTACAATCGCGAGGGTGTTTTCCAAAATTTCTTTAAGATCATAGGTATGTGCTATCTCGTCTTGTTGGTGGCCACAATAAGTTACTTCATTGTCATTTCAATCAGCTTGCGTCCTGATTCCACAACGCTTGAATTAACCACTTTACCCCGGGATCTCACAACGCTCGAATATAACAGGACAAGTTCACAAGAGCGATCAGAAGCAATTACTGAAACGTTGGCTTCACTCAAGCTGCCAGCCCAACTGATTCACATTGTCGGTCACGTCTGTTTCGTGCTTATCCTCGTAGCAGTTGTTCAAGCGTTTTTTGAAATTAAGTGGATTCAGGCTTTTTGTATCACATGTATCTCTTATGCTATCTATTGGGTTTTGAACGAAGCCTTGTGGTATATTTTTTCGTCCGTTCTTCTCTTTTTTTACCAACAATTCTTTGGTCTCCCAAGTTGGCAGCCAGGTGATCCGATTTTACCGTAACCTAATCCCACTCTCAATGAAGGGTTTGCGGATTTGGGAATAGATTTGCTAAAACCCCCGTTTTATGTTAAACTATACAACAGAAAAACCGAAAGTTTACATTGAAACTACTGTAGTCAGTTACTTAGTAGCGCGTGCCAGCAACAATATAACAGTATCTGATCGACAACGATTAACTCGGCGGCTGTGGGAGGAATATTCTGATGCTTTTGAGTTTGTCACTTCAGACCTAGTTTTAGAAGAAGCTGAACGTGGCGATCCAAGAGAAGCCGAGCGTCGGATTACATTGTTAGATGACCTAAGGACATCGCCCCTGTCCCCGGAGGCAGCTGCTCTTGCACATAAGTTGATAGAAGCTGGGGCCGTGCCGCCACAATCTCTATCGGATGCACAACATATTGCTATTGCCGTAGTCCACGGCATCGAGTATCTCGTTTCTTGGAACTATAAGCACATTGTTAATGAAACCAAGCGGCAGCATATCAATGACGTTTGCGTCGCCACTGGATATCAACCAACAACCCTCTGTACACCGGAAACGTTAATGGAGGAAATACAGATGAAAGAACAACTGGAACCACAGACAGATCCTATCCTTGAAGAATGCTATCGAATAAAAGCAGAATTTTCCGCTCAATTCAATTCTATAGAGGAGCTCTACAACTATTTGAAGGCAGTAGAGAAAAAACGCAGAGCTCAAGGTAAGATATATATAGATCCCCCACCATCTCCAGCGGAGCAGAGCGAGTAGTCCGCTATGTCACCGGGGTGATGTGTTCTGCGGTATCGGCGAACTCGCTTGCGGTTTCTTGCAAGTGCACATTTTCTTCATCGCAACGCGGTGTCCAGTCAGTAGCTGAATTCCCACAAACAGAAGGGAAAAAAATGCAACCGTTCAAGATTATCGTTGAAAAACATACCGATGGCTATGTTGCCTATCCACTTGGATTGAAAGGTGTTGTCATAGGACAAGGCGATACCTACAAGGAAAGTGTTGAGGACGTAACCCCTGCAATTCGGTTTTATATTCAGACTTTGGAAACGGAATTAGTCGTTTTGGACCTGTGGAATTTTAAAAAATGGCTCAAATGTTTTCCATGAAAAATCCACCAAGTCGATCTGCAGAACACAAGGTATTTGAGGCACTTAAAAGTGCTGACCACACTCGGAATTGGAAAGTATTTTATTCATTGATTTGGACTTAAACCTCATTATCACACACTTCACAAAAATCGTCAAATTCATTTTTATTGTCCCTGCCTATTAAGCAGTTCCGGCAGTTCAGACAGGCTCTGAATCGTCTCATGCCACCTATCGACCTGTGTCCCGTCCCGGTCAATCAGTATTGGACGAATGCCTACACCTTGCGCCCCAACAATATCCGCTTCGTAAGTATCCCCGACATGCACGGTTTCCTCTGCCGAAACACCGACCTGTTTCAGCGTCCATTCAAAAATATGCGGATCCGGCTTCGCAGACCGGACACGTTCATCATGTGAAGCGGTAATCGTGTCAAAATAGTCGGCAATTCCCAACCGTTCGGTGAGTGGGTCCAAGGGTGTATCCCAATTGGAAACAATCGCTAACTTGAAACCGGCATCCCGTAAATACGCAAGCGTCGGGACAGTGTCGTCGTAGAGCGTAGCAGCATTGGCAGCAAAAAGGGAGTGCTCCGATTGAAGCAACTCCCATGTCATTTGGTCTAAGTAGTCCTGCACACCGAGCGCCGCCAGAAAACCTCGGTAACTATCGATGATCTGCTGCATCGTCTCCAGAAGATCGTGGGTCATCGGGTCTGATCCCGACGCATCGGCATAGAGGTTTCCGCGTGCCGTGTCATAGCGTGCCCACTCAATTTCACAAGCATACCGATCTGTGATTTTTTGAACTCTCGGTCTAAGTGATTCTCCCCAAACGCCTAACGTCTGGTAAAAATCAAAGAAAACGGCTTTTACCATAATTTTAGGATCAAGTTCCCCTATGTATTCAGCCTTCGTTACCACCATGAAAGCGGCTTGAACACGCCCAAACACAGCGTCCGGGGTGCTTGTACCATCTTCCTTATTCAAAGAGCACTGCCGTAAAATTTTCAAGACTTTTCACGTTAATAGCAGTGAGAAGGAGCTGCTCAAGACGTTGCAAGTCGTCTATATTTTTAAGTGCTGGTGTTAGTGCGCGCACAGCCTCTGCGTGGAATTTCGCGTTGAGTACTGTCATAAGACTCTTGAGAGTGGCATTCTTGGCCCCTTGTGCAACACCTTGCTCAATACCTTGTGTGATACCTTGCTCAATAAACTTTTCGCGTTGGTGTTGGAAAACAGCAGATTCTTGCATAAGTTCCTCCGGTATGCTTTCAAATAAGCCCTGGTCATGAATGAGGCTCCCAAAAAGGGAGAGCCCATAAAGCAGTGTCCCTTTCATCGGTGGCTCAACGGGTGTCGCTATTGTTGCATCGATACACTGCTGCACCCATTGATCAAGCGGCATCTCATCAGGCGGTTTCATGAGTGGCGTGAACGGCAACAGACCTGGTGTTTGCGCCTCTAAAATCGTTTGCCCATCTATCTCAATCAACCGTATCACCTTATAGTTGAGTCGATAATCGTAGCCATTCCAACTATACGCATAGTACCCTGGATCGTTTTTGCCAGCGTCTGGATGAAAGTAGATAACATTCGAATAGACAGGCATCTGATGTTCACCGACGAGATAGCCGTGATAGTGTGCGTTCCGGGCCCACATCGGTTTTTCCGTGCTGTCGCGGAGCTGTAATTCAATATGTAGAACAGCCTCGTGGGTGTCCAACCGGACGTGCTTTGTAATATCTGTACGAAAGGCACGGACCAGTTGTTGTTCGGTGTCAAGGTCTGAAAGCACCTCGACCTCCGGGACATTCAGGACAAACCGCGCGATTTCGTCGATTTGTTCATTCAGGATGTCTTTCCAGTCGTATCGTATTCTTGTGCCATATAGGTATTATACAATCGGTTGCTGCGAATTGTCAAGGAAGAAAATTAGCAGACATCAAAACGCTTCTCCAAGAGGGGCATGATGTTTTCCATATTTAGCGATAGCGCGTCGGATCGGGGATACCTGCCGCTTTAAAGCCCCTTTTCCGAAGCAGGCAACTATCACAACCACCACATGCGCTGCCTTCCGCGTCAGGATCGTAACAACTTAAAGTGAGACTATAATCGACACCGAGTGCTGTGCCGATTCGGATGATTTCCGCCTTCGTTTTATCAATAAGTGGCGCGCGGATCTTCAGTTCTGTTTTCCCTTCAACACCAACTTGCGTCGCAAGGTTCGCCATCTTTTGATAGGCACTTATATATTCGGGACGACAATCTGGATAGCCGCTATAATCCATAGCGTTGACACCGATAAAAATGGTATCCGCACCGAGCACTTCAGCCCAAGCGAGCGCGTAGGAGAGAAAAATCGTGTTCCGAGCAGGGACGTAAGTTATCGGTATGCTATCCCCCATCTCTCCATCCGCCCTATCCTTCGGCACTGCAATATCGGCTGTCAAGGCGGAACCACCGAAGATACGCAGATCGATGTCAACGATCACGTGTTGTTTCACACCGAATGCTTTTGCTGCCTTTTCTGCAAACTGCAGCTCCACCGTGTGCCGTTGACCGTACCGAAAACTCATGCAATATGTATCATAACCCGCATCGCGCGCGATAGCGAGGATTGTCGTTGAATCTAAGCCGCCACTCAGCAAGACGACCGCCTTTTTAAGCACTGATTTCCTTTCTATTTTATCTTACCTTGCGGGGAAACAATGTGTGTTTAGCCCATTGGATGCGTTCCTTAAGCCCGCCCTCCACTACGTTACGGGCTAATGTCTCTGATTATAGTAAAGTTTAGAATTAATAGAACACTCGGGCCCGGTTCGGTTAGAAACCGAACCTACCGGGGCGAGGCAAGTGTCTCTTTATTTTTAGGTTTCACTATAAATCAAATACTTAATCGAAAACCTGCTCGTAATGTAATGGAGAGCAGTTCAGCGGACCATAATTAAGAAGATTCAAACTCTAATTTCGCGAAACGGAGAAAAATACCGCCACCGGGTCTACCGAATGGACCATTCACAGCCAAACACGCGATGACATGTTTCGCACCCGGCTCCGCGCTTTCGCTCACAACGACGCGCTGCGGCGCATTGAAACCAGAGGCAGCACCACGTCCCGATTCTCCAAAAGCCAGATCAATCTCACCGTCAACCCAGACCTCACCGTAGTCATCAATACACGTATGAAACCACACTTGCGAACCGGCGACGGAAACCCCATCAACCGCTTCAGGAATTGTAACGGTGATCCGATACCAACCGAAACACAATCCAGTTGAGATAACCGCTTGGATGTTCTCACAAATATCCCAATCCGAATCGTCATAATCAGCAAGACGCGCTGGCGTTTCCGGCAACTGATCGACCAAGCCACCGTTCGGTTCACCCGGAACAAGCCCGTCGGCATAACGCCACTCGGAATCAGTGAGTTCACGATGTTCAGCATTTTCTAAATCAAGTTCTGCAATAATCATTAGCATTCCCTTCTTAGTAAGATTTTAATTCGGTAGTGCATCAGCAGCCTCTTATAGTAGGAGCGAGCTGTGCTCGCGATCCCTAAAAATTACCGCCATAAACGATTACCGAAATATTTATTTAGTTTGCGCGCCCAATATTCGTCTGCCAAAGTCTATAGGCAATACCCGTCGAAAAGCTCAGGGAAATTCCTGCGACAATAAACGGAACATGAACAGAGATGTTAACCAGAAAACCGCTTGCAACGTAACCGAGCAGAAACCCGGTACTCCACGCCAAATGTGTCAGACCGACACCGTGTCCCTTCTCATCAGGTTCAGTAAATTCGTTGATAAATCGTGGGATTGTCGTCGAAAGTGCCCATGCCGCGCCCGCACCGAGAATTCCGAAGACCTGCAGTGCGATGAAAGAATTGTGAAAGAACGCCACACCAAAAGCGAGAAGTGTAACGATTGCGTTCGCCACAAGCGCAGGCGCACGGTGCCCAACCACATCACAGATCCGTCCAACAGCCAATTGGCACCCGAAAGCGAACAAAAGACTGACTGCCCCGTAATAACCCGTCGCCTTCACGCCAGCGATACGCGCAATCAAGACCGGCATTAGCAGGTTCACGGAACCCCAATAATAGGTCGGAAAAACGCGTAAACCGACCAGCATCTGCATTTCTCGCCGCCGAATCAGACTCAGATACGCTGCAACGTTAAGCGTTGACTTCCATATCCCCTCACGCCTCCGTTGCGTATTTGAAGCGTGTGCCAACCGCGGTAGAAAGAGGCACGCCCCTACAAACAGCACACCCGCCAGAACCGCTGCCCCGATCCCAAAAGCACTATAACTGGTACGATCAATAACCTCACCTGCAATAGCACTCCCGATCGCGTTCCCGACAGTACTGCTGATGAAGTACAGCCCTGTCGCTAACCCCAACCGCTCAGGAGACACCGAACTAATCAGATAGGTCTGTCCGCCTGCGGTTTTGAAACCCGAAGCAATCCCTTCATAACAGAGGATCCCCCACAAGAACAACGGTATCTGCGTTGTAAAAAGGGTGCCGACCACGACTGCCCCGGTCATCCCGATCAGCACGGTCAGTTTCCGTCCGAACCGGTCGCAGAGTGTTCCACCTATCAGTGCTGAGATACCCCCCAGCCCGATAGGCAATGCGCGCAATAGTGCCGCGAACAGCGCGCTCTCCTCTAAAACCGTCTCCGCGTAGACCGGAAACAGCATCTGTACCGGTCCCGTCACCAAACCGACAACAAACACAATGGCACAAAGAAGTATAAACCCGCGACTCCACATGCTATGTTAAAAGTAGCGCATCAGACTGTCTGTAATGTTTGGCGCGGCGGTCCCGAGTCCACACGCACTCGTTGCCTTCATCACTGCCCCGATCTCTGAGATTAGTGCCTCCGAATCCGATCCCAACGGTGCAGACAAAAGTTCTGTCAACCGCTGCGTCCCGATACGGCACGGAAAACATTTCCCGCAAGACTCCTCAGCAAAGAATTCCATGGCGTTGCGTGCCACGCCAAACATATCCCGTGTGCTATCGAACACCATGATCCCCGCTGCGCCGAGCATCGCACCCACTTTTTGGAAACTCGGTTCATCAATCGTAATATCCAGATCGTCGCCTGCAATAAATCCGCCAGAAAGTCCAGCTGTCGTAATCGCTTGGATTTCGCGTCCGTCCGGCGCACCACCTGCCCATTCGTAGAGAAGCGTTTTCAACGGAAGTCCGAACGGTACTTCGTAATTCCCAGGTCTCTGGATGTCGCCAGAGAGGCTAATAATCTTTGTGCCTGCCAAATCCTCATCATAACTCAGACCCTTATACCACGCGGCACCGTGTCGTAGAATTTGTGTCGCCGCAGCGAGCGTCTCTACATTGTTCACGGCAGTCGGTAGGTTCTCAAATCCATGCGTCACAGGATAGGGTGGACGGTTCCTCGGAAACGGATGTTTCCCCTCAAGGCTATTCAACAGCGACCCTTCTTCGCCACAGACATAAGCACCTGCCCCGCGTCGAATATAGATGTGGAAATTAAAGTCTTCACCGAGGATTGAATCGCCAAGCAACCCCGCTGCCTCCGCTTCTGACAAGGCACGTTCAAGTGTCTTTAAAGTCTCCGGATACTCGTATCGGAGATAGATGAAACCGCGCGTCGCACCTGTCGCGTAAGCGGCAAGCACCATCCCTTCAATCACAGCGTGCGGCGCATAATCGAGAATGACACGATCTTTAAAGCAGCCCGGTTCGCCTTCATCAGCATTGCAGACGATTGTTTTCGGTTCACCCGGTGCATTCAAGACCGATTCCCACTTCATACCTGTCGGAAACCCTGCACCACCTCTACCCGCAAGTTGGCTCTCCTTAAGCGTCTCAATCACACCTGTTGGTGTAAGCGTTGTTACCGCACGCGTCAACGCTTCATAGCCACCGGTGCGTCGGTAGCCTGTTAGTGTATTTTGTTCGGGTTCGCGAATTTCGGCGAAGATACACTCTTCACCATCGCCCGGATAGGGTGGGGGTAAAGGGGAGGATTGTACAGAAAGAGTGTCTGCTTGCTTCCCAACGAATACCTCATGTCCTTTCAGGACAGGCACACAATCGTCACACCTTCCAGCACACGGCATCTCGGTCGCCCCTTCGTCTTTGAGTGCCTCAAGAATTTCCAAACCGCCTTGCAACCGACAGACAGGTCCGGTGCAGACCCGCGGCGCATCTTGTCCCGGTGCCTCACGTGCAAAATGGTGATAAAATGTTAGCGTGCCAAAAAGTTCAGCAAGCGGAATCCGAAGCCCGATGGCGATATCGCGAAGAGCTGCTTCCGAGATAAACCCGTCTCGGTCATGAAAGGCGTGTAGTAATGATAGTAACGGCGCGGGTTCATCGCGCCACTGTGCAATCACTTCTCGATTCGTCGGGGCTGCTGCCATCTATTTCTCCAATACTAACACGAAATGTAATTTCAATTTCTTTGTGTATCTTATCAATTTTCCAACTTCGCGTCAATGTTTTTTAACTGAACTTACGCAATTTTTTCTGAATCCCTATATATTATACACAGTCGGTGAGATTGCAGATTTCGCCAGCGAAGAGGCTGCGTAACTGCTGTTACACCTCAACACGCACAAACGCGAGATACGCTCCAAAAAAAAGAACAACGAAAAATAGTGTCAACAATAATAAATCTATCGCTGCTGCATTGAAATCTTTACTCAGACTGATCGAATCCTCAAAGATCGGGATGGATTCTGGACGCACAGGTTTTTTAGACATGGCTCTCCGAACACCTATGAGATGGAGGCTTTCTGGGTCCCCGCTATCGGTGTCAACGATAAATTTGCGGTATTCGCTGGCGTAGCGCTGCGCATTCTCTAAAAATTGTAGATGCCGCTCAAAACCGGTTCCAGCAAAGGATTCAAGAAGATGTTGAAGGACTGCAGTCGGTGAGATGCGAGTTATAGAACGGGCATGTTGAACCTGTACGATCTGCTCGTCCAACCGCTTTTCGATCAAGCGTTCCTGTTCTACTGCTTCATGTGTGACATACTTGCTTCCTGCCTCTAAAGCTTCTGAGTTAGGTCCGCCGAGTCCGCGCCGGTATTCCGTAAGGTGTTTGTCATTAATCTGTTTCTGGCGTATCCGTAATTCATCTTTCGACATCGGTGAGGAGAAACCGCTGGCAATTAGCGCGAGAACGCTCGGCATAAAAACCACAAGTGTAACCCAAGTCAGTAGAAGCATGACCAGACTTACTGCGCTGCGCTGCACACGTGCAGACACAAGCAACCCCAACGCCAGAAACAGACTTATGTACAAGAGACCAACAAAGAAGATGATACCTAAGCGTCCCCATGCATCAGGGCCGAGAGAGATTGTACTTGATGTGGATAACACCAAAAGATTTATCAACACAGTTAGTGCGAAAGGGATACTAATGCTCATCAACGCCCCTAAAAACTTGCCGACCAGTACGGTGTGGCGCGGCACTGAATTGGCTAATATCAATCGAAGGGTGCCGCGTTCACGTTCACCAGCAACGGAATCGAACGTAAACAGGAGTGCTATCAGACTCAACACATAACCGATCACAAATGCCCAATCTATTTTCGTAACGTCTGGGCGAATATTTGTCAGATTTAGGGTTGCAGCTGGATACCGCATCTGCCAGAAACTCCTTAGATCGCCGTTTCCCCAAAAGTAGTGATTTGACTCAACAGCACCTGACAGAAAGGGGTCGCCGCCTTCTGCACAGAAATGGAGAGTGGACGGTTTTTTGTAAAGCTTTCCGGGGCCCTGCCGTGCAAGTTCATATAAACTATCCGCCCGCGCCTCTAAAACATTACGGGCATCCCTGACAGCAGCAAGATACTTCTGTACGCTAACGGGTTGTTCTCGGAGATGCACAACTGCGTTTGTTAGCATTAATCCCAACAATAACACGGTTGTCAGGGCAAACCGGAGGCTATTTAAGTTATCGTAAAGTTCTCGTTTTGCGATATGCCACATGAGTTATTAGTTATCAGTACGGATTACTGCGTAATCCTTTCAGTTGTCAGTTATCAGTTTTCAGAAAATTGGTTATAGGTTATAAGTGGTAGGTTAAAAGAAAAAGCCGTTCAGAGTCCGTGAACCCTCTTAACTTATAACTGTTAACTACTTCACACTTCACTCCTGAGAAAAAACAGAAATATTATTACAAACAAGATTAAGTTGATCGTCAGCAGTAGGAACAAATCTGGAAATGCTCGCTTGGCATTTACACCTATATCATCTCTTTGAAAGGAAAACTGAGGCAGCGTGTCCCAGTCCACTTTACTTTTGTCCGCTGCGAACCACTGTCGAGAGCCGAATGCCTTCGTATCATATAAATAAGCGACGACTGCCTGTCGGTATTGTCGAACTGCATTAAAAAAATCCTATAGTTTGGACAGTTTGCTAAGTTTAGGAGTTATGAAAAGTTGGCAGTGTTCTCCCGTTAGAGCTCCCGAACAGATGTTAGGATTGGCTTCTAAACCTGTTTTTGGGTCTCTATTGTGTTAGAAACGACTGCTTTTTG
>JAJDXV010000132.1 GCA_022823085.1 Candidatus Poribacteria bacterium
CTGAATTTCTGCTACAATGTTAGACATGGTATCTTCTCCTTACGATACTCAACTTTATCATCTTTGCGAGAGGATACCATTTTTATGCACAAACTTCAACTCATATCTTCAAAAATACGCTGCCAAAAACTTTACACACCCTATACTAATAGATATAATGATTCGAAAAGAAGGTGACATTGTGGCTTATAGAAACAAATTCTACGTTTGCTTTGATAGCGATAGTGACATTCATTATTATTGGTTGATGCGGGCATGGAAGCAAGACGATGGAACAAAATTTAATTTTTATGACGCTCATGATTTAAACACGGTGTATAACGCAAGTTTTGAGGAAACTGTCAAGCATCAACTCAGAGCACATATCCAAGATACGCGAGCCTTTGTCGTTTTAGTTGGGGAAAGGACACGTTATCTCCAGTTTGTACAATGGGAGATTGAGGAAGCGTTGGCGTTAGATTTGCCAATAATCTGTGTTAACTTGAACGGTTTAAGACATCGTGATCTTATAAGGTGTCCCTCTATCATTGGGGACAAGCTCTCAGTTCATATCGGTTTTAACGCCCTTATTTTACAGCACGCCCTAGAAACATGGCCGGAGAAACATAGTTTGCTTAGACGACAGGCAGACTCCAGTCCGTACTATTACAAGCCGGATGACTATGTTAGCTTAGGATTGGAAACATCCAATCAAGGATCGCTCTTTGAAAATCCTCCTGACAGCGAAGACAGATTTTCCAAGAAAATTCCACTATGGGAGCGTCTCCCACTTTTACGGAGAATGAAGTAACTTTAGCCTATGA
Source organism: Candidatus Poribacteria bacterium (assembly GCA_022823085.1). Taxonomy (GTDB): domain Bacteria; phylum Poribacteria; class WGA-4E; order WGA-4E; family WGA-3G; genus WGA-3G. Next base: position 804 of record JAJDXV010000132.1, read on the forward strand.
GATGGCCTATCTATCTTTCATGGCAGCATTTAAAAAATTGCCAACCGTTCAAGGCGATAATAACAACTGCTTGTTATGTGTATAGCACCAGTTGGTTAGTCATTGAGATATTATCTCATTTCTATTCTAATACCAATTCTAATTGACGATTCGTCTTAAAAGTGCCACCATTTTTGAGTTATGCCCGGTTCGGTTAGGAAACCGAACCTACCGGGCCTGGGTGGACAGTGTATGGTTAATGCAATATAAACTTTTAGAAATGGTATAAGTTTGAGGATTGGTCACGCGGTAACTTTAGGCTGCTTATTATCATTTTTTTCTTAGGATTAATGATTGGCACTGCTCGGTACTTACGAAAATGTGCAAAAATGCTTTCAGTAACTCACAGGTTGGAAGGGCAAGATATCTCAATAGAAATCCGAGTTGGAGATATTTTTAGTATTGAGGGTGCCTTTATTATAAGTGCGAATACAGCATTTGAGACGGATATGTTAGACGGCCCGGTTTCACCTGAAAGTTTACAAGGGCAATTCACAAACAAATATTATGACAAGGTAGAATACCTGAAGCAAGAATTAACGGATGCCTTAATTGCGGAAGAATTTGTTTTAGATGGGGAAAAACCTGAGAGGAAAGAAAGTTATGAGATTGGTAAGGTAATAAAAGTATCACCGAGAGGGCAGGTTGCTTACTTTGTTGCAATTGACGAACTCCGTGAATATGGAGGTATTGAAAGTTCCCTTGATAATGTAAGAGAGGGTTTAGGAAGTCTTTGGTATTATATTGGGGTGCAGGGGACATTGAAGCCTCTTGTAGTACCTGTTTTAGGTACCGGACATTCTGGGATTCCTATTTCAAGGGAACAGATGATTATAGAAATCATTACATCGTTTATTGCTGCCTGTACCGAAAAGAAATTCTGTGAAAAACTGACAATTATTATTTCTGAGAATGACTACCGACAACATGACGTAAATTTGGAGGAATTAGGGACTTATCTCCGACTTTATGCTCGTGAGGTCCATCGGAAAGCCCATGATCTCATTGCTCCAATTGATGAACCAATTTAAGAAAGCGCTGTTATCCAAATCGCAGATTTTTTAGTTATTATCGGCTATGTTAGCACAAAAATTAAGACGGGCCACGCCGTTGCTTCTTTTTCCATTCCCTCGCCCCTTCTCGTGTTGTACGGTTCCCAACTTGTTGAACATGGACATCTTTACCATAGTTCCGCTGGTGTTCCTTTTCACGACGGTCCAAGTCGTTTGTGATTCCACTACGGATAACTTTGTTACCGCGCTTCAGATGATATTTATAGGTGTCCCGTTTAGGCTCTATAGGGACCCCTCTCGCCTCAAGAACTTCTCTTACTGCCCGCTTGACTTTTGATCTTGGAATCTGTCCTCGTTTGGGTGGGTATTTGACAATTCTTTGTCCTGCCATTCTAATTACCTCCTGAAAATATGTTAGGGTTCGCTACGAGGCTGAAGACTCAGCCACTCCGCAATGGCGAAAGTATAATCATTGAATGCATTGAAGAATTTGAAATCTTCAATTTCTAACTGCAATTTTTGAGCCAGTTGGGGTAAATCATTCAGAAAATCTTGATAATGTCTCCAAATAATGCCGCCTCCTGGAATTTTCTGGCGTTCCGATGAGGTACGAAGCCAATCCCGAACTACTCTTACTACTTCTTCAGGGTTGTTGTTATGCATCGAAATGTCTTGACCTGCAATATCGGAAATAAATTTTTGATACCGATATTCTTCTTTGTCCATTACAAGACACTTTTTTCTTTTTTGGTCTTCTACACCAAATCTTTTTGCTCCGAGAAAAATTCCTAACTCCAAGGGCATATTAAACCGAGGAAGACGCGAAACCTCATCTAATTCCGTCCGAGATATATCATGGATTCCGTAGCGACAATCCTCAATAATATTAGACATTATAACAGTTTAATTGAGGTTTTCCTTATGAGTGGCGAAAACTGTGTTCTATCCACTGTCGTTTTGCTGTCACTGCTTATATCCTGCGTTTGAATTTTGCGGTAGCCTCTAAAGCCCACAATCTAACAGATTGTGGTACAAATTCTTAAATCACTATAATGTCTATTATAGATTTTGTCAATCCGAACTTGGCTTGCATCACCTTCTTCAAGTGCACAGCGGGCAACAAAACCACAATCATGTACGGCAAATACTATAGCATCAAACAACGGTTTATAAGCTGAGTCAAATGGGCAATTGATAAAAACATTGTCGCTATAATCGGTTGACTTCATGAATGTCTACTCGGTTTTACCTACATGGAAGTTTTTTGAAAACAATTTTAACTTTTTCTGCTTAGAAGTGTACCATAAATTCTATAAAATGTCTATGTAAAGTTGCATCGGTGCTAAATTTGACAAAAAAAGCAATGCGTGTTATAGTGGTATTAGTCTGAAGATAGGAGAAAGTGAATGTTTGATGGGTACGCCCCAAACCGATTTGGACCGGGTCGTTCTGCTGTGATGTGCCAACACGGTGCAGTTGCAACGAGTCAGCCACTTGCAGCACAGGCGGGATTACAAGTTCTACGCGACGGTGGAAATGCGATTGATGCAGCGGTCGCGACTGCTGCTGTCCTCAACGTCGTCGAACCGATGTCAACCGGTATCGGTGGCGATGCTTTCATGCTGGTTTATCAGCCTAAAGATGGGAGCATCCGCGGCTTAAATGCAAGCGGTAGGGCACCTTACGCTGCAGAACTGGAATTCTTTACCAAGCAGGGATTGACCCGTATTCCGGCTTTTGGGAGTATGTACCCGGTTACGGTGCCTGGCACAATTGATGGATGGGCAACGCTCCTTGATGCATGCGGTACGATGCCGTTGGCAGAGGTGCTACAACCTGCGATGGATTATGCTGAGAACGGATTTCCGGTCAGTCCGCAAATTAGTCTCTCTTGGCAAGGTAGTGCGGCGATGTTGGCACAGCATCCCGATTCAGCACAGAATTATTTGATGAACGGTAAGGCACCTGTACCGGGTGAAATCTTTCGTCAACCGAATCTCGCTCGGACGTTTCGACTGATTGTGGAAGGTGGACGCGATGCCTTTTATCGAGGTGAGATTGCGGATAAGATTGTCCAGTTCTCCGATGAGAATGGCGGGTTGTTCACACGACAAGACTTCGCGGATCACAAATCTGATTGGGTAGAACCGATTTCTACGAATTACCGCGGTTATGATGTCTACGAGATTCCGCCGAATGGACAAGGGATCGCTGCGTTGCTTGCGCTGAATATCGTTGAGGGATTTGGTCTCGGTGCGATGGGACATAACAGTTCCGAACATCTGCATTACGCGGTTGAGGCGATGAAATTGGGGTTCGCAGACCTCTATAAGTATGTGACAGACCCGACTTTTGTAGATGTACCGGTAGCTGGACTGCTCGCTGACGATTATACAAAAAGCCAGCGGTCACGTATTTCAGCAGAACGTGCACACGTCGGACCGAGTGCCGGTGTTCCTTCAATGGGCAGTGATACGGTCTACCTCTGTGTCGTTGATAGTGAGCGGAATGTTGTCTCTTTCATTAACAGCCTCTTTGCCGGTTTCGGTTCAGGTATAACGGCTGGTGATACCGGTATTATGTTGCAGAACCGGGGTGCCGGTTTTTCGCTTGACCCGATGCATGCGAATTGCATTGCGCCCCATAAACGGACCCTGCACACGATTATCCCGGGCATGATTGTCCAAGATGGTGTGCCGTTGGTCGCCTTCGGTGTCATGGGTGGACAGATGCAAACACAGGGGCATTTGCAGTTTGTGTGCAATCTGGTTGATTTCAATATGGATGTTCAGAGTGCCTTAGATGCGCCGCGGTTCCGAGTGTTGGACGATTCACAGGTTATGTTAGAAGCGGGTATTCCGATGAATGTGCAAGCCGCGTTGGCACAGCGGGGACATCGTATCGTATCGGGGAACACCTTTTTTGGTGGCGGACAAGCGATTTTTATTCATCCGTCTTTCGACACACTGATCGCCGGTTCGGATCCGAGGCGTGACGGATGTGCAGTCGGATATTGATCGTGTAGCTGCCTGACTCAATTTGCTCAGAGGGTCGATATGTTTTCAGTTAAATAAGGAGATACCTAAGGCGGAGTAGACCTAAGTGACAAGTGAAATGATTTGACTTTTCGCTTAAATTAGGATATAATATTAAGACGAATAAACGGCTTTGACTCAAAAAAATGGAGATCAAACCTAATGATGTAAACCCGCCAAATTGTTCGCGGATCGTCGTCGGTACGATTGCGGATCTTTGTTGATTCCAGAGGTTCTCTCTTGCCTACGGGCGCGCTATGTTCGGCAGGATACGAATGGACAGCGTCCGATTTGATCTGTCCACCAGATTTATCCAATCGCGAAGTGGTGTCCATTCTCCGATTTGTTTGTATCTTAGATAGAGGAACGTCAAGTTATGGTACGCGAGTCCTGCAATGAAATGGCGAAATGTAAAAGTCCACTCAACAAAGCCACAATATAAGAAATATGGAAGAATGTATGGAGAGTTAGCTTACAAATGTACAACGATGTAAATGAGAAGGATGCCTGTGGCGTCGGTTTTGTTGCGAACCGCTGTGGAAGTCGGAGCCACGAGATTATCAAGATGGCGACACAAGCGGTCACGAATTTAACGCACCGAGGCGCAGTGGCGGCTGACGCAAAAACAGGTGACGGGGCAGGCATCTTAACACAGATTCCAGAAAAATTATTTAAAAAGGTACTTGAGAAACTCGGAGTCCGCTTAGATTCAATGAATGACGTGGGAGTCGGGATGATTTTCCTGCCACGGCATAATAAGGATGCACAGGCACAGGGACGCGCGCGCATTGAAAAGGCTTTACAGGCGTACGGCATTCCGCTCCTCGGATGGCGATCGGTTCCGGTGGACCTTTCCGCGCTTGGAGACAAGGCGTTGGAAACGCTACCAGAAATCGAACAAGTATTGATAGGGCGGCCGGAACAACTCAGCGACGACGCTTTTGAACAACGTCTATACCTGATATGCAAAGAGTTGGAACATCGGATCACCGCTGCAGGACTTGATGAGTTCCATATCGCCTCGTTTTCGCATCGAACGATTGTTTATAAAGGACTGTTAGTCGCACCGCAACTCACACAATTTTACCTCGACTTAAAAGACCCTGACTTTGCGGCAGCACTCGCTGTTTTCCACCAACGTTACAGCACAAACACCTCTTCTACATGGATGCTTGCGCAACCCTTTCATACGCTCGCACACAACGGTGAAATCAACACCTTAATGGGCAACCGGAATTGGATGCGGGCGCGAGAGTCTGATTTGCAATCCCCACTCTGGGATGAAGACCTTCAAAAACTCGCACCGATTATCAATCCACACGGTAGTGATTCCATGAGTTTGGATAACGTGCTGGAATTGCTAACGCATTCTGGACGCGATATCCTACACGCTATGATGTGTTTGATTCCAGAGGCTTACGAACAGATTTCGGATATGCCGGATGTACTCAAAGCTTGTTACGAGTATCTCTCATGTGTCGGCGAACCTTGGGACGGACCGGCGGCGGTTGCGTTTACAGATGGTGTTGTCGTTGGTGCCTGTCTGGATAGAAACGGTTTAAGACCGGCACGTTATAAGGTAACTGAGGACGGCATCGTTGTGATGGGTTCTGAAGTCGGTATTATTGAACTTGACGACAATCGCGTCGTGGAAAAGGGGCGTTTGGGACCGGGGCAAATGATTGCTGTCGATACAGCGCAAGGGAAACTACTGAAAGATTCGGAAATTAAGCACGGTGTTGCCGAGCGGAAACCTTATGCCGAATGGGTACAGAAAGGTATTGTAACACTACCGAGCAAAAAAGACGATGCCGCGCCTACAACAGAGACTGTTCCTGAGCAGCTTCCGATATATCAGAAAGCCTTCGGTTATATGACTGAGGATGTTGAACGGTTTATCAAACCGATGGTAACGGAAGCGAAAGAAGCGGTCGGTTCGATGGGTGATGATACGCCACCAGCAGTTATTTCTCGCAACCCGCATCTGCTTTACAGTTACTTCAAGCAACGTTTTGCACAGGTAACGAATCCGCCTATTGACTCAATCCGAGAACGGTTGGTGATGTCGCTGACAACTTACTTAGGGCGGCGACATAGCCTACTTACGGAAACTGAAGCACACGCTCGACTCATCCGGATACCATCACCGATCTTGACGAATGCAGATTTACAGGCGTTACGGGAGCTCAATAACCCTGATTTTCAGGTAGCGACGCTTTCTGTCTGTTTCCGAGTATTTTCTGGGACAGAATGCTTAGAGACTGCTTTGGAAGCGTTGTGTCAACGGGCTTCAGAAGCGGTTGATGCAGGAACGACACTGCTTGTGTTAAGTGATAAGGATGTCGATCGTGATTCCGCACCGATTCCGATGGCACTTGCTGTTGGTGCTGTCCATCACCATCTCATCCGGGAAGGGAAACGGATGCGGGTGAGTCTCATCGCTGAAACCGGAGACGCAAGGGAAGAACACCATTTTGCCGTCTTAATCGGTTATGGCGCAGCGGCGGTCAATCCGTATCTCGCTTTCTCGACGATTGTTCATCTCACTGAGGAAGGCGAACTTGAAGAATTTACAGCAGCGCAAGCGATTGAGACCTACAAAGCGACTGTCGAAAAAGGGCTTCTGAAGATTATGGCGAAGATGGGGATATCGACGGTCTCAAGCTATCGCGGTGCGCAAATTTTTGAGGCGCTCGGCATCAATGCAACGGTTATTGATAAATGTTTCACGGGGACAACCTCACGCTTAAGCGGCATCGGGTTTGCTGAGATCGCTGCAGAGACACTCCATTTCCACGCAAAAGCGTTTTCAGAGAGCGGAGACGACGCTTCACTTGAAGAGGCAGGCTATTTCCGATTCCGTCGGAACGGCGAGTTCCATGCGTTTAACCCGACAGTATTTAAATCGCTCCATAAGTTCGTCAAGGCGGGTGAATCCGAAGATTATGAAAAATATGTTGACGCTATTGAGGAAGGTGAACCTGCAAGTCTGCGTGATCTACTCGAATTCAGACCGAGTACACCGATCCTGATTGAGGAAGTAGAACCAGCGGAGGCCATTGTTCGGCGGTTTACAACCGGTAGCATGTCTTTTGGTGCGTTGAGCCGTGAAACACACGAGACCTTAGCCATCGCGATGAACCGGATCGGCGCGAAATCGGGGAGTGGAGAAGGTGGAGAGAGTTCGACGCGTTTCAAACGGCAGCCTAACGGCGACCTCGCTTCAAGTGCTATCAAACAGGTGGCATCTGGACGTTTCGGTGTGACACCGACGTATCTGATTTCGGCGAAGGAATTGGAAATTAAGATGGCGCAAGGCTCTAAACCGGGCGAGGGTGGACAGATTCCGGGGCACAAAGTGACCGCTGAAATCGCCTCTATCCGACACTCTGTGCCAGGTGTTCCGCTGATTTCACCGCCACCCCACCACGACATCTACTCTATTGAAGACTTAGCGCAACTCATCTATGATTTGAAGCAGGCGAATCCGCGAGCGAAAGTCGCCGTGAAACTGGTATCTGAATTTCTGGTTGGAACGATTGCGTCAGGTGTCGCAAAAGGATATGCGGATGTCATCCAGATAAGCGGACATGAAGGGGGGACGGGTGCGTCTCCGCTGAGTTCTATCAAGAATGCTGGTACCCCTTGGGAACTTGGACTTGCGGAAACACAACGTTCACTTGTGATGAACCAGTTGCGCGATCGCGTTGTTTTACGCGCGGATGGCGGAATGCGTTCCGGACGTGATATTGTCATCGCCGCAATGTTGGGCGCGGAGGAGTATGGCTTCGGCACAATAGCGATGGTCGCAACCGGATGTGTGATGGCGCGTCAGTGCCACCTAAATACGTGTCCAGTCGGTGTCGCTACGCAAGACCCTGCACTCCGTGCGAAGTATCCGGGGACCCCGGAGATGGTCGTCAATTTCATGCTCGGTGTGGCGAACGAGGTCCGTGCTATCTTGGCAAATCTCGGACACAGATCCTTGAATGATATTATCGGTCGCCCTGAATTGCTGCAACCGATTGACCTCGCCGATTATCCGAAAGCTGCGATGCTTAATTTAAGTGAAATTCTCACACCTGCTGATCCAACTGGCACACAGCCTCGCTATCATCTACAGGAACGCAATGATCGAGAAGACATTCCGCTTGATGATCAGATTTTGAATGATACAGAGGAAGCGATTGCAAAGAAAAAATCGATTCAGCTCTCTTATGCGATTCGCAATACGCATAGAACGGTAGGCGCGAAGTTATCTGGCGAAATCGCACGGTGTTATGGAGACGCTGGTTTGCCCGATAGAACGATTCAGTGTAACTTTGAGGGGAGTGCAGGACAGAGCTTCGGTGCCTTTTGCATCAGCGGTGTGCAGTTCGTGCTAACCGGTGAAGCCAATGATTATGTCGGTAAAGGTATGGCAGGGGGTGAACTTGTTATCAAGCCTGCGTTAACCGCGTCGTTCAAGACGCACGAGAATGCAATCGTTGGAAATACAGTATTGTATGGTGCTACGGGGGGGACGCTTTACGCAGCAGGTAGAGCCGGTGAACGGTTCTGTGTCCGTAATTCTGGCGCGACGACTGTCGTAGAAGGTGTTGGCGACCACGGTTGTGAATACATGACCGCGGGGACAGCCGTGATTCTTGGTGAAACAGGTAGAAACTTCGGTGCCGGGATGACCGGCGGTACTGCATACATCTTGGACGAAAAACAGCAGTTTGAGAAAAAGTGCAATTCGGATTGGGTAAAAATCGGAAAGGTGGCAGGTGAGACAGATATTAAGAACCTGATGGCACTTATACAGAATCACGCAGCCTATACCGGTAGTCAACACGCTGAGAAGATTCTTGCCAATTGGGAAACCTTCCTCCCGTACTTCTGGAAGGTTGTGACACCACCGCCACCGCCTCTGCCAGCACCTGTCAAACTTAAAAGGAGAGCCGCATCCCGTAGAAGACGAAAACGTTAGAAACTACAATTTGCTTGTTATAGTGGTCAGAGTTTAAAAAAAAAAGGCAGCGAACGCTGCCTTTTCTAATTTAACTGTGTTGTATTCCTCAGTCTTCTTCCGACACCGCGAAAGCGATTTCAAGCCCCTCTGTTTTACTGGAACGCATTTTCGCACGTTCTACCACATCAATGACAACACCGTGCTTCGCACGTTTATCTGCCTTGATAATCAAGGTGCTGATCTGGTTTTCGTGTGCTGCGATAAAGAGTTCCATATCTTCGAGTGTCAGCATCTCTTGGTCATCGATTGAGATACGTCCGTCACTGTTAATGAAGAGGTTGAATTTCTTCCGCGTGAATTCGTGTTGCGTCGCGGAATCGGGTAAGGTGACGGTGAAAGGCGGAGGAACTTTCATGACAGCAGATACCATGAAGAAAATGAGCAACAAGAACACACAATCGATCATTGGTGCCATGGGAATATCATCGTCATCGCCTGTTTTCTTCCGTCGAGCCATGTTTAGAGCCATCTGATTTCTCCTTTGATAGAAAATGGATTACGGTTGGTGTTGCGTGAGGGTTGTTAGTCTCGCGCAACGATAGCGAATCCGATTTTGTCTATACCTGCCTGTTTCGCGATATCCATCACCTGTACAATCTGTTCATGCAGTACATCCCGCTCGGATTGTATGATCAACATGTTTTTGGCTTCGTCAGGTGCGTTGATGAATTGGTTGAACATTTCTTCGACTTGTACAACGACATCATTTAGCACCATCGTCCCTTTCTCCTCGCCGGCTTCTGGGTTTGCGATCCGTACTGTCAAACCTTTCGGTTTGTCAGGTGAAGGTTTCCCTGGAGGTGGAAGCTGGACCCGGAGTCCCGGGATCGGCGAGAATGTTGTTGATACCATAAAGAAAATCAGGAGCAGGAACACGCAATCAATCATAGGTGCCATGCTGAGGGTTGGTGCCTTGCGTTCTCTCATTTTATTCGCAAGCAGGCTCAATTTGGCCTCACCGACTTGTTGCATTTCAAAGTCTCCTTTCTCGTTAATGAGATTAGGGCTGGTGTATTCGCACGCTACCGGGTTATCAGAATTGGGCGGGTATGCGTCCCCGCCCGTCCCGATTCACGTTTAGGCGTTACCAGCTTCGCCGACAATCAACTGGTTGACAATTTCGGTGGAAACCTGTGAAATCTCAACCATGTGTCTGTTGACCCAGCTGTCAAAGAGTTGGAAGAAAATCAGACACGGGATTGCGACTGTTAAACCGGCAGCAGTTGTAAGAAGTGCCTGTGAGATACCACCTGCGAGCTGCTGCGGGTCACCCGTACCTTCAAGTGCGATTGTGGTAAATGCGTTAATCATACCGGTAACTGTTCCGAGCAAGCCGAACAACGGTGAAACGACTGCGACCGTACCGAGGACCGGTAGATTTCTTTCAAGTTCCGGGATTTCAAGGAGGCTTGCTTCCTCAATCGCTTCCTGAATCTCTTCTTTGCTAATATCGCGTTCTTCGATCTGTGCTTGGCTGTAGCGGAGTAACCCTGCTTTAAGAACGTTCGCAAGCGGGCCACCGGCTTCTTCACAAGTCGAAACGGCTTCCATGATGTTTTCTTTCCGCAATGAATCTGTGATACTGGCGATGAACTCTTCAGTTCCGATTCGGGAACGACTGCGGACAAAGGTAAAGAGTCTTTCAATAATGAAAGTTAGAGCTGTGATGGAGCAGAGCGCAAGCGGCCAAAAGACGAATCCAAACTTCTGGAAGAAGGTGACGATATTATCTTTTTTCGTCATTTTAAGTGGCAAGAAATGATCACCGCCGTTAACGACTGTTACAGGTTTTCCGACGCGATCCCCGTATCCTTCTCTGTAGATACTGACGAGGTAACGGCCTGCCGGGATACCTGATCTCTCGTAATCACCGTTGGCATCGGTTGTCGCTGCGTATTCTTCACCACCGGTAGCAACGATTTTGACTTCAACGCCCTCAATTGGACTTTGGGCTGCGGTTGTATCAACAATCTGACCACGGACAGTTCCGCCGGATGCGCCACCATCATCTTGGGCAAAGACGATGCCAGTAGACAAACCGACACAAGCGACTAATATTAAAATGAAACTAAAACGAATCATTCGTTCTGATCCTCCTTAGGAAGACTTGCCGATTACGTTGTGGCAAGTCTCTACAAGTTATATCGTAATGCGTTGCATGGCTATAAAACGGGAGCAGTGCCTTAACAACTTGGTTTTTATATATAAGCGTGCATCGACGCGAATCTTCAGGGTGGGAGTTGGTATCTATATCTATAGATTTTTCGACTCCGAATATAACACTATCTTTCGTTAAAAACACCTGAGTGCCTCAGAAGTTACGCGCGGATTTGAAGGTTGGCGAAAACAGCATCCCAGGTGATGTCGTTAAAAGCGGTATCGCTGGACACGCGATGTGTCCAGCGATACGCCAAACCATTTAGAAACCCATCATTGCTCGCACGAAGGTTGTGTTACTCGTCGTGTGATCAAGCAGGATGGTGGTTCGCCGGTAACCGGCGAGGATGACAATGTTAAATCCGAGCCACTCACCACGGTTGATCGCTTGAACTTCAAAGATTCGTGTTCGCAAATCTGGTCGGTAGAGTACTGGAACATCCTCATCTGCTGGGAAATTCGTCAAATAGTTTTTGAAGTTATTATCCCGGTTGGTGAATTTCCGATATTGGAAACCCCCAAGGATGTTCATCCGCTGTGAGAACTGATAGTCGAGCCGGACACCGAGTACATCTTCACGGCTTCTGCGATTGAAGCGTAGGTATTCGACGGGTTCATTATCAGTAGGTAGGAATAGACGCGGGTTGAGTGCGTCTCCTATTTCTTCAGCACTACGGTCAAATGCGCGATCCCAGATGTACTTAACCATCGGTGTGAGTGTTAAATCTTCACCGATTCTATCGACGAAAGGCAGTTCACCGAGCGGAATCTCGTATCTTGCCTTGAGAATCGTCTGTTGGTTGCGAATATCGCGTTCTGGGTAGCGACGCGTTTTCCAGTTATTCGGGTCGTAGATTAGCCCCGTATCATCTGGGTCAAGTGCGTTAATCCCGTGATCTGGATAGAACGGGAATTCGCGTCTGTCACCACTTGAGCGGACCTGTTCATCGGGTACCATGAAATCGACGCGTTGGTCAGCCGTAAGGGGATCATCTAAGTTTTCAGGGTCCGCTGCCTCAACATCTAAGAAGATCGCATTTTCTGCATCCTGCTCATACTGATGTTGCAGGACGACGAGGAACTTCGCTTCGAGTGTGAGGTTCGGGACAGCCGTGTAGAGGAACTGGAGTGTTGTTGTATTGACACGGGCGTTGTAGAAATCGAGTTCGTCAGAAATTTGGACAGGTTCCAATTCACCGACACGCAATGTAATCGTATAATCTGGGATGTCGTCTTGAACTCGGACGAAACGGTTTTGGAAAAGTATGGTTCCAAAGTCCGGAATATCACGTTGATAAGTGACATGTAGGTATTTGGAGTCGTTCTGTCGGCGGCTCGAAATTTCGTTTTCGTTGAGCCATCCAACCTTGAGTGAAAGGTTATCCAGGAGATCGTATTCAGCGAAAACATGGTAGCCTTCCCTATCCACTCCATATTCATACTGCGGTTCAAAATCGTCCTCAAGGGAGTCAATCGTTCCGTTGTTGTTCAAGTCAACGAGGTCTGTGAAGACGGGCGGATCAGCATCAAAGATAAGGAAATCTTCTTGGAAGTCCAAGACACCGTTTTGGTCTCTGTCATCGGCGCGTGGTAGGACTCCGTCGAAGTCGATGTCATCCGGCCAGTCGTCGTCATCGTCATCATCTTCAATGAGGGCGTAATTGGTTTCATCCCACGGGTCTTGTTCGGATTGCGATTCAGGTGTCCGTGGTAGTGAGTAGGGTTGATCTCTGTCACTATTAGAACCGAAATTCAGATAGGTTGTCGTGTACCCGGGGTCGATATGGTAGTAGACACCTTCGAGGTACAACTTGCCGAAACGAGATTTGAGTTGGACGAACCATGCGGTTTCTCGTCCGAGGGCTCCGTCGCCGTCTTCGTCGGTTCCATCGCCGCCTAACATTGCTTCAAATCGTTCACCCTCAGTTTCAGAATAGGTCGGTATTCCGTTGGCATCTACTGGTAAGTTCGTAACGGGATCAATGGAGATACCGGTGCTTTCCTCACCATCTTCGCCTTCGATGGTTTCTGTGACTCGGCTAAACCCGACCTTATCTTTCGGAATGGTGGGGTACTGCTTATATTTACCGTTAATGGAGTAGTGCGCTCGGACAAAGACGTTACCGATGGTACCTTCTAAGTCGAGACCATAAAGGAGTGCCGCGCGTGCTGCGCCGTAACGATAACTGACTTTACGCGGTCTGCCTTCACCTGTCCATGAACTCGGATTGTCGAGTTGTGTTGTTCGGTTACTTGTGTAATCTGAGGACTGTCCATAGTTCCCCGGGGCTTCAATAACATCCCGATAAGGCATCTGGATGTGTCCATCTTCGGTTTTGATCCATTCTTGGATTTCTGGATCTGAATCAGCTCTGTTGGCTGCACTGGATCCGATTATCGCGATATTGTAGTCACCCGCGACAACCATTTCAAAGTTGACAGATTGAACGGTGCGTGGGTCCGCTTCAACTTCGATTGCGCCTTCTGAAACAAGTTGCGCGACTTCAGGAGAAGGTGTGCCATCTGGATCGGCAAAAACGAGAACAATTCTCATCTTGTTGAAACCCTCTGCGATTTTCCATTCTCCATCAGTGGAGTCGCGAATTGTAGCTGGCAATCCACCGATAGTCATCGGGATGATATCGCTAATACCGATTTCAATCGTTTGGGTTTCAGCTGGCAGTGACTTCGGTTCAGGCGGAATAACACCCTCTTCAATTTCTTGGGGCGTTAAGGGTTCAACTTCTTCCAAAGCTTGCGTGACGATCGTAACTTTCATGTTTTTGAAAGCCGCACCGACACCTCCCTGAATATTCTCACTGTGTAAATTTTCATCAAAACCGGAGAATTGCTTCACGATTTCGTGATTGTCTTCGGGTGAATCGTCACGAAAGATAACAGAGATGGTTTCTGGGGGAGTATTTGCCACGGTACCCATGAGCGGGTTTTCAACACGTTCGGGGTGTTCTTTATGGAGATTGATGTAAGTGAACCCGACACGGAAGATGTCACCTAATAGACCTTGTGCCCGGAATCCGACGAGACGTGCGTTTTCAATGTGCCGGACACCGGCATCTTCGTTCAAACCGTTCCGACGACCGAGCGTCGGTGCGAGGTTCGCCGCTGCGTCTGTCAGTTGCACAGGGTTCGAGATACGGGAGTTGATGAGTGTGAAGAGGTGCCGTTCTTGTGCGAAAGAAATATCCCATCGAAATCCGTCAAACTCTGTTTTATAGAGGATATAGCGGTTCGGAAACAGTGTAGACGGCTTGAAGCGCATGCTATCACCGATAGCAAATTCGGTATATCTTCCACGGTAACTATCTTCTGTTAAAACTGTTCTGTCCAATTGTGCTGAGAATCTTTCACTATCCAACTGACCGGTCCAACCGACAAACAGTTCGCCGTTTTGGTCGAACTCTTTCTGTTCACGATAGTTGTAGACCTCGTTACCTTCAAGCAGCTCTTTTCCGAACAGGTCATAGAAGAATTGCGGTTCTTCTTCTAACTGGAAACGCGCTGAGAATTTAGAACTCCCCTCAATCGTTGGTAATAGGGGTTCTTGTGGACCAAGGCTCTGTGCTCCACAACCGTAAAGCACAAAAGCACTCAGGATACAGGTCGCTACAAGTAAAACATCAATTGATTGTTTTAGCCTGTTCATTATTTTGTTTTTCCTCCTTGGAAATAATGAATCGGATATTTGGGAAACAGCGTTACGATATAAGTAAGTTGTCAATCGTTCCGAGTACCCGGGTTTCCGATGAAAAACCTTGAAAATGGACGAAAACTGCTTGTCTTGTAAACGGAAGTCTAAAAATTGCGTCGTTTAAAAGTAGCGTAAGTGCAATTTTTTTACTTCGCGCCAGTGTCGGACAGAATACGTGCAAGTTACGGTTACTGTACGATGCGAGAAACAGCGAGTCTCCTTCCAACAAATTAAGGGTCTATTTTACGGGAATTTGCGATAAACACGTAATAAAATGCCCGCAAAACTGTTCTTAGCCTTTAAAATAGCACTGATGTAAATTTCTGTCAAGTTTTTAACAGAAAAAAGCGCGCGTTAAGTTTTTAAGAGAAAAAAGCACGCGTTAAGGTGAAACTTGAGATAAACATACCATAAATGTCATATATTTTCAAGTTTAATATCAGCACTATCCTACTTTCGATTTTTCGCCCGTCTTAAAGTCGCCTTAAAATCTGGTTCCCCGTCTTCACATTCTTGGCATAAGTGTGGCAATAGAGACTGTATCGCGAGAATGTATCTAATGTGTGGATCAATTTTACCTTGCGTTTACTATCTCCCTGAAGACAGTTGAACGATAACAAAATCGTTTCCTTGCAGTGTTAAGGGATGAACAAATACAGCGATTCCTATTGGGCATGGTATAATTATACTACAATTCAAAAAAAAATGACATTTTTTTTACAAAAATATCAAAAATAGAAAAGCCTCGAACCGAAGATTCGAGGCTACAGATATTTTCTAACGCTGTATTTATTTTAAGTTTTCCTTGGTTTTATTGAAATATTCAGTAAATAAAGCAGTTGTAACACCTAAAACCAGCCCTGCGATGCCTGCGATAACAAGAATGAGTTTGATCTGTGGACTGACAGGGATCTTTCGTGGTGAAGCGCGATCGACAATTTCTATACCGCCTATCTGATTCCGACGAGCCGGCACCTTGGATTCGGCATATAATATCTTCACTTCAAGCGAACGTTTGACTATTTCTTCGGCGAGCATATTCATTTTCTGGATTCTGGCTTGTATCTGTGTCAAAATCGCGTGGTTTTCGGGGATCTGTTCGAGGGCTTTTGCCAGTTCAGCTTTTAGGTCTTCATATTCCTGTTTAAGGCGCGCTTCGGTATTTTCATAACTTGCTAAGATGGGTAGGAGTGCGACCAACTGGTTCTGTATGAAAGTATAATGCGAAGAAGGACCGTAGGTCGTTGTGGTAGTGGTCGAGGGTGTATTTTTATGTTTATTCTGTATTTCGGCGATTTGTGCGTTAAGACCTTCCAATTCTGATGAATGCTTGCCGACCTTTTTTGTATCTGCTACGCGCTGCGATTCGAGGTTGAAGAGTTTCTCCTGCTGAAAGAGCCAAACCGGATTATGAGCAGAGGTTTCTGAGAGTCGCGTCTGCTGAGGCAATTGCTTAAGGCGGTCTTGGAAATGTGCGATGCCTGCACGCGTGATATGGAGTTGTTGCCGATTCGTTTCAATCCTTTCTCGGACGCTGACATTGCGCTCCAGCAAGTTCGTCAACATAGGCCCCCACGTTTCTGGGCTTCCATTTTGGCGAACGAATTCGAGAAGCTCTTGTAATTTTGCTGCGATTTTTGCTTCGATGTCTCGCTGTTCACTTTCGAGGAGTGCCATGTGTTCTCTAAGTCTGTTTTCTTCATCTCCGCTTCGTAATGTTTGCATGTCTTTTGCGAGTTGGTTGACTAAGAGGGCTGCGTTGCGTTCTCCACCTTCTGCCTCGGTCAAGTTAATGGCAATGTTGATATAATCGGAATCTGGATTTACTTGTGCTTTCAGCAATTGTTTGAGTTTACCGACCGGCGGGAAAAGATCGACAGCACCTGTGTGTCCGCTGTCTTCGAGATTTTCGATGGCCGTGTTGAGCATTGATTCGGTGGAAAATCGGGTGCTGATGGTTTCCATCTCACGCCGGTCAACGCCGCCGGAGAGGACATCTTGAAAGATGTTCGTTGAGGAAAAGGAGGGTGCCGTGCTCGGTTGTACGAGTAGTATTAAAGTGGATGCGGCATAAGTTTTCGGCAAACGGAGCGAAACGATTAGGGCAATCCCTAACACCAATAGGACACTTAGACAGATTGTGAAGTCATGCTTTCGGATGAGTTGAAGGTAATCGCGAAGGTGTTCCTCCTGTTGCGGCATGAATATCTGCTATTTCTGCCCGACATATTGACATATTAGGGTAGAAATTGCCCCTCCTTTTCTTCGACCTATAGATTATTGGCGATACGGATTTCTTCTTCGTTGAAGGCTTCGTCGTGCCATTCAGCGATACGCCATTCGTTATTTCTCTTTTCAAAGATAAAGAGGTTGTCCCCTTCGGCGTATGCGCCGCTGTATCCACCCTCAAGTGCGTAGCCATCTGACACGAAAAATTGGATTCTGTAGTGATTCCGTACCTCCGCCTCTGTGCCCTCTTTATTCATTGAGACTTCCGGCGGGGATGAGAGTTCTATTTCGATGTCTTGAAACCGTTCAAAGACTCGAGTCGCGGCGGCACGTTCCTGTCGAATATCGTCAAATTCTACATCGTCTGTTTTGTCTCCATCTGTTCCCATGTCGGAAACATAGAGAAAACCTTCTTCCCAGAAGGTGCCAATGTAGGTATTAACATCTTCTGTTTCATAGCCTTCCCGCCACTGGTCTAAGACGCTGCTAATTTGCAGCATTTCTTCAGCTGGAATTTGACCGTATTTATCGGCATCTCCACACCCCATAAAAGCTATCAGTAGGATGAGTACACCGCTAATTTTGGCGAAAATCTTGAACATGTTAAGCATTCTCCTTAAATTCAAAAGGTTTTAACAATACCTAAATAAAGACGTGTAGGGGTCGCACCGATTTCAATCCCCAAATTTTCAATATCTCGGGCATCCTGTTCGATAGACTGAATCAGGGTCGTCGCGTTGTTAAAGTGTGCACTTACATAAGAGTCAATGAGGCTGTAGAGCCAAATACCGATACCGGTATACATAAAAAATGTTCGGAGTTTGAAACGTTGGTTTGCGTATTCATAGCTTGCTAAAATCTCTGCTTCGCCATGAAAACCGCTCCAAACCATACTCTCATAAACTGCATACCGATCACTAAAGGAGTTTTGTGCTAACAAGGCACCGATGATAGAGCCACCGATCCCTAAGACTGTTAGACTGCCTCGGTAGTAGCTGCCACTATAAAACTGCCCCCATCCGGGAACAAAGGCGGAGCGCACCATTGCGCCGACGGGTGAAGCAAGTTTAACCTGTTCCACTGTTTCAGCCGTTTTTTCTGTGGTTTCTATGTTGTTTTCAGCCTCCTGCGCAAAACTGGCATGGAGGCTGAAAAACAGGAGCGAGATGATTAGCAAAAGTCGCATCTGATTCTGTAGGCTTCGTGTCTGCAGAGCGTTCTACGAAGCCTGTTTTACTCCTATCAATTAGCGTCTCCGCTTCGTGCGTTGCGTTGTCTGACTGCGATCGTCATCGTCATCGTCACTTGAACTGCTTGAACGACTGCGCGATGAACTTGAACTTGATGTCGTCGGACGTGTCCGGGTCTTTGTAGAAGATGCGCTGTTTACGCGTGTGCGTGAGCTCGTTGCGCTTGAACTACGGACACTTGATTTTTGACGTGACGAACTTGTCGTTGCGCTGCTTGCGCGTGCGCGCGAACTTGAAGTCGTACTTCTATACGTCGGGCGCGAAGTACTGCTTGTACTTGAAGATAACGACTTGCTCGTTGAAGCGGTTGAACGTCTGTAAAGCGGCGTTGCCCGTTGGGTCTGAGTGGAACTTTTGTAACGACTCAGATTCTGTGTTGTGGTCGGGTAGCGCCGCTGTTTACTGACGGTACGCTGTGAAGCATAGGTACTCTGCCTTACCCTGTTTTGACGGAGCGTTGAAGCAGGGGCGACCGTGCGTCGTTTCTGTGCGATAATTGATTGACGTGCAACGCGTTCTGTTGTTGCAGGTGTCTGTTTCCGGTGATTTTCGAGCGTGGTGCGAACGCTCCTCCGGACTGCCCCCCGATCCTGTCTTTGAGGGTTCGCAGACAATCTGCTACGACTGTACTGTTGACGTGTATTTTCATGCTGCGCACTCCACCGATTCAACTGTGTCCGTCGTTGGTGAACTTTCGGTGTACCGCGATAAGCACTATAGGAGCCGTAGTACGGCGAATAGTAGCGGTAGTATGCGCGTGGATAGTAGCCGCGGTAGCGTCCGAGATAACCACCATAATGCGAACGGATTGAGAGATAGTGGTGGTCGTAAATCGGATAACTCCACCGGAGATAGTAGTCATAGTCTGTCGCGTAATAGATAGGACCGTCGTAAAAGTAGAGGTATGTGTAACGATGCCACGGCCGCCAACGGTAGGTCGGTGTGTAGCGTTGAATCACTCTAACTTTCGGTTGCCTGCGATATGTGGATACCTCAAGGTACTCTACGTCAATCTGCTCGCCGCCTTCGGCAACAATGTGGAGTTCCATCCATCCATCTTCGACATGACCGGCTGCTGGGATTTTAATATGTTCGGACCGATTTTTGGCTCGGAGGACAAAGGTATCGCCGTAACGTGTCTCTTTAGCGTTTTTATCGTAGTAGCCACGACGCGTCGCCTCACGTTTGGTATTACGGATCCAGGCGCGCCCTGCGATCGGTTCTTCATAGTCTTCAATTTCGAGTCGATGGGGTTCACCTCGGTACCGTACCAACACTTCAATATATTGTGTCCCTACCGGAATCTCAAACAGATATACTGCACTGGCGATTGCGAATTCGTAGTTGTCTGTGTCCTGAGCATCGTTTGCCCAAGCGGTGAGTCGAACGCCGTCTTCAAACCGAGGACTGGCAGTAATTGTTGCATTCCCGCGTTCTATCCATTCATCGACATCGCTTGCGATGCGATGCTCGCGACTCAATCGGTCTCCGTAATAGTCGTAGTCTGCATTCGCGAGGGTTGACAACCCAGTGATTACAAAGCAGCTGATGAGGCATACTACGCTTAAAGTCGAAATCCGGGTTTTCATGAGAGAGTTCTCCTCTATGTCGTGTCCTTCATGTGGCATTACCGACAGGCTTTTTAACCCGTTGCGCGCTGTGCCGCGTGAACAACTTCCTTTAATTTCTTATCTATTGAAAAAATAATACAATTTTCTCCAAAAATTGTCAAGGATTAATCGAGGTTGACCGATTTCTCGTTAGCCTCAATCTCTTTTACCCATGATTTAGATATTCTGATCGCAATTCCGGATTTAGTTATAGATAGACTCATTGCTAATGCGCCTGAAACCTAACGAGTCTCAGGTTTCTTAACGCTTAGGTATCAGTTTGATACCTCTCTTTTTTGCGTGCTCACGCGCAAGTGGCGTGATAATTGTCTGTTTGGCGTAGACCAATTCCCGCACATTTGCGTCCAGGTTTGAAATGGTTGACGCACTCATCAGAGGTCCGTCCAAACTAACGGATGCGTCGTTTGTTTTCTCGTTAACCGACTCGGCGATCTGTATCATAGGTACCAATTGAACGCCGAGTTCGGACAAAACGTTTACATATTCGACCTCAATAGCGTTAATTTGCTCAGAGGTCTTATCTTGATTAAGCGCGTCAGAAATCGCTATGACTGTTTTTCCGCTCAAGAGTGCTTCATACACGAGGTAAGTAGACGGTGTGTCCACTAATCCTAATGCAAGTTTCGCTGCCATCGGGTGTGAGAAAACAGGGAGCACAATTTGCTGGTAGAGGTCCACGAAAGCCGGTATATCTGTTAGGCCGTTCTCTTGTAGGACGTTTTCTTCACCAAAGGCTGCATGAATCGGTTCGAGATTTAGAACTTTAGTTGCGAGATCGGACAAAATTATTGTAATTTTCCATCCATCTCGCGTGCAAGCCCGCAGCTGCTGGATCGGTTCATCCAATTCGAGTTGTGTTGCACCGAAGATCGCGAGGAGTTTTTGCTCGTCAGCGGCCTGTGCATCGGTAGATGCGCGCGCTTCGAGTACCTGCTCTACGATTTTCCTGATCTGATCAATCAGTTCTTGGTTCATATTGTCTTGCAATTGGGAGACCTATCGCACGATTTCGACGGGTTCGCCGCCTTTCAGACCTGCGGCATTGGCATCGTCGGTATCTAAGTGCATCTGAAGTACATAACTTTCAGAGATTTTGGGTCGGACGTTTTCAAAGGTCAATGCACGTTCACCGCTGAAGTGGACTTTTAGGAGTTCGCCATCGCGGATGTTGAGTGCGTCGGCATCACTCGGTGTCATGTGGATGTGCCGTGTGGCGCAGATAGCACCTTCTTCCAAATAGATGCTTCCTGCCGGTCCGACGAGTGTAATCGGTTCAGCACCGGCGAGGTCGCCTGAGTCTCGAATCGGTGGATTGAGTCCGAGCCGAATTGCTTCGGTTTGTGCGACTTCAACTTGTGAGTAATCTCGGACGGGTCCGAGTATGCGCACGGCTTCAATAGCGCGCATCCGTTTTCCGATGACAGTCAATGTTTCATTCGCGGCGAATGCTCCGGGTTGATAGAGCGGCGCGTAGACGGTCAGTTGGTGTCCAGCACCATAAAGGATTTCAAGATGTTCTTGCGTTACGTGGGCATGTCGTGCTGAAACACCGACAGGAATTTGCTGTTGCTCCGTAACAGCATCACATGCTCGGTTTCCCGAGGTACAGCTTTTCAAAGCGCAACCACTGCACGCTTGATCTGTCGTCAGTTTGTTCACAACACGGCGGGTAATCAGTTCTACAAGGGCACGGTCTGGCATCTGTGATTCGCCTTTTTTGTTAGGGTATTCCGAAAGTTCTTAGGCAAGATGAACAGTTTACGCTTTCTTTAAGATGGTTTCGACGTCAGCGTGTGGGCGCGGGATCACGTGTACAGAGACGACTTCGCCGACACGCGCGGCGGCTTCAGCCCCAGCATCCGTCGCAGCTTTCACTGCACCGACATCCCCACGGACCATGACAGTCACATACCCACCACCGACTTGTTCGTAGCCGATGAGTTGAACATTCGCTGCTTTCACCATAGCGTCCGCAGCCTCGATACTGCCAACCAAACCTCTTGTTTCGATTAAACCCAATGCATCTCCGGTCATATTAACCTGTTAGCCTCCTGTTAAAGATTCCGAAATGAGTGTAAGTTTTTAACTTCTGAATCGTCGTGCGATAAGAGCCATTATGTTTGTAAACGTAGTCGAAAAATTCAAGCGGAACGCCAAAAATCTTCCTCTTAAAGTATATCACAATTTTCGGATTTTTTCAAGAAAAAACTCAAAACGCGCCTACGTTTTTTATCAGCGTTAGCATCAACTGTTTCTGGATCGCCTTCGTCAAAAGTCCGATAGCGTGTGTATAATCTCGGTTTGCTAATGTGCGGGAAGCGGCGTGGGTGTGAACCTGGGCCCGGCTGATATAGGCAATCGCGAAACCCGGTTCGAGTGCGATCGCCTGATCAAGGTCTGAGAGGGCAAGTTTTAAACGGTTCTCATAACTTTGCGTTCCAAGTTGGAGATAAACGTTACCGCGTGCGTAATATGCCATCGCCGTCGGTTTCCGCTTAATCAGAGCATCGTAGTCGGCGAGTGCGTTTTGAACGTCTCCGTGTTTGAAATAGGTTTCTGCCCGTTTCTGCATAACTTGTGGATTCCGCCGCCTCTTAAGCGAGGCGGAGTAGTCTTCAATAGCACGCTGCAGATCCCCTAATGATTGGTAGGCATCCGCACGACTTGCGTAGGCATCGGCTTGATACCTTTTGAGTTTTAACGTTTCGGTGTAATCCGCGATAGCGGTCTTGTACTGTTCGGAACGGTAGTAGGCGAGTCCACGTTTCACATAGGCTTCGGCATATTTGGGTTCAATTTCAATCGCACGTGTAAACGCGTTGATCGCTTGCGGCAGTTTCCATGATCTGAGCGATGCCGTCCCTTCTTGAACATATATCTCGGCTTGCCGATCCACACCTTTTATCGCCTCCCACGTTACGAAGCGAGAGGCGAGCAGGATAGTAAGGATCAGTACCGGGGTCATGACGTAAATCAGTGGTCTCATGGTGTGTCTTTTAGTCTGTTTGTCGTTTTTCTGTCTTACCGTAGAGGTGATGAATATTGACCCCTAACTTTAGGGTATGTACGGACGGATATATTTCTGCCAAATCGATTTCAATATAGGTTGGCACTCCCGGTAATCCGCTGTACCCTGTTGAAAAGATGAGTTGTTTATCCCCGAATGTAGCGATCCCGTCTCTGACGTTTTTGGCAGGGAAGTATTGAATCGGGGTGTGCCCAACGATAAGAAGGTTAGCGTGGACGGCTTTAAGAAACTTATTGATATGTTTTAAGGTGTATCCGCCGCTCGCCGCAATAGCAGGACGATGCCAGAGAATTTCGTCGAGCGTTTTCGGGCTCGGATCGATGAGATCTGCGAGATGCCTGATAGCACGCGGTGGACCGGCGTGTATGCCGACGAAACCGTTTTTTCCGATAACAACGGTCGGCAGGTTCATAAGAAATTCATGGTGTGTATCTGTCATCCGTTCAATAAAATTGAATTGTTCATAGTAGCCACCGAGTGGACTCTCGTACAATGAACGGATGAATTGATCCCTGTTTTGTGTCGTCATCCCCTGTCTTTTGAGCATTGCATAAGCGTCTGCGGCGGCAAATTCGTGGTTCCCTCGGATATAGATCAGTCTGCTGCCCTTCTCACCGAGTTGTCTTCGGAGTTCTATGACCGTGTCAATGATTTGTATATCGCCGTAAGGCGGGTGCCTGGGTTCGTCGGGTTTGTAGTCAACGGCATCCCCGAGTATTAACCCGTAAACGTCTTCACCTGCTTGAATCCGCGCAACGAGATTTGTGAGTTGCATCCACTGGTTGAAATCGTCCCAATCTGCGTGCAGATCGGAAATGATATAGACGGTGCCATGGTCGGGTAGGATAACGACTTGTCCGTCGCGTGTGAGTTCGTCTGGGTACTGCGCGAGCTGTTTAGGGGCTGCAATCGCTACGGAGGCGAAGCAGATGAGGCAGAAAGCAGCATAAATGATGGAGATGTTCATAGGTACTAAGCCCTGAAAAATGCGTCTACGGTCTCTTCGTGTTGCGCGAGTTTGTTGAGGTGTCGTTGCCTGCGGTTCCGACAGACGAGGTATCCGAGGAGTGCGAGTCCACCGAGTCCGCCCCACAAAAAGTAGTCGTTAGAGAAAAGAGATGCCCATCGGTAGCGTTCTGATAGTGATCCGCGCCAAAGTATATCATAGGTGGCAAGGTCCCATCCGATGACGGTTTCAAAAGCCGCTTCAAAGTTGCTACCTGCTTGGAGTTCCGAGATAATTGCGAATAGTGCTTTTCTACCTTTGACTTCGACCAACCAACGGACTGCGTCTTGGCTCTGCGCGTACGCCAAATCTGCGCCGGTGTGCGAAGATGGGAAACCCTCCGTTAATTCTTGGAGCGGTAGGATGGATTTCGAGAAAATATGCTTTAGTAACGTCTCGTGTCGGCTTGGCACCCATTCGTCAGCGAGATAGATGGCGATGCCTTCTATAAACCAGAGTGGGATCTCTCTGACGGCTTTGCGTGTACATTGTCCGAAGATGACATGGGCGATCTCGTGACGAAGGACTTGCGTTAATTGCAATTTCGCAAGGGCAATATGTTTCGGGTTTTGGATAACGATGCGCCGACTCAGCGGAAAGGCACACCCGACCGCCCAATCCTGAATCGGCGCGTGAACGGATGCCTGAAAATCCTCTTGCGTGTCGCAGACCCAGATGTCAATCATTCCTACCGGCATACGGTTTGTCAGCTCTGGCAGTTCGGCATAGAAATTTTCCGCACTTTGCAGAATTGGCATCGGGTCTACTGTACCGTCTCGATAATAGACTCGGAAATGGGTGCTTTCCACGGATTCCCATGTAGCAGCTGCCGAAAATATGGGCAGCAGTATGAGAGAAAAAATAAGAATCTTCATAAATCTCGTCTAAGGATCTACAACAATGCCCATGAAAAGTACCGTTTTTGTCTCGTTGTCATGAATCGCGAAGAAAAACGGACGGTCTGCAGTAAATTGCGGTGGTAGACTGGTTGCGCGAATCCCGATACTGGTTACCGCTGCGGCTTCGGATCCCTCTTCATTGACTTCGACGACGGCTTTATGAAGCACTTCTCCGATATACAGATTTTTACCCAAAGCCTCCAAATCTGCCATCCGACTGAAATCTGCTAACCCTGGTGCAAACGCGATCTCCATCCCGAGGGATTGCAGCGGGTTGTTAAGCGTTTTTTCATATTCCAACTTAAATTTCGGCATACTGAGGAATATCTCTTGTTTGCGAAACTGCGATATCCAATTTTCCCAATTCTCGGTGTTTAAACCGTCTAAAAAGGCGTTGAGGTCAGATTCGCGGTACGGAAGGAAGATGTACATGCTCATCCGTCCATCGCCGTAAGGGATGCTAATCGCTTGGAACTTCTCTTCATAATTTTCGTAATACGGATAATCCCCGGACCGCGTCATCATCGGTACCTGTTTTTCGTCACCGGTTGCGAGATGGAAAGTTCCGTCCCGCGTGTGTGCTGGGTCGAACTCTGTCTGCCACGTCCCTTTGAAATAGATGGCGTTAATCAGAAATAGCACCAAATCGGCGTTGATTTCATCAAGGATTTTTGTGATTTTGCCGTTTGTGTTGGTGTTTACCCATTGATTAATCGTTATTAGGGTATTCGGGTCCATGAAATCGAGTGTTGCGATTTCCGCGCCGAAGTATTCAGTGTTTCGTTGGAGGAAATCCTGTTTGAACGGAACACCTTGGCGTGCCCAGAGTGAGTTGGCTATCGTGAGTGTCACTTTTGGGTCAGATGTTTGAAGCGCGCCTCGCAACCCCGCGTAACCGACGTTAACCGATTCGGTGTCAAGGCCTTGGAGGTGCATCGTGTTGGCCATCGCCTGTTCGGTTTCGCCTGCGGCACCGTTCAACGCCATGGCTAAGGCGATGGAGACACTCAACGGCGAGATGAAGATATTTTTGTCTTGTTCTGTCTGGCGAATTTCATTGAATAGGTCAAAACCGAATCGCGTATTTGCCGAGACAATGTTTGTATCAATGGAGACAGGTTCAGGTTCGTTTGGCGCGTCATCAGGGAGAAGCGCAGATAGATTCTTACATCCTGTGCATAATATCAGCAGTGAAACCAGACCCATCAGATATAGAAAAGTTTCCGCAGTTGTCTGTTTTTTATTCATGTGTTCCTCCGGCACTATTTATAAAGGTGTGCGACAGCCTCTCCGTAACCGTTGTAGATCAGCGTTGGGAGCCTCTTACCGGTTCCGATCATCCGCTCGCTGGCTTGTGACCATCGTGGGTGTGGGACATTCGGGTTCACGTTTGCCTCAAAGTCGTACTCTCTCGGGGCAAGTGTGTTCCAAAAAGTGCGCGGTTTTTTGTCCGTTAGTTCAATACTGACGACAGATTTGATACTTTTAAAGCCGTACTTCCAAGGCACGATGAGTCGGATAGGTGCACCGTGTTGCGGTGGTAAAACATGTCCATAGATCCCGACGGTGAGTAACGTCAGATCGTTCATGGCTTCGGCGAGTGTAAGTCCTTCATAATAGGGCCACGGGAGTCGGAAATCGTTTTGTTGCGGTGCCATTTCGGGGTCTAAAAATGTGAGCATGCGGACATATTTGGCTTCGGCTTTCGGCTGCACTCTCTCAAGCAACGCTTTCATCGGGAAACCGATCCAAGGTACCACCATTGCCCACGCTTCGACACACCGGAACCGATAAATCCGCTCTTCAATCGGCATCTGTTTGATGAGATCATCTATATCCAGGGTCATCGGTTTTTCGACGAGTCCTGAGACTTCGATCTCCCAAGGTCGCGTTTTAAATTTTTCGACTCGCTTCCAAACAGTGCTTTTAGAAGTCGTGAATTCGTAATAATTGTTGTAGGTAGCGGCAACGATTTCGTCGGTTATCTGCCTTTCGACAGTGAAGTTTTCATTTTTTTTTGCATCAAGCGTTTGTGAACGAAACGGTTCTAACTGTTTCTCAAGCGCGCTCCCTTGTGCACAGGCGTTTGTGCTGGAAAACAGCAAAGCACCCGCACTCCCTAAACCTAAATTTTTGATGAATTTCCGACGGTCGATATAGTCTGATTCAGTTGTTACCTGATTTTCGGGGATCTCCCACGCTTTCGGAACCTTGATATATGCCATGATATTTGCCTCCATCGCCGTTATTGTAGAAAGTGGCGCGCGACACTTCAGAATGTTAGTTTTAGTGTGTGGTTTGCTAATAGTATATATTATTCTGTGTTAAAAAGCAACCTAAGTTCTAAATTTGCCGGTACACCCAACGAGCCTGTACCAATGTTTGTGGTCCCTAAATTCTCTATATATTTGTTGTGATATGTTTTGTTTTTCATTAAATAGGACTTACGCAATTTTGAGTGTAGGCGGCTATGTTAGATGAAATTTTTCTGAAAACACAGCGTTTTTGTACCACAATCTAACAGATTGTGGTACAAAAGAGCATCATGCGTAAGTCCTATGATATATTTGTATCGGGTTGCCAGAGTTGATATGCCTCCGAGGTAGGCGAGTCGTATCAAGCGTGCACAGCTGAAGCGTCCAAGGCTTGGTACCTGTGTTCATCTCTCTGAGATGAGCCGAAGATACAAACCGAGGCGTGATGGTGAGTAGGCTTTCTGCCGAATGCCATCACGCTTCTTTTTTGACTTACCCCCATTTTTTTTCAAGTGTTAGCGAGTGTTTTACTTGGGGGTTTCTGCGTATTTCTTGTCGCTCGCGACCTTGCATCTAAACGTTAACATCTGTCAACCAAAACCAAGATCGCAACCTAAAGCTAAATCGTCCTGGACGTGTCCTGATTTTTTATTGACACTTTATTTTCAAAGATGTTAGAATTAACTGATAATAGCATAGGAGGGGTATGAGGGACCTCTATCCTATCATTATATCAACGAAAACCCTTCTGTGCGCAGGGCTTCACGAAAATATAACGATGTTAGATATCAACGAAATCCTTTCACTCTTAAAAACGCCGCTCGACCAGTTTGCGGATCGGAGTGCGAAATGGCTATTGGCAAACATAGATAACCTCCGTGCCCTTCTTGAAATGATCGGTAGCGATCTGGTTGATGCCCTTGATTTTAGCAAGGCTCAACTCGTGAATACCACGTTTATCGCAGATAACCTCCGCGAACAAGAATCGGATCTTGTGTTCCTCTTACCGTTCCGAGATGCCGATGAGACGGAGGTGATGATTTATATTCTGATTGAACATCAATCTACAGTAGACCCTGCGATGGGGTTTCGCTTGCTGTTTTATATGTGTCAGATTTGGGATCAACAGCGGCAGAAGTGGGTATCAGAGAATGTGCCGAAAGGGGAATGGCGTTTTCGTCCGATCATTCCTGTGCTCTTTTACACAGGTGAAGAGAGATGGCAAACGCTCCCGTCTCTTGAAAGGTTGATGGATGTTCCGGAAGCACTCACCCGCTTTATTCCGAAGTTTGAAACGCTTTTTCTGAGTGTTAAAGGTGCGTCGGATGAGACGCTGCTGAAAACAAATCGTCCGTTTGGATGGCTGATGCAGGTCTTGAAACAGGAGAAGGCTGATACAGATGTGTTTATCTCTGTGTTAGAGCGTTTGGGTGTGCATCTCGGTACGCTCAGTGATGCGGAGCGTGCGTCGTGGAAACAAGCGATCTATTATCTGTATCTTTTAATATTTTATCGGCGTTCAGATGCGGAACGTGAGACGTTAGAGGCGATCGTATCTGAACATCAGAAGTCTTTGAGACTTTCAGAAGAGGAGGCAACACTAATGCAGAGTTTAGCAGAACGTTACTTAGAACAAGGTATTGAACGCGGTGCGCGTGCGAACGCTATCCAAAATATTCTCGCCGTGTTGCAAACGCGTTTTCCAGAACGTGATACCCAGAGCGTAGAGCGGACACTTGAAACCGTCCTCGACCACGATCGCCTCACAGAACTGCATCTCACGGCATTGCAGATACCGACTTTTGAAGACTTCTTAGAAGTTTTCAAGCGGTAGTAGAATGTCCAGTCTAAACTTAGAGACGGTCGTAGCGACGTAAATTATTGCGCCAATCCAGAAAATGAATTTTTCTTGCAACTTTCTGAGATTTTGGTGTATAATACTTTAAAAGTGTCAGGACTTACGCAATTTTGACTGTCGTCGGTTCTGTTTGCTGAGATTTCTCGGAAAACACAGCGTTATAGTAGCACAAACTGGGAAGTTTGTGGTACAAAAGAGCATCATGCGTAAGTCCTAAGTGTTTTATTTTGTTTCCATTTTCTCGTGAAACAACGGAGTCTATTAAGCAGTGTTTAAAAAACATAAGCGGGTTCTTATCCTACTTGTAGGGCTATTATACGTCTATTCGGTGTGTCCACTCTTGTGTGCAACTTTTGAAGGAAAGTTGTGCCACGACGCGCCGCAAGGTATGACACACGCGGATATTGAAACCCACGCAACCTGCTGCCAGAATCCGCAAACAAATACGACAGCGGATACCGAAAATTCATCAGATAGTGGTAAAACGTGCTGCGCAACGCATGTAGCCTTTGTTTTTCCTGATGATAGACCCAACACTTCTGAATCCCGTGAAGTGGTTGGACAGTCTATCGTTTCGGTTCTTCCTATTTCTGCGACTCTACCTGTTACCCCACAGGAAGCGTTTAATACGGTTCATTCCATCCTTTTAATTCCTACACTTTTCCCAGATCACTCCGTGACACACCGCGGTCCCCCATCTATTTAGTGTTAGATGAATTCCATAAGAATTTCTCTAAGTAGACACTTACCTTTTATTTTCAACACTTTTAGATATTTTGTTTTTCTTGGCGTTCTTTTCTTTTAAAGGTTTGCGCCATAGAAAATTGCCAATAGACCTGCCGCGTGGACTTGTTTGTTCCTCGCTGCGCTACACTATATTTTGGAAGATTAAACATTATGAAAAAGCACCTGTTTTTATCTGCGATGCTGCTCAATTGTTTCTTTATTTCTTTCGGATTCGCACAAGAGAGTTGTCCTGCGTGAAGCAACCCGGTCTTACCGCCGAGCGGTATGATGAACGAAGTCAGTTTGACTTCAAAAGAGATAGATCAGTTTCGTGTTAATGTCAATATGTTAGTATCCCCCGATGCCCAAGGTGGACATCTTGAATCCAGAGGCCTGTCATCAACAGGGGAAGTTGTGGATGCGCCGTTACATCGGCACCACGTAGCACTAAGTACCTATCGGATTGATGTCGCGCTACAATACCTGCTGAGTGATCAGTGGTCACTGCAGGCGACTGTTCCGTATGCTGTCAGAAACCAGGAAGCGAGCGTTGAATGGATTGATCCGGTGAGTCCTGAAGAGAGACAAGCGATCTTACGGAGCCGGGACATCCATCACCGAAATGAGACCTATACCGGCTTCTCGGATGCGGATCTGTTATTCGGGTATAAAGTTCGTGGGCTCCTTAAAACAAATGATGTCCTGTCGGCTCGGTTAGGTACAACGATTCCGATCGGCAAAACCGAGGAAAATCCGTGGGAACTTGGGGATGCTGGTATTGAACACCTTCATATCCAATTCGGTACCGGGACTTTTAACCCGATTGCCAATTTGCAGTACAATTTGCCGCTTTACCGAGGTTTGATAATTACTGCATCCGCGCGGGGCATGTTGCCGTTCTACGAAAACAGCAAGACGTATCGAGGGTCAGCGGAGTTAGGCTGGACAACTGGCTTTACGTATCGTCTTTTCGATTGGTTTTCATTTAGCGGGAACTATCTTGGATTTTATCAATCCGCTGCTGCTTGGGCAGGCGAACGCGATATCAATACCGGTTTGCGTTACAGCATGGCGGCATTCGGTATGTCCTTAGCAACGCTGGAGGGTATTTCCGTCTCTGCGAACGTCATGTTCCCGTTGACGCAAGAAAACCTTTACGATGAAAGCGATGCAATTGAATTCGGCAATTTAGTCTCTTTAACAACATCTTATGTGTTCTGATTTGATGGAGGTATAACAATGCAAGCCCGAAATTTCCAGTTTTTTTCGATTTTTCAGACGCTTGTGAGAGTGGTTTGTCAGTATTGTGTTGTCGTCATAGGTTTTATGATGCTGTTTTTTGTTGACATAGGTTCCGCTCAGGAGCATGATGGTCACAACACTCATAACGTGGATAACGCCGCGTCGCTTAATGTCGCCCTGCGCATGGAGCCGCAAACTATTTCGGCAGGGGCACCTACGGTGCTTACCTTTCATCTCACCGATGCAACCGGTGAACCGGTTACGGATCTCATGGTGCACCATGCGCGTGTTCTGCATGTACTCGTTATCAGTGAGAACTTGCAAATTATCGGGCATATTCATCCCGAGGATTTTGAATCGCGAGATATTCTGGCGGAATTGGAAGGGAAGTATACGGTTCACTTTACGTTCCCGGCATCTGGAAAGTACATCCTCGCAGTTGATGTAATGACCGCGGATGCCGAATTCGCTGAATATTTATACGTAGATGTTGCAGGCGAGGAAAAGATGGCTGACCTCGTGCAAGATTTTCACCGTGAAAAAGCCGTTTTCGGTTATACTGATGAAGGTGGGGATAGGTATACAAAAGCCGTTGCTCTGAACGATGGATCGGGCGCGTTGATATACCACGCAAAGATGGAGGCACCAGAACGGATTAAAGCAGGTGAGATGGTTCACATTACGTATCACTTCTCACTGGATGGAGAACCGCTCACCGACCTCGTGCCATTTCTTGATGCCCCGATGCATTTCGCTATTGTCAGCACACGTTTGGACGGTGTTGTGCATACTCACGGGACGGTTCCAGGGCGTGCGGATGCCAACAAGATGATGAAAGATCCGCACGCCGGACATAAAATGGAAGAAGCACCTACAACTGCCCATCAACATTACGGGACTACGCCGGAGAAGTTCGGTCCCGCTGTGATGCTCATGACGACTTTTCCTGAAGCAGGCATCTATCAGATTTTCGGACAACTTAAGCATGCCGACCAAATTCTGTGGACCAGTTTCATGGTTGAAGTTGAGAACTAAGATGGATCCGTTGTCGCTATTCACCGGTTGCGACAACGGACATCTATATAATGAGGAGATTAGAAATGTTAGCCAAATTCTACCGTTGGACGCAGAACAATGTTCTATTGGCACTCGTATTTTTGATGGTCAGTGCGTCGCTTATCAGTCGCGCGCATGAAACGGAATTTCCGGGACAGAAACTGGCATCTATTTTCCCAAAAGCAAAAAAATTCGTTCAGAAGAGTGCTGTACTGACACCCAATAAAATTGCGGCAATTGAAAAGGAATTCGGGGCTAAACTCGGACCGGAAGATATGAAACCGATTTTTTATCTCCCGATTAATGAAAAGAATAAGCCGATGGGGTTGGTCCTGTTTGTTGATGTAAAGGGACCGCTCGGTGTTATTGATGGTGCTGTCGGCTTGGATATGCAGGGGAAAGTGGTGAAAGTAGCCGTCTATGATCACAAAGAGACGGACGCGATTGCAGGAGAGGCGTTCCTAAAGCAGTTCGTCGGTAAAGGGATAGACGACGCTTTTAAAGTCGGCGAGGACGTTGAAGCTGTTAGTGGACATGAAGAGGCTTCAAACGCTGTCGCCTTGCTGCCAAAAAAGACGTTGGTGATGAGTTACGCCCTTTTCCTCAAGCGGAAGCCGAAGCCTGAACCGGAAGCGAAAGCACCAGCACCGGATACACCAGTGGAGATGCCTGAAGTTGAAGATTTGAAAGCACTCATGATGTTGATGATAGATGACTATTTCATAGTCCTTGACTACTTTGACGACAAAGGCGACAAAGCAGATGCCGTTGCAGCAGCGAAGCGGCTCGCTAAATATGCAAAGGCTATCTCAAATTTTGAGCCACCAAAGAACGCAGATCAGATGGAGGAATATGTCTATTTGCAAGACAAATTTAGCGATACACTCCTTAAATTTGCTGACGCACTTCAGGAAGAAGGCGTTTCCGAAGAAACACGCAAGCAGTGGGACGCTATTGTTGAATTAGTGAATCAGGCACACCTCCGATTTACGCCGGAAGGTATTGATCTTGACACATATTAATCGTAGACATTTTGAGTTCTACTTCTCCTATTTATGTTTTTGTTTGATGGGATTTAGTAATGCGTAAAACTTTATTTTTCTGCTTGATGATTCTCGTTTGGACGGTAACCGCCGGACAGTCTGCATCCGCGCTGCCGGCGTTCTACAAGATGTTCCGTGCCAAATATGGGTGGGCAGGTGGTTGCAACGTCTGTCATTCTTCAAAGAAGGGCGGCGATTCGCCGAATCCGTATGGTAGAGCGTTCTTGAGCAACGGGATGAATCTATCAACGTTCACCAGGATTGAAGAAATGGACTCTGATCGAGACGGGTTTAGCAATATTGCTGAGCTCATTGCCCGCGCCTACCCGGGGGATGCTGCCAGTACACCAGAAAATACCGAGGTTGTAGAGGATACCTCGGACTCGGATGAGACGTTAAGTCCTGACGAAGATAGCGTTTTTAGCTTTGACGGGATAGGCGAAACTGAAGCGGCAGATAGTTCTGAGTTTCTCGGCGGCGCGTTCGGAAATCTTATCTTTGGTGGTGCTTTAGATATCCGTCGCATCACGCGTGGAACAGATTTAGTGCCGGATGGCAGCAACTGGCATACCGGGACAACGCTTATTCACGTGGCTGAATTGGTAGCAACAACGAGTGTCGGTGAGCATATTAGTCTATTAGGCGAACAACTCCTGACAACATCGCCGCTCGGCACACAGGTAGCTGACGATCACGGGTTTGTTTACGCGATTTTAACAGGGGTACCGGTGTTGCCGAAGGGTGCCTCACTCAAGATGGGTCGGTTCCGGCACGCTTTTGGTATTGATACAAAGTCGGATGCCGCCGCGAATCCGCTCTATAATCTTGTACGGAAAAATATCGGTTTCATCTCTGATCGTGGGATTCAACTCAACGGTTATGTCGGACCGGTTGCGTATGTGTTATCGCTTGCAGACGGGCCGGATTCACTACGCACTGTCGGGGATGGAACTGTGGAATCTGGCATTCGGATTGGTCCCCATGGGAGCGGTGGCGGTGTCTTGAAACCGATCCATAACAACAGTCCGCCGCTGTTTCTACATGTCAATGGTACGCTTGCGCTGCTCGGTAAACGGATTTGGCTCGGTGGTTCTTACTTTGATGGTAATAGTTACCCTTTCAATCCGAACAATGGCGACGTGAATCCATCTACTTTGATCTATAAACGTCGGGTCGGTCTGGCGACGAATTTCAAGATTTGGCGATTTAATCTCGCTGCTGAGTGGGTCCGTGGTGCGGACACGCAACTCTTAAAATATGTGCAAACGTCAATAGAAGGAGACCGGACGGCGACAGTAGAGGGGTACTATTTGCACGCGGAAGTCCCGTTGACAGAAACCGTAGATGTCCGGTTAAAATATGATATATGGAATCCGGACACGGAGCGATACAACACATTTAATTTTAACCGAACACGTGAAGCGCAACCGTGGACAACACTCGGTGCGGCATTAACGTGGCATTTTACCGAAGGCGCGCTGGCACGTCTGGTGTATCAGGTAAATAACATTGAAAAACCGACACGAAGCGCGATGATCGTGCCGCAGCTTCTCGTTGAATTTTGATTGGAGACCTCATGACCTCTGCTAAGCAAGTTCTGGTTCGCAAACTGACGCTAAAAATCTGGGTATGTTGCCTATGCGCGATATGTATCTTGATCGGCGCGCTACAAGCATCGGCACAGATTCGTCCACCGCGACGCACCCGTAATAGGATCATTGTGGATCCGAGCCGGAAAAAACAGGACATCGTTAAGGCGGATATAGGTGCGAGCCTTAAAGATGTTGTGCAACGCGCAACGCAACACATCGAGAACCCAAAAATAGATATTGTGTTCGTGGTTGACGGTAGCAGACGGATGTCAGGAGCACTTATAGACCTTGAGAAGCGACTCGTTGATATGCTTGCTGTTATAGAGACGAAAACAATGGACTATCGGTTCGCACTCGTCAGTTTTCAGTCGGTCAATGGAGAACCGAAACAGACATTGCATCAGTGGACGTTTGACTACATCGGTATTGAAAACGCTTTGCGAGACATACGGTTGGCTGCTGACAATGTTACGAACTCTGGGTATGGACTTGATGCTTTGATAGAAGGTTTGAACGAATTAGATTTCCGTGAAGGGGTGACGACGCAGTTTGTTGTTCTCACTAATGCGCGGATGCGAACCTTATGGACAGAGGCGGATGCGAAAAACAGGATTAGCGAGCAGATAATTGACCGCTGCCGTCGCCACAACGTACAACTCAATATTATCGGTATGAGCGAAAGCGTCCAGGCGGAACTCGCTGACCGAACAAACGGCAAATGGTATCCGATTCATTCGGGGCAACGGCGGATAGATGCCCAACGCATTGAGAGCGGCGGAACAGTCGTTGACAAGGCGCTGCTTCGGGTGGATGGATTGTTTAGGCGTATTGCTGAAAACTTGGTTGCAAGTAAACCGGACAAGGTCGATGTCGTTTTTATTTTCGATTATAGTCTGAGCATGGCTCCCAAAACAGAGGCGACGTGTGAAGGGTTAGATCAGATGCTCGCTGTGTTTACGGCAGCAGGATTGGATTACCAATTGGGGATTATCCGATTTTGGGCGGCTGTTGGCGGCGGCGAAAGCACCGTCGTTGTTACCAAGCCGCCGTTGGAACCTGAGCAGGTAAAGACGATGTTTCGGCTCCCGAAAACGGGGGATGAGCATCTGCTTGATGCTGTTATTGAAGGCGTACCGAAACTTCGGACGGCACCCGATCGCAACCTTGTTCTTATCATTGTCACCGATGAAGCAACAAGCAAACGCACCGAAAAAGGGTATACGGCAGGCAAAGCGATTTCAGTGTGCCGTGGCGCGCGCGCAAAGGTTTACGTCATCGGCGGCGTTACCTCTATGCAGACTGGGTCTTTTGGCGATAACTTCCAGCGGCAAGTCGCTCAACTCACCAAAGGTGAGCACTATGTTATGCCGGGTGCCGTGATATGGCGCGGCACCGGTGGTGCCGACGAACGCCGGTAGTTGTGTCGTTTCGGCTCTGCGGGGATTGTCTATCACTCTATGGCCAGTTCATCTGGCGTTTTGGCGTGTATCGCGATAAGGACGAAACACGTGGACTGCAGATTAGCCGTCGGTGCCTTTAGCTCGATCGGTGTATGACTGACGAAGCTGCCATCTTCTTGCCGCGCGTTGGTTAGATAACTGATGGCGACACGGCGGGTATTGAACGGATCGTTTCCTGCAGCGAGTGCCATAACTGCAATAGCCGTGATTTCGGGGTCGCTGGGACTATTTTTGTATCTGCCAAATCCACCGTCCCTATTTTGCAGCTGCTTTAACCATGCGACTTGCGGGTTAATGTCGAAAACGGGTTCCAAACCTTGCATTACCCAAGCCGTTAGATAGACATCAGACTGCATACCGCGTTGTAACGCCCAACCACCGTCGTGATTGATATATCCTGACAGCCACACAGTTCCTTTCGATAGCCAAGGAATGTCGTCAGTTCCCTCCTCAAAATCGCGTTCAAATTTGAGTCCGAGTCTATTGAATCCGGCGAGGATCGCAGCCGTATAAAGTGGATTGCTGGGGCTGCGTTCACCTTTGCCCCAACTCCCGTTCGGGTTTTGGACTTTCCTCAGCCAACGGAGCCCTTTAAACCGAACATCCGGGTCCGTTTCCGCTTCGGTTAAGGCGATGAGCGCGAAGATCGTGTGTGCTGTGTTATCGTTCCAACTTCCGTCTTCCGATTGCGTGTTTCGTAGATACGCGACGCCTGTTCGGATCACGCGTGAACCGGTGCCCCATCCCGCCTCAATCAGTGACCAAATAGCGAAGGCTGTACTCTCAACGTTACTATCGCCACCGGGGACTAAGGGCCAACCGCCGTCTCGGTTTTGGTGTTGGACAATATAAGTTTTCGCACCTTCAATGGTTTTGTAGATCGGCGGTCCTTTTGGTATTTCAGTGTTGTTGGAAGTGGCGATTTCGCTATCCGCAACAGCTGTCGCTCTAACGCCAATTAGGAAGTTTAGCAGTATATAACAACAGAGCAGCATGAAAACGCTTTTGTGGTTTTTCATCAAGTTCTTCGGTGTGGAAACCCCGTCATTTAGTGCGGGGAGGAAACACCGCTCCTTTTATGTAAGTAGCAGGCTTTGACTACCAACGTGCCTGCTAAACGTTGCTGTGCTATTAATATCGCCACACAGAGGCGACCTGTAGTCAGCGGTTTAACTCGTGGAGTGAACGTTTGGCATACGCTTCGCACAGGTTTCCCCGTCCTTTAGGTCGGGGTTACTGACAAGCGCATTGATTATCATAGACCTCGCCATAGCTGAATTAAAGCGGTTTTATTTTTCTATCTTATTGATAAATTTAGTACACTACGACTGTGGCTCAATTACGACCTTATAAACCCCTTCTTGTCCAAGCATATCAATGCCTTTTTCCAATTGGTGCAGCGGTAGATAATGCGTTATTAATTCGTGCAAGGGTGCGCGTGTGATCTGAAGAAAATCTAATGCTGTCTGAAACTGAATTTGTGGATATGCCCATACACCGCAGACATCCAGATCCTTGTTACAAATTTGGTGTGGACGCACACGGGTGTCCCCGGAGTCTGTGTAGTGTCCGACTTCAATGACTTTCCCGCCGCGTCGGACCACGTCTAACGCTTCGGAGAAAACGACTGGCAAGCCTGCACATTCAATAGCAATGTCTGCACCGACACCGTTTGTGAGTGCCTGAATCTGTTCGACCCGTTCTTCAGGCGTTGTGTTTCCGACATTGATAACGACATCCGCCCCCATCTGTTTCGCCATGTCCAACCGGCTATCAACGAGATCGGTGGCGATAATCGTGCCTGCACCGCTATCCCGTAACACAGCGACGACAAGAAGCCCGATCGGTCCGCATCCGAGCACTG
The DNA here is from genome assembly GCA_022823085.1 of Candidatus Poribacteria bacterium. Classification (GTDB taxonomy): domain Bacteria; phylum Poribacteria; class WGA-4E; order WGA-4E; family WGA-3G; genus WGA-3G. The sequence continues at coordinate 38,910 of JAJDXV010000132.1, forward strand.
CCACGCTGCTACCGATGCTGTATCCATCTCCGACTTGTGGCAATCCCGGGGCACAGGCGCGTTCAACGGCGCGCGTCGCAACTGCTACCGGTTCTGTCAACACGCGGATTTCTTCAGGAATACTGTCGGGTATCTTGTAGACCCAAGAGTTACCGTGGATATAAGTATACTCGGCGAATTCGCCGTTCAGATACGGCGGTGTTTCGCTGTTACTGAACCCATAGATCGTTCTACCGGAACACAAAGTCGGACGCCCCGGGACGTGCAAACAGTAGTAGCATCTACCACAGTTTTTTGAACCCGGTACCACCGTCACACGGTCACCGACTTTGATGGGACCGCCCATCACATTCATCACCTGATTCGCGTTTTTGCCGATCTCAGCAACTGTGCCGACGACCTCATGTCCGGGAATGACCGGAAATTTCAGGGCAGTGTGTCCGAGATACATGTGTTTGTCGCTGCCACAGATACCGACTTTGTCTACCTGCAATAGGAATGCGTCATCTGTTGGTGCCGGTTTCTCAAATTCGCGGAGCTCTATCTGCCCCGGTTGGAGCATCACCGCTGCTTGGACTTGCATAGTTAGAATTCCTTGTCTTATTTTATTTCGACCAGAGTGGGATCAATACTTTTGTTAATTGTGCTAAACTTTCTAAGTTGTGTGCTGGCAAGAAATAATCCACGTAAGGCAGTGCGGTGCGGATACCTCGGCAGATCGGCTGATAGCCTTCGCTACCGAGCAACGGGTTAAGCCAGATTAACCGATACGCATGCCGATGCAACATCTCCATAGAACGCCGCAGCACATCTACATCGCCGCGATCCCAACCGTCGCTGATGAGGATAACGACAGAACGATACGCCGAAAGAGAGGGTGCAAACTGTCGATAAAATTCCAGCAAACTCTCACCTATTTTTGTCCCGCCCGACCAGTCAGGGACGACATTTGCCACTTCATTCAAGCCTTCCGCCAATCCTTTCCGTTGGAGGAGTCCGGTGATGTTTGTCAGGTGCGTGCTGAAAACTGCGACCTCTACTTCCCTGAGCTCTTGTTGCATGCCGTAGATAAATTGGATGAGGAACTTGGCGTAACAGTCCATAGAGCCGCTCACATCACAGAGGAGCAGAATTTTGGTCTTCTTAATCTTCTGTTGTTTCCGCATTAATTCGAGCGGTTCTCCACCGTGGACAAGGCTTTTCCGCCAACTCCGTCGGAAGTCGATAGTCCTACCTTTCTTACCGACAACCTTCCGGCGACTCAGTTTTGTCGCCAGCACCGCTGCCAATTTCGCGACGATCTCGCGTGCTTCCTCCATATCTTCCTTTGTGAACTCACTGAAGTCTTTTCGGGTCAGCATCTCTTCTACGCTATAAGCGATCGGATCGTCTTCCTCACCTTCTTTTTCGTTATCTTCTGTCTCGGCATCTAACCACTGTTCTACGATGTCCTGTTCATCAATAGCATCGGAGAGGTCTTGGAGGCTTGAGGGTTCGGGTACTTCGTTTTCTGTATCGACTGCCTCAAATTCCGTGCGCGGGTACCGCCAAAACAGGTTGAAAGCGATATCAAACGTCTCCCGATCCGCTTCCTGCGTAATAAGATTTGTCCGCGCCGTATGGTAAAACGCGTCCCGCTCACCGATGTCGATAAGTTCAACGCTTTTGCACCAACTGAGTTGGTTGGTTGTCGTCACGTTGATGCCCTTATGTCGGAGCAACCGGCAGAAGTCTGTGATTTGTTGGAGGAGTGTTTGTTCGTTCATTTTCATACTTTGTTTGCCAGAGTCCCGTACGGACTTCTAAAGCCGAGTTGGTGCGCGGCTCGGTGCCCAATACGCACCATGTAAATCACAGCATCAGGGTGCTTTATGAGAAGGCGATTCAGTGCCACTATGCTCCTGCCACTGATTTCATAGTCTTCTGTCTTGATATCAATTGCCAAGAATTCTCCTTTGTGATGTGGTTCAATTTTGTTTTGGAGTCGTTTATAGATCGTTTTGCCTCGTGTAACAACAGTTTCAGAATCATACTCTGTGAGGACCGAAAGCCTGAAACCGAGAGGATTCGCAGTGCGACACCCGATTCGCGTACAGTAAATCACGAGATTGGGGTGCTTTACACGGAGTCGCGAGGCAGCAACAAAGTCCTTATCATCAATTTCATAGTCACCCGTGTCAATATCAACCACCCAAAATTTTCCGTTATGCTGTGGCTCAACTTCCCTCCGCCGTTGCTGATATATGGCGTTGCCACGGGCAACGATGGTTTCAGGTGTGTAATCTGAATATGGCATTGTCCTTCTCCCAAGGTTTCAGTATCTATTTTATAGCTGGATTGTTCAATCGTTTTCCTGTTTCTTTAGATAAGCAACGAAAACATCCAGTTCTGTAAAAATGGGGTCAAATACCGTGCTAACTTGCCGTGCCTTCTGCTCGGTTTTTTCATAAGCCAGTTCATCCATGAAATGACGAAGGAAAAGGTAGCGAAACTCTAAAAACTCCTGCAAGTGTCTAAAAGTTACTTTGGAAATTACGGGTGGCCGTTCACCGTAAGGTCCCGCCATCTGTACCAACAATGCCTTATGTTTTCGACTTCCATCGGGCAGGCGTAGATCAACCTCAAGAGCAATTTGCCTAAAAATGTTCTCCATACCCATATAGCAATCTGAGACACGTTTAGCCATCATAATTTCCATGTCTGTTCTGTATTCCAGCGGAGCGGTCTCGATTTTCCGTAACGCTTTTTGAATTCCGCTAATGGTTCTTTCTATTTTCGGGCGTTCATCGGAAATGTCCTGTATTAACTGGCTCCGGTCCACAAGATAGATTTCACCTTTTCCGATTCTAACAGCTTGACTTTCAATTCTCTCGCGAAGTAATCCGTGACAACTCTCAAAATCAACCAAATCTATCTCAAACAACCTGCTAATGTCTTCGGCTTCCCATACTGCACGAAAATATTTGTCATTAGGGATCCCCCAAACAGCGATGTTGATGTCCGACCATTTTGAGAAAGATTCCCATTTAGTCAGAGAACCAAATACAGCGACCTGTGTTGCACCAAAATCTTCATAAAGCATCGCTGCGACCCGGTGTGCCGTTTGCCATGCGCGTTGCAGCAACGCCTCATCCACCTTCCGGTTCTGGAATTGCTGATCGAGCCGTCGGCGATATTCGGCTAACTCTTCAGGCGATAAATCTTTCGCTGTGCGATGGTCTTCTGTAAGTTGATACATCTCACAATCTCCTTAACGACTTGTCCAACTCCTGCTGCTTCAGCCATTCTATGAACATGTCCAATTCTGTAGATAGACCGTCAAATATATCGCAGACTTGCTGTGCGTTCTCAACCGTTTTCTCGATCTCCAATTCAAATACGTAGATGTTTCTAACACGGTGGCGGAACTTTAAAATAAGCGTTAAAGCGGCGGCTGTTTTTTCAGAAATCACAGATGGACGCGAGGCGCGTGAAGTTGACATTTGTTGTAATAAGTCTGTGTGCCAATTTTTTCCTTGAGGTTCATCCATATCAATTTCTTCAGCGACCCGTTTGAAAATGTTCTCTATTCCCATGTAGAAAACAGGAAGACGCATGGCAACCAAGTCTTTAAGATCTACCAAATCTTCAGCAGATGCGGATTCCATTTTTTTCAGGCGGACCTTGATTTCTTCGACAGTTCGTTCTATTTTTTTGCGTTCATCGGCGATTCGCTCAATGAGTTCTCGGTTGTTCATTTCGTCGTCCATTTTTTTAATTTCTGTAGGGATTGTCTGACTGCTATAGTCTGTTTCTCCCTGTTGAACTGGTATAGCTTGGCTTTGAATCCGCTCGCGAAATCGCCCTTTCGCGCTGTGGAAGTTGACGAGATCGATTTTGAACTCTGGACTAAAGTTTCTGGTTTCCCACAACGCATTGAGATATGTATCACCAGAAAGTCCCCAAACGGCAATATCGATATCTGACCCTTTTGAGAACCACTTCTGTCCAGCAAGCGATCCGAACACAGCGACCTGTGTCGCACCGAAATCTTCATAAAGCATTACTGCGACCCGATGTGCCGTCTGCCAGGCGCGTTGGAGCAACGCCTCATCCACCTTCCGATTCTGGAATTTCAGATCGAGCCGTCGGCGATATTCGGCTAACTCTTCAGGCGATAAATCTTTCGCTGTGCGATGGTCTTCTGTAGGTTGATGCATATCGCTATCTCCTTAACGACTCGTCCGACTCTTGCTGCTTTAACCATGCGATAAACACGTCCAATTCTTTAGAAAGCCTGTCAAATAACTGGTTAACCTGCTTTGCATGTCTCTCTGCTTTTTCGTAGATGAATTCATCTTCATAGATGTTACGGACAACGTGACGGAGTTCTAAAAGTTCCTCCAGGGCCTCAAAAGTTTCTTGAGAAATTACAGGTTGCCGGTCCGCTTGCGGTGCTGTCATCTGCGTTAGTAATTCTTTATGCCATCTACTTCCATCTGGCATGTGTAAGTCAACATCCATGGCAATTTCTGTAAAAATGTTCTCTGTCCCTCTATAGCAGTCCACCAAATTTTTAGTAATTGCGATTTCTATCTCTTCTCTGTATTCAATAGGGGCAGTTTTGATTTTCTCTAATCGCTCTGTGATTTTTTTTAACGTGCGTTCTATTTTAATACGTTCATCGGAGATGCGTTGTATGAGTGCGGACCTGTCCACTTTGTAGAGTGCTCCTTTTTTAATCGGAGTCAGTTGACTCTGAATTCTTTCACGAAATATGCCTTTACACTTTTCAAAATTGACTAAATCCACCTTGAACAATCGGCTAATGTCTGCTGCTATTGATGAAGCGCGGAAATATTTGTCATTCGGGAGCCCCCAGACAGCGATGTCGATGTCTGACCATTTTGAGAACGACTCTGGTTCTGCAAGCGACCCGAACACGGCAACCTGTGTTGCACCAAAATCTTCATAAAGCATCGCTGCGACTCGATGTGCGGTTTGCCAAGCGCGTTGCAGCAACGCCTCATCTACTTTTCGATTCTGGAATTGCAGATCGAGCCGTCGGCGATATTCCGCTAACTCTTCAGGCGATAAATCTTTCGCTGTGCGATGGTCTTCTGTAGGTTGATGCATATCGCTATCTCCTTAGAGAATAGGATAGCATAAAAAGGGTTTGGGTGCAAGGAAAGAAATTAGAGATGAGTATCAAAAACAATTGATTTCTGGAATACTTCGTGATATAATTCGTTTATAAATAAGATTATTCGCCAGTTAGTGCGCGTATACCATCGCGATTCCGGTTTTGGATTCGTTTATAGGAATAGATGTGAGAAGAAACAGAGTTCTCCAGTCAATTCAGCAGAAGATTGTTAGAAATTGGTATCAAATAACCGAACATGCACTTGATGAGATGCGAAAGGATGAGCTATTAACGGTTGACGTGAAACACGCGATTCGGAGGGGACAGGTGGTTCAGAGATTTACACATGACCGGAGAGGCATTCGATATAGACTCCGTGGGCCCGCTCGCGACGGCAGAGAAGTCAACGTGATTTGCCGAATTTTAGATTCGGGTGAATTGCGAATCATAACGGTTTATGCAACAGAGGATACACAATCATGAGAGCATCTGAATGTGAATATTGCAGTGGTGAGATCCGGCAAAAAAAAGTTACAGTTGATCACTGGTATGAAGGCAAATTAGTAATTATTAAAGATGTACCAGTAGGTGTCTGCCAAGAATGTGGTCAGCGGTATTATGCAGCTGCAACACTGGATCGGCTTGATGCTATGGCGCAGAATAGCGATACCGCGCCGGAAAGAATATCTGTTCCAGTCATGGTAATGAACCCTTAAAGGTGGTATTGTTTTCTACGGCCAGAAGTTGTACATCGGTTGCTGTGTCACGACGCTGACGAGGCTCCAAATTCCGCCCACAGTAAAATCGCCTAACATCAACCCAATCGCGAACATCACCAGTTGCTGAGATGCCTTTGGACCACCGATTCTCAAGACACTCCACTTGATAACCGAACTCACCAACATACAACTCCACAGATACCGCATCCCCCAGTCGCTGGAGACGACGAACCCGATCGGATGGAAGGGCCACCAGAAGAAACGCGCCCGCATAAACATCAGGAGCGTCGAAAAAAGCAGCCCGAAAAAGATGCCACCGGTAGCAAAAAAATTCGGTTCGGTCGGGTAATAGAGCCAACGCTGGAGTCCGTTGAAAACACGTCCACCGAAACCGGTTGACCAGCTACTGCTACCGCTCGTGTTTATCGCACCGTAGGTGTAGAAGATATAGAGGATAACGCCGAATACCATCACAGCAGCGAACGCTGAAACGCCTAATAGCGCGAAGAATAAGCGTCTCGTTGAGGTCCCTGAACGTTCCGAGAGTTTGAAACCCTCTAACTGGTGTGGCATCGGGTTACTCGTGTAACTCCGATTGAACCAACGGTAGAGCGTCAAGGCGACGAGGTTGTTCGTACCTAACGCGCGTGTACCGAAACTATCGACAAGGATATGGTGATTCGGCATGTTCTCCATCGCGTGGACAGGGAACCCCTGCTCGGCGCGCATCCGTGTGAGGACAAGAACAATAATAAAATAGATGGCGAAGAAGAGCGGGATCAGCCAGAACGACATACCGATGCGTCTGGAGAAGACAAAGAGCAGCGCGAGTCCGCCGAGGATCCCCCAGAGCGCGAATCTGTAGGGAATCGGTTCGTCGGCATCTTCACCGGTGCGGTGGCGTGCGATGCGGAACACGCCTCGTAAATGCCGAAGGTTCAGCACGAGGACAGAGATGAAAATACCGATGGCAGCACCGAAACACTGTCGGTCGATGTATGGGAATCCGGGTAGGCTCGACAGTCCAGCAGCACTCGCGAAGACTAACTGCGCCTTATAGAAAAAGAAGAAAAACCAACTGGAGAACGAGAGATCGAGCGGCATTAGCAGTCCGAGTCCGATGACAAAAGGGTAGTACGACATACTGATGCCCCCGATGGCGTTCCACGGTTTCTCAGTGAACAGATGTCCAAAGCCTTGCCAACCGCCGATCCGTTTGATCGGTAAGGTCGGGAGTGTCGGGTATAAGAAACTGAAGCCGTTAAGAATCGCAATGGATGCGGCGATTCCGAAACCGAGCCATGTGATACGGTGCGAAAATAGTGATTTTGTGTTATGTGTCACGTGAAAGGCGATCTGTGTTATCGGGTAGGCGAGGCGTTCGCGTTCGACCCACTGTTTCCGCAAGATGACGTTGATACACAACATCACCAGAACGATGACCGTCATGAATCCTGCCCAGGATAGCGTCGGCACGATCCAGGCACCGAGGATCTCCAGCGTGGAGAGATTGGTTTCACCGGTATAGTAGCCTGTCAGCACCTTCGGATCGTCTACGAGAAGCCATCTGGGGAGGTAATCCCAAAAGAGCTGCTTCCATTCGTTTTCCGGGGTAGCGAACCAGAAGGCGTGTCCAGTTGTCGTGACGAGGATCGTCATCAGTGTAATTGACGGGAAAGCGCATGCTGTGCTGAGGAGGATATATATCGTGAGGAGTTCCGCATCTGTGAAGAGGTGCCCCCCGGTTGTACGATGAACGGCAAGGTTGAGGAGCGTGAAAGCAAATACGACGAACACGACGTTGTAGAACGGGACGGCATAAGTATTGAGCGCATAACCGACAAGTCCGACTTCGCCCGCGATGATCCAGTAAAAATTAAACGGAATCAGCACGAGCGTGATGGTGATTGATTTCCATGTGACACCGTGTGATTTTAGGGGGACATCAACCTTCATGAGTGCCTTCGGTTTCGGTTAAAAAAGCGATCAAGGTATCCAGTTCTTTAGAAACGGTTGCAAATAGCTCCCCAATCGGTTTCGCATGTTCTTCGGCTTTTTCGTAAATTAACTCCTCACGATAAATGTTATTGACTTTGTGGCGGAAGTCTAAGAGTTCTTTTAATCTCGGTAAAGTGTTTGGAGAAATCACGGGCGGACGTTCTGGTTGCCGTTCTGCCATTTGTTCAAGTAGATCGTTATGCCAGCGACTCCCGCTCGGCATTTGCATATCTACCTCACGGGCAATTCGCTCAAAAATTCGCTCAATACCGCTGTAAACTTCAGCGAGATCGGAAGCGATTGTCTTTTCTACATATTTTTTGTGGTTAGTGGCAATGATTTCAATATCTTGTAATGCGTTCGCGATGCCTCGGACAGTTCGTTCTATTTTTCTCCGTTCATCAGAGATGCGTTGAATGAGTTTGTTCCGATTCACTATGTAAGTTTCTCCATTTTCTGTTCCCGATGTGTTCATTAATCTGAGAATGTCTGTTCCTGCTTTGTCGATAGGGATCGCTTGGTTTAGAATCCGCTCACGGAATAAACTATCAATGGATTTAAAATTGATAATATCTATTTTAAACTCAGTACTCAGGCCTTTTGTCTCCCAGAGCGCGTCCAGGCACTTGTTGTATGAGACCCCCCAAACAACGATGTCGATGTCGGAATTTTGGGTGAACCGTTTCGGTTCAGTGAGGGAGCCGAAGACGGCGACTTTCGTCGCACCAAAGTCTCGATAAAGGACAGTGGCAAGACAGCGCGCCGTCTCCCACGCGCGTTGGAGCAGCGCTTTATCAACCTGACGGTTTTCCCATAGGCGTTTGAGGTTTTCTCGGCATTCCGCGAGTTCTGATGGAGACATTTCGCTTGTTGTGGTGGCGCGACGCATATTTAAACCCTCGTATCATCTGATTTGATTCCGGCGCGGTTGACACCGCGCCTACATTTATCGAGAATCGGATATTTATGGCTGGATGGAGCCAGCATAAACGTCGTTCAAAGCGTCTTCGGGGAGCGGTTCCGGACTGTTCTTGGCAAATTCGAGTGCTTCCTCAAGTTCGCTTGCGAGTTCTTCTTCCAATGCCGTGAGTTCATCTTGCGTTACACCCTCATCTTCGATGAGGACTTCGGCGAGTCGTCGGATCGGATCACGTAACCGCTCCTGTTCTTGGACCTCTTCGCGATCGCGATAAGAGGTTCCCGGATCGCCGATGTGATGTCCTCGGAATCTATAGGTATCACAGTTAAGGAGCGTCGGTCCGCCGCCTTCACGGGCACGCGTGACGGCTTCCGCTGCTGCTGCGTAAACCTTCAGCACATCGTTTCCATCGACAGTAACACCCGGTATATCGTAAGAAGGCGCGCGGACAGCGATATCTTCTACACGTTGGTGTTCACGTTGTGGTGTCCCCATACCGAATCTATTGTTCTCACAGACGAAAACGACTGGGAGTTCCCAGACAGCAGCGAGGTTAAGCGTCTCGTGGAATACACCTTGGTTCGTCGCACCGTCGCCGAAAAAAGACACGGCGACCTGTTGTGTACCGCGTAGTTTCGCAGAGAGTGCGGCGCCCGCCGCGAGCGGAATCCCAGCACCGACGACACCGTTAGCACCTAAGATGCCTGTCTCTTTGTCGGCGATGTGCATCGAACCGCCTTTGCCTTTACAATAGCCGGTTGTGCGTGCGAACAGTTCCGCCATCATCCGGTCGCGTTTGCCACCCTTCGCAATCAGATGACCGTGACCACGGTGCGTACTCGTGATGTAGTCATCATCTTGCAGGTGGACGCAGACCCCGACGGCTGTGGCTTCTTCACCTATATAAAGATGAAGGAAACCGGGGAGCTGACCACTTTGATAAAGTGTGCCAGCGGCTTCTTCAAATTGACGGATCTCCACCATTTTGCGATACATGTAGCGCATCTGATCTTTACTCGGTTTTGACATAATTACCTTTCCTGTTTTCTATCTATGCGTGTTAAAAGGGTTCGCGCGTTCTATGGACATTCAGTTCAAGGATTGCGTTATCTCAAAAGGCGCGATGCATTCCGGTGAATCGTTCGTCGGACGGTTGACAAACGTTGACACGGGGTACGCCTCCATATCTTCATCGGTGTAAGGGACAAGGAGCGGTTGAAGGACATCCGCCGATTTCGGTTCTGGCGCAAGCCATTCCGAGTATGCATCTTGCGGTAGAATCACAGGCATCCGATGGTGGATTTTCGCCAATAAAGTGTTCGGTGGACATGTGATGATGGTACAAGAACGGAGCGGTTCGTCCGCGCCTTCCGGCTGCCATATTTCCCATAAACCTGCCAATGCGAACGGCTTTTGCGATTCGAGGCGGATATAGATCGGTTGTTTGCGTCTTTCCCCCGGTATTTGTCTCCATTCATAGTAACCGTCTGCCAAAATGAGGCATCGTCTGCGCTTGTAAGCACTTCGGAAGGACGGTTTTTCGGCGAGCGTCTCCGAACGCGCATTGATCATCCGATTCCCGATTTTCGGATCTTTTGCCCAAGACGGGATAAGTCCCCAGTGAAAGAATTCCACCTGTCTGTTTTCAGAATTTCTGTCTGTATTGGATGGTGTATTGGCAATGACAGCGACATCTTGTGTCGGTGTGATGTTATAGCGCGGAGAGAGGTTCACCGGTATTGTGAATTCAAAAAACATCTGGTTCATCGCATCCGAATCGCTTGCGAGTGTAAATCGTCCACACATTTTAATTCTCCTAAAAAAATGCGGATTTGTCCTACGAATCCGCTTTCGATTGTGGTACGAGGATGTCGTCTCTCCACCGGAGCCGGAAGGACGGTCGTACGAGTGCTTCTGGCGATTGGAGCGTCAAGCCGCCGTCTGCGGTCAACACGATACCGGTGACGAAATCTGCTTCATCGGATGCCAAGAAGAGCGCAGCATTAGCAATGTCTTCAGGTTTGCCGTAGCGTCCGATCGGGTAGCAGTCGCGTGAGGCTTGTTCTTCGAGGGTGTCTTCAGCGAGGGAGACTTCGCCGCGTTCCCCGACAATCTGTCCAGGTGCAATAGCATTCGCGCGGATCCCCTCTCGACCGTAATCGAGAGCGATGCTCCGTGTCAGAGCGTTCAAGCCGCCTTTTCCGGCACCGTAAAGTCCGAATCCTGGGTTCGTAATTGTGGCGTTGACGGTAGAGATGAAGACTAAAGCACCACCGCCGATGCGAGTCATTTCGGGGATGCAATACTTGGCACCGAGCCATGGCCCGCCGAGCGTCACACCGAGGCTCTCGTTCCATTCTTCCATCGTGAATTCAATCGCTTTTTTGGTGTAAGAGTGCGCCGCGTTGTGTACGAGTGTTGTTATTTTTCCATAGTTTGATAAAGCAGCGTCAACGAGTGCCTGCCAGGTTGATTCATCGGCGACATCCCCCATGACTGCGACTGCCTCTCCACCGGCATCTTGAATCCGTTGAACGGTTTCGGCGAGTTTTTCTTCTCGACGGCGCGTGTTCACAACGACTTTGGCACCCTCACATGCGAATCTATAAGCGGTTGCCGCACCGATACCACCCCAAGCAGCACCGGCGACAATCGCAACTTTTCCTTTCAGTCTCATGGCAATCCTTTCTTTATAATATTTTGGGTGTATACGTGTTCCAATTATGGCGTATCTCTATACATTTGAAGTGAATATTGACTATTCCTCTTCTTCTGTATCTATAATTTCTATAAGATTTGTATCTATATCTTCGATGTCTTCCGCGTCTTCCATACCGAATATACCTGCTATGTCTTCCATGTCTTCCATCTCTCCGATATCGAATATCCCTGCTGCCTTTGCCATATTGACTATCTCTGCTAAATGACTTTGAAGTTGGAGCATATCTTCAACAGCTGCGTGAGCGGCATCCTCTCTGCCAAGCATGGCGTTCGTCTCGATCCGACCGAAATATGCTGGCAGGAAATCTGGCTCAAATCGAATTGCGTTCTCATAATCAGCGAGAGCGGCTTCATATTGTTCAATGTTATCCTTGTTAGGTTCTTCTACAAGCGTGGAAGTTATGAATCCTCGCGTAAAATAGGCTACCGCAAACTCTGGGTTCAACCGGATTGCGTCATCGAAGTCCGCCATAGCGGTTTCGTATTGATGAAGTCCAGCCTTGATGAGTCCTCGGTTGAAATATGCCTCAGAGTAGTCTGGTTTCAGTCGAATAGCTTCGTCGTAGTCTGCGATGGCAGCTTCTGTGTGTCCAAGTTTATCCTTAGCGTAGGCTCTCCCGCTATAAGCCTCGGCGAATTCTGGTTTTTGACCTATCGTTTTATCAAAGTCGCTGATAGCCGCCTCGAAACTGGCAAGGTGGTTTTGCGCGACTGCCCGCTCATAGTATGCCTCGATATCTTCCGGATTTGAACGTATGGCTTCATTAGCGGCTTCAATATCGGCTTCGTGTGCTTCGATTTCTTCATCGTCAAGCCTCATAAATTCGTCAATCTCAAGAGGTGTATCACCGGCACCTAATAAATTGGCGGGGTCTGGACCTATGACGATCGGCGCATCTTCTTCTAATGCTTCTATGGCGATGTCACGCATGTGATGGGCAGCATCATTCGTAGGATCTAAGCGTATCGCTTCGTCAAAGTCAGCAATAGCGGCTTCATAGTCCTTTGTGTGGCCCTTTACAAAACCGCGCTTATAGTATAATTCGGCGTGATCTGGTCGGAGACGTATCGCTTCGTCAAGGTCTTCAATAGCGGACGCGTAATCGTCTAAATCAAAGTGGACATCGCTTCGGACGTGATAGGCTTCTGATAAGTCGGGTTTTAGATGGATAGCGGTATTACAGTCCTCCATAGCGGCGGCTTCTTCACTAATCATGTTTTTTGAATAGCCGCGCTCTACGTAGGCATTAGCGTTCTCTGGATTTAACTCAATAACTTGATCGAAGTCTTCAATCGCATCATCAAATTCCTCTAAATGAATATTTGATACCCCACGATTATAGTACGCCTCGGCGTAATCTGGTTTGAGCTGGATCGCCTTGTCGTAATCTTCGATTGCTTCAATGTATCTGCCTCGCGAGGCTTTTGAAAGTCCAGAGGTATTGTACGCTTTTGGGGATCTCTTTCTTCTGTTTCGACTTCTTGTATTTCGACGTTTTTTAGCCATAATTTACCCTTCTTGTCCGAAAGCCCTTGTAGCATAGGAAACCGTTAGTTTCCTGTGCATGTATAGGGCGTAAACTAAATAACACTGACCAACTTTTCGAGTATTATACCATATTTTTTATTTTAATGCTACAATGTTAATAACCGTAATGAAGGGGGAATTTGTGTGAAATCAGCGATAAACGACTGGCTTGACAGTTGTATAGAAAAACTTAACGCGGGCGAATTGACTGAAACCGACCTGCGCGATGTAACAACCACCTTGAATTCGGAGCGGCAGTTGCTCCTCTATCTCTATTCCAAATCGACGAACTTACGTTCGCCGCTCGGCGGATGGGCACTCTACGACGCGACCGCGCCGGACGAACCGCTACTACCGTCCCAGGAGCCACCCTATGCATCTGTGCTTGACGCGGTACGCGATGGGTGGCGGATCGTCCAATTTCCGCGCCCGGAACTTTATAACTTTACAGATGTTGACAATGCCTATCTCGCTTTTGAGTTTATTTTAGAGAAAATTGTGTAAAGGACGGATAAAATGATTAACATTGAACCGACGCTAAATGACCTTCAGGTTATGCAATTTATCCACAACGGCTATATCACTTTAGAGAACATTGTTGATGCCGATTTCAATAAGGAATGTGAATCGGTGCACAGCGGACGGATGAACGATTTTGTTCGCACAGATGAATTTCGTCGGAATGTGTTGCTCCATCCGGAGGTTGCCGGGGTTGCGCGTTCGCTCTTAGGGGCGAATTTCATCGTGCCGACGAGTGCACACCACCACCTTTTTGAAGCACCGCATCGCGGACAGACGTGGCACTCCGATGGCATCACCGAGTACGGGTACGGTATCACGCATCTCCAGTGCTACTACTATCCGAAAGCGGTGAAAATTGAGGATGGGCCGACCATGATACTGCCTGGTTCACACCATCGGCTTGTGGATAGGGAGGCAATCGCACATTACGGCGATATCCTCGGACAACTCTCGCTCACCGTTCCCGCAGGCACCGTTGCAATGACGCGTTACGGTATCTGGCATAAGGCGGGTCCGAAACTCAATGCCGATCGACGTGGGATGATTAAGTTCTCCTATTACCGAACGGCGATGCCGAAACGGGATTGGGTGCGCGATTCCGACGAGATTCCGCCTTACCAGCACCAAGGCAGGCATCCGTACGTAACCGAGATAGAATCCTACCGCGACCGACGGAGAGGCGAATTGACCTGGAACTGGCTCTGCGGATTGGCAGAGGTGGAAGAGCCTATTCCACCGATGCAGATGTTTAACAGAGGCGTTCCGTTGTCAGAAATCCAATTTCAGTAGGGAGACTATCGGGTTGGTATCCGTAGTGCTGCTAACAGACAACCACACTTTGGATTACATAGGCGAGACCTGTGGTCCCGCCTACTCAATTCAGGAATCAGCGCGCACCACACGCTTGCAAGCACGCTTGCATGTGTCCACGCGATTCTGCAGCAATCGTGCAGCACTGTTCTAAACTATACTCCCTTGCACCGATGACTTCGAGGTTCAACGGACCCGTATACCCGTTTTCATGTAGGACACGAATATAACCGACGAGGTCGATGTCGCCACGTCCATTCGCTTGCAATTCAGGGGTGCCGGGACCCCGTTCCATTCCTTTGCAGTCTCGGATATGTACGTGTTTGACGCGGGAAACCACAGCGGCGATCGCCTCTACAGGATTTTCACCGGCACGATGGATATGCGACGGGTCCATGTCAATCCCGAACGCGGGCGACGAGATCTCTTCCATCGCACGAAGCGTCGTCGGTGTGTTGTAGATGCTCGCACCGACGTGTGCCTTGACACACAGCGTTACGCCGTAGTGTTCCGCGCGCTCAGAGAGACTCCCCAACGAATCAACCACTTCGGGCCATTTGGATTCGTCGTCGGAGGCACCACCGGGGCCGCAGTTGATAATTGGAACGCCTATCTCCGCTGCCGCTTGGAAGGCGAGTTCCATTCTCTCAGGGTCGCGCGAGGGTTGTTCCATCGCTAACAGTTCCAGTTCGTATTCTTTCGCGAAACGTTTGATGTCATCGGCGAGTTCTTGCCAGTTGGCGAGGACGAGGTGCTGGCTCATCCCGTCGATCGCAGAGAGTTCAATGCCGTCATAACCAGCCATGGCGATGTGCTTGAAGGCGGTCTCCATATCGTAACCGCCGAACAGCACCGAATTTGCTCCTAATTTCAAATGTCATTCTCCTTCTGTAAAGCCGTGAGGGTGGAGTTCCTGTTTGTGCACTATAGTCCTTGCTCGGTTGGGAGCGGGTGCGGACGCACGAGGATACCGCCTTGCTCATAAGATTCTATCGATGCCCACGTATATTCAAGGGCGGCGAGCGCATCTCTACCGGAGGCGCGCAGCTTCTCTTTCGACACGCCGTTTGTGATGTCCTCTAAGAACGCATGAATCCGCAACGGGAACGTCTCACCGAAGTCGCTGATACCAGATTCGGAAACGACAGGTTCACCGGAGAAATCGGGCGCGCCCGGGGAGGGCCAATACGTTACCTTTTCAATGCAGTTCTCAATACAGAAGGTGCCGCGTGTGCCTGCGAGTTCAACGCTCCACCAACCACCGAGACCGAATGTCGCATCACCGCGTTGGCTCAGCAGGTAACCGATACATCCGTTCTCGAACCGGAGATGGATACCGTTAATAGAGACCATCAGATCACCTGCGCCGCGCCTGAAGTGTGGACGTTCCATAAAGGCTTGCACGTGTGTTATATCACCACAGAAATGGCGCATCACGCTGAACGGGTGCGACAGAAACGCCTTCACGTGGAAGTAGGGAAATCCATCAGAACGTGGGGCTTTTGAGTAACTATAGTTGAATTCACCGCCAGCGAATCCCATTTTGTGGAGACAATAGACCTGCTCTCCGATATGCCCATCGTCGATATATTTCTTCGCTTGCTCTGCGGGGGGTGTAAAATAGTGGTTCAGATTACAGCCGAGATAGAGGTCTTCTTCCGTGGCTTTCGCGACCATCTCTCGTGCCTGTCCGATGTCGTTGGAGATCGGTTTCTCGACGAGGACGTGTTTCCCTTTATCGAGTGCTTCCATTGTCGGTTCGTAGTGCCAACTGCCGTTTTCGTTCCCACCGGTGGTGACATCAACGATGTCGAGATCTGGTTCGCCGTCAATCATATCGGCAAGGCTGTAGTATGCCTTAACGCCGAGACGTTCCGCCGCGTTGTCCGCTCGCTCTTTCGCAATATCGCACACCGCAACTAATTCTGCTAAATCGTCATTTGCGTGGCAATTTGCATGGTTATTTCCGATGCCACTCATGCCGACAACGCCAACTTTTAATGCCATTTTATTCTTCCTTCCAATAGATGAAATTTGCTCTCGCCTATAGCGAATCTTGCAAACGAAATGTACCTTTGCAAGTGAAACACCTTACAGCGATTTTGTATCTATTATAAGACTATCTGCAGTTTTGTCAATACTTTCTTGCAGAATATGCTTGACAGTGATCCGAATGCGTGTTATTTTTTCATAAATAGGATTTAATAATCCGCATAAGCGGGCTGTGCGCGTAGAGGAGGAAGAACGAATGAGTATCAGTGTCGGGATGGTAGGTTTAGGGATGTTCGGACCGTCGTTTATCCAGTCGTATAAGGTGCATCCGGATGTGCATCGGATTGCACTGTGTGATTTACGTGAGGACCGGCTCTCAAAATGGGCAAAACAGTTTGAAATTTCGGAGACGTATTCAAGTCTTGACGATATCTGCAAATCGGATTTAGATGCGCTGGTCATCATCACTCAGCATTGGATGCACGCACCGCAGGCGATTCAAGCGATGGAGGCAGGCAAACACGTCTATACGGCTGTTCCCGCCGCTGCCTCCTTAGATGAGTGTGAGCAACTCGTCAGGACAGTTGAGCGGACAGGGATGATCTATATGAACGGTGAGACGAGTTATTTCCGTCCGGAAGCGGTCTTCTGTCGTCAGAAGGCAGCGGAAGGCGCGTTTGGCGAATTTGTTCACTGTCGTGCTGAGTATTTTCATGATATGGACCACGGACTCTACGATGTGGCAAAGAATCGGTGGGGCGCGCAGTTCGGACGCGATAAGACCGGTGGTATTCCGATGTACTATCCGACGCACTCAACCTGTTTCCCGATCTCTGTGATGAAAGCGCACGCGACATCGGTCTCTGCGCAAGGGTATGTCTATCCGAACGACGACTGGTTTCGGACGGACACTATCCACAAGAACCCGTTTTCCAATGAAGTCGGACTTTTTACGATGAGTAATGGCGCGACGATGCAAATCTGTGAGTTCCGGCGGATTGGGCACCCGGGTTCCGAACGCGTCAGTGGTCTCTATGGAACCGAAGGCAGTTACGAGCAGAGTCTTGCGGGTAGTGTTTGGGCAAGTAAACGCGAAAGGGAAATTGTTCAACCTTCAAGGGGGCATGAATACCTGCCAGAAGCGCTCGCGGCGGACCTCGGTGGACACGGCGGTTCGCACGCCTATCTCGTTCATGAGTTCGTGGATGCTGTCAATCACCAACGGCTGCCACGCGTCAATGTTTGGGAAGCGGTTCGGTACTGTGCCCCCGGATTTGTCGCACACGAATCAGCGTTACGAGATGGCGAATTGCTCCCGATTCCGGATTGGGGTGATGCACCAGAAAATTAGACTTGCTTTTTATTTCACTTTTCTATATACTATATTATTTAAACGTTTCTAATGGGGATCCTATGCAATATCGGCTTGCAAGTTTCGCCTGAATAGAAAACAATCGGACATTAATTAAGTTGAGGTAATTCTAAGGAGTATCAGGATGGCTATTGAATACGCGGGAGCTTACGATGCATCGGCAATTCCGCCGGATGTTGCCCGCGAAATCGAAATTTATGAGATTCAGCTCGATCGGTTCCAAGCCGGTCAGGTGGAAGAAGCCACCTTTACCGAGTTTAGGCTTCGGCGCGGGGTTTACGGGCAGCGCGATGACCGGTCGCAGATGATCCGTGTCAAGATCCCTTTCGGTGGGCTTACAGCGGCACAACTCGAAATGCTCGCAGATGTTGCCGAAGAATTTTCGGATAACATCATTCACATTACGACGCGTCAAGATGTGCAATATCATTACGTAGACATCAACACCACCGCTGAGTTGATGCGTCGCCTTGCAAGCGTTGACATCACAACAAAAGAAGCGTGTGGTAATGTTGTCCGAAACGTCACAGCATGCCCTCTCAGCGGTGTGTGCCAAGATGAGACGTTTGATGTAACGCCTTACTCTAAAGCGTTGTCAGCGTTCCTTTTGGGGCATCCGGATGCACAGGATTTCGGTCGTAAATTCAAAATCGCGTTTTCTGGATGTGAAGAACACGCGTGCGGTTTAGCAAGTATGCACGACATCGGTGCAGTTGCTGCTGTTAAAGAGGTTGATGGCGAAGTCAAGCGCGGTTTTAAACTTTACGTTGGCGGTGGTCTCGGTGCAGTCCCGCATCAGGCAAAAATCTTTGACGATTTCGTTTCGGCAGAGGAACTCCTCCCAATTTCACAATCAATTTGCAGAGTCTTCACCCGTTTAGGAGAACGTAGAAATCGGAATAAGGCACGTTTAAAGTTTGTCATCGCTAAGTATGGTATTGAAGAATTCCGTAGACTGGTACTCGAAGATCGAGAAACCCTACGTCACGACCCGGAATGGACAGCGTATCTCGACAATCTCAACGCTTACGATGAGAGCCCGCTCAAGGCACCGACGCAACTCAACGGCACTACGAAACCCGAAGGGTTTGAAGAGTGGTACGCATCCAATGTGCGGTTACAGAGTCAACCCGGCTACGC
Organism: Candidatus Poribacteria bacterium; assembly: GCA_022823085.1. Classification (GTDB taxonomy): domain Bacteria; phylum Poribacteria; class WGA-4E; order WGA-4E; family WGA-3G; genus WGA-3G. The sequence goes on from JAJDXV010000132.1 coordinate 57,753, forward strand.
TTTTGTGACGATTACGCTACCGCTTGGCGATATTACCGCGGATCAGACGCGTGCTTTGGCAGACATTTCACGGAAATACGTGAAAGACACCATCCGCGCCACAGTCGAGCAGAACATCGTTCTCCGCTGGGTGACGATGACGGATCTACCCGCACTCTATCGCGAACTGAAGGAAATAGGTCTCGGCGACCCAGGGGCAGAGTCTATGGTTGATATTACGGCTTGCCCGGGTACGGACTCCTGCAAACTCGGTGTCTCTTCTTCACGGGGTCTGGCAGCGCACCTGAGAAGTCATTTCATTGAAACCGGTGTGCAAAATGAGATCAAGGATTTTCGGATTAAGATTAGTGGATGCCCGAACTCATGCGGACAGCATCACATCGCAAATATTGGCTTCTTTGGCTCTTCAAAACGAATGGGTGGACATATCGCGCCTGTTTACTTGGTGCTACTCGGTGGACACATGGTTGAAAACGCCAGTTCTTACGGACTTGCAACTGGAAAAATCCACGGCAAATATATTCCACAGTTCATTGAAGAGTTGACTGGAAAATATGTCGATGAAAAACAAGATGACGAAACCTTCACTGATTACGTCGGACGGCTCGGTAAAGTGGAGATCAAATCGATCTTGTCCAAGTACGACCAGATTCCGCCCTATGAGGAAGCACCGGAATTCTACATAGATACCGGTGACACGAAAGACTACCAGCTCAAAACCGGTGTTGGTGAGTGTGCTGGAGAGGTCATCGCACTTGTCTCCATGAAGTTGGAAGAGGCAGATCGACTCATCTATGAATCCGGTTTGAATTTGGAAGATGGAACTTACCAAGATTGTGCAGATAAGGCATTTAGTGCCATGATCAGAGCCGCTGACGGACTCTTGACGACAGTCGGCTTGCAATATATTGATGATGCAACGACCGTCAATGAATTCCGTACGCATTTCTTTGAACCCGGTAACTTCTTTGCAGGGTTCGGCGCGCATCTGTTTAAGGCTACGGAAGAAGATAGTTCCACTTTCGACCACGAATTGGCGCACCGCCGCGTTGAAGAAGCGACGCTCTTCGTCGAAGAATCGCATAACGTTTATAATCGTATGCGCATCAAACAGGAGGAAGAGGAAGCGAGTAAACGCAAGACACGCAGATCGCGTCCCGCACGGAAACCGAGGGTCGTCAAGGAGACGAAACCGGTTGAGGAAATCACCGATAGCCTCGATCTGAAAGGTGTCGCTTGCCCGTTCAACTATGTCCAAGCAAAAGTCCGCTTGGAGACGATGGACATCGGGCAACTTCTTGAGATTACCATTGATGATGGTGAACCCATCGAGAACGTACCGGTGAGTCTCACCAACGATGGACATGAGGTCGTTGACACCAAGAAGGTCGGAAAACACTACCGCCTCACCATTCGGAAGGGTGAGTAAGGTTTAAGATTGCTGTTCATCGGGATTAGGTTTCACACGAAGGCGATTGCCGCCCGCGCCCAAAACGGATGGGTTAGGCAATCGCTTTTTTATCCATCAGATGGTTGCCTGGGAGAAATGAATTAATCAATGATGCGTGACGTACATCCACGACAGGTAGAATTCTACCGGACCTCTAATGAGCAAGAACCCTTCTCCAAATGGTTGCTATCAATTCAACATCAAAGCACACAAGATCGGATTTTGGCACGTCTTGAACGCCTTAAGTCCGGAAATCTTGGCAATTATAGATCTGTTGGTGGCGGTGTCTTTGAGTTGCGTCTTGACTTCGGGCCAGGGTACCGAATCTATTTTGGACAGGTGGGCAACACAATTGTTCTGTTGCTCTGTGGTGGTGACAAATCCTCGCAGACGCGCGATATTGAGCGCGCAAAAACTTATTGGTTGGAATACAAGGAGAGACACTAATGCGAAAAATGCGAACCTTGCGGGAGTACCTTATTGAGCGTCTTGTCGACAAGGAGAGGGCGATTGGCTACCTTCAAGCAATTCTTGACGATTATTATATCTACGGGGGGCCTAATGTAGTTCTCAGGGCTCTTGATACTGTTGTTAAAGCACAGGGTGGAGTTGCCAAGCTGGCAAAGCAGGCCGATATGGACCCTGAAATGCTTTCAAAAGTATTATCCAACGAAAAAACACCGCTCATTGACGCACTTGGCATCGTTCTTAAAGCGCTCGGCTATCAGCTGTCAATTGCACCCTTAGAAAACGAAAACCTAAACCCTGAATTCGCTATGTCGTCTTTAGAGGAGCAGGATGGCATTCTATAGTGATACACGAGTTACTATTTCTATTTTACTCTCAATCGTAGTTTTCATCGTTGTGACCAGCACACAAGGTTTCGGTGCCGGAGTCTTCGCAGTGTTTTTAACGCACGCTATCCTGATTCCGAAAGTGATATGGAATTTCGTACTGGATAGGGCCCGAGAACTCGGAAAAGCATTCAGAGGCGAAAACTGATTTTCTAAATCTACCAAGAATAAAAATTGACTTTCCGCCAAACTTGCAGTATAATAAAAAAGCAGGAAACTCGGTTAGCAGTGTTGGAACACAATACATCTTACGGAGAAATAGATGGCAACAGTCGTTGAGCATAACCAGACAGGCAAACGTTACTATCTGCTCGGTGCAGGGTTTGGGGTCTTTCAATCCTCGAAGCCGAATATGTTTCTCGGAAATTTAATGGCTGATGTGGAGGATGGAGAATACGCATTGGTTTGCGTTTGTAATAGCCAAGGTGAGATTCTCTGGTTAGACGCGACACAAGTTACCGTTGTTAGTATTGATGGGCAGACTCTCCAAGAACTCGCAACCGAATAGCACAGTCTTGGTGTTTTTTTTCGGGATGGGTATCCCAACAATCTTATTACTTACGCATGAAAGGAATTTTTTTTACAGAATGGATCTACAACAGATTAACGTCAAGGTTTTTACAACCGAAGATAGCAACATCAACTACACGAACTTCATCAAGGTCTTCAACCGTTGGATGGAGGAAGCGGATTCAGACGATTACCTGAATTACGCCGACTACTCGCACGTCGATGCGGGACCGGGTGTATTGTTGATTTTGAAACAGGCGAACTATAGTATTGACAACGCGTATCATGAGTACGGTTTCCTCTACAATCGGAAACATGCGGTTGACGGCGATAACGCCGATAAAATCCGCCAAGCACTCACGGAGGTACTCTCGAAGTGCGAGCAGCTCGAAGCAGCGGCAGAATTGGAAGATGCAGTGCATTTCGACAGCGCAAATCTCCTGTTTATGATAAACAACCGTCATATCGCGCCGAATACGGCGGAGACAGCAGAAACCGTTCAGACAGACCTGACACCTGTCCTACAACAGATGTACGGCGATGACGATTTCACGGTAGAACGCACCTCCGAAGACGCACGCGAACGGTTCGCCTTAAGAATCTCAGCGAATTCAGATAAACCGATTTCGGAACTCCTTGCCAATTTGGGAGCCTAAGATGTTTAACTTCAGCAACGAACAGATTGAACGTTACAGCCGACATATCATCCTGAAAGAGGTCGGCGGGATGGGGCAGACGAAGCTGCTGGAATCGAAAGTACTGCTCATCGGTGCTGGCGGACTCGGTTCCCCAGTCGGTGTCTACCTCGCCGCGGCGGGGGTCGGTACGATCGGCATCATTGACGACGATGTCGTCGATCTGAGTAATTTGCAACGCCAAATCTTGCACGGCACCAGCGACATCGGTATCCCGAAAACGAAGTCCGCAGAAGCCACCATCGCAGAGATGAACCCGGATGTTAAGGTCATTCCTTACAATGAACGGATTACCTCCGAAAACGCCTTCCGAATCCTGGAACAATATGATCTCATTGTGGATGGGTGCGACAACCTACCGACGCGCTACCTGATCAACGATGCCTGCGTTATGCTCGGTAAACCGATTGTTCACGGCAGTATCTTCCAGTTTGAAGGTCAAGTTACCGTACTCTATCCCGGTAAAGGACCGTGTTATCGGTGCCTCTATCCAGAACCGCCACCAGCGGGAATGGTACCGAGCTGCCAAGAGGCGGGAGTCTTCGGCGTGCTGCCCGGCATCATCGGCACAATCCAAGCTGTTGAAGCGATTAAAATCTTGTTGGACATCGGCGACTCGTTAATCGGGAGCCTTCTGCTTTTCGACGCGCTAACGATGAATTTCAACCGACTCAAACTCCGTCAAGATAGCAATTGCCCGGTGTGCGGTGAAAATCCTACGATCCACGAACTGATAGATTATGAAGAATTTTGTCAGGTGCAGTGGTAGATGCTGGTTTTGAATCCCCAGGTCCGGTAGGTGCGGTTTGTAACCGCGCCGGATTAAAAAAAAGATTCAAAAATTTAGACAATCCGATAATTGATTTAATTTGAAACTATAGTAAAACCTAAAAATAAAGAGACACTTTCCTCCCCCCGGTAGGTTCGGTTTTGCGGTGTACTCACCCAAATGCGATCTGCATTCCAACCGAACCGGTGCGGAGTGTCCTATTAATTCTAAACTTTACTATAAATGACCCCTAACCGCGGAGTTTGTTGGGTATGCTTGCTTTTATCGCATTTATTGTAATTACGACTATTCTGATCATAATTACGAGACTGCTCAGAGATATAGAAAAAAAGTCTGTATAAGATTGAGAAACATCTTGAGCGAATGAATAGAAAGTAGGTAAACGCTATACATGGCACAACAAACACGGGTTGTTTTCTATCGGGAAAAAAGTGGTCGGGTTCCAATGCAACGGTGGCTCAATAGGTTATCGGGGATTCCAAGAAGAAAATGTGAAGAATTAATTGCACAGCTGCAAGAATCTGGTCGCGAACTTACGTATCCACATGCACATCCACTCAAAGGGGGTATTCATGAACTCCGAGCAAGGCATGGCAGGGTTAGATATCGAATCCTCTACTTCTGGCACGGTAGTACTGTAGTTGTTATCACGCATGGAATAATTAAAAAGAGTCGCGCGGTTCCGGAAGCCGAAATCCAGCGCGCTCTCCAGAAAAAACGCAACTTTGAGCAGGACCCAGTTACGCATATACAGGAGATTTAGCAATGCCGGAAAAAAGCACGCTCACACATAATGTTGCGACTACACCTCAACTCTGTTTTGATGGGACTAGCGAAGATATACCAATTCTAGACGAACGCCTAAAATTGAAAATTGCCGAACATGTCTATTACTTACGCGACGCTACCAGGTTAACGCAAGAGGAATTTGGTGAATTGGTCGGCATTGATCCGATTATTATCGATGACTTGGAAGAATGGGATTATGAAGGCGATTCGCTGGCAGTCCTTGCACACATTGAAAAAGCCCTCCGCAGACACGTTGAAGCACCCATTAAACCTGCAGAGACCCTCTATCCGAACGCCCTACTCACTGCAACGATAACCGGACTCAAATTGCGATTGTTCCGATACCATATCGGCAGAAAGACAAACACCACGAATAATAAAGGGTTTGGGACGAAAACGCCAGAAGAGAAACAGTATCTCCTTAACGAGTTAGAACCGTGGCAAGATGCGCTTGGACGGAATAGGCAAGAACTTCGGATATTCGCACTTGCGGGGATGACGGAGTGGTGCCACCTTGATGGTGGGCTGCGGGGCAATTTCTCAGGAAATCCCGATGAATATATTCAAGCATCAGTAGGCCACAACCAGCTAATAGAGGCTCTCAAGCATTATCTCCAAACAGATGAACGTACTCTCCTCAAACAATGGCAACAAAATATCGGAGTGGAAGAAGAAGCGCGCTATATCAATGAACTGGAAGCTGCCCTGGAACAAAATATTTTTGACGAGTTTCCAGATACAGAATGGCTCGTTCAGACGCTTCTCGAATTCCTAGCGATCAGGTTTGGTGAGCCTTGTGCGCCGCCGTAATTAAGTGCTGCGCGGTACTTTTCCGGGTCTGAGAGGACTTGTTCACAGCCGAGTTGAGTCGCTCGGTTCGGGATCGTCCGTTCATTGACGTACCCGACACCGAGGTTAATATCGTGACCATCTCGAAAACCGACAGCAAAATCGGTCATCTCCGTCTCTATAACAGATCCCTCAGAGCGGATTCAAGCGTTCGATGTCGAAATTCGTATCCACTGACTTCCGTTTTCTCGGGGAGCACGTTTTGACTCAGGACGATGAAGTCGGCAAATTCACCCATCATTAGTTTCAATCCGAAAGTCGGTACCGGAAACAGTGTCGGTCTTCGGAGGACTGCGCCGAGGGTTTTGGTGAATTCGGTGTTCCTGACAGGTGTCGGTGCGGTTGCGTTCAACGCGCCGCGAATCTCGTTATTCTCTAAGGCGTGCAGCAGGATACCGACGACATCGTCAACATGGACCCAAGACATCCACTGCCGTCCGTTACCGAGTATACCGCCGACCCCCATTTTGAAAGGTGGTAGCACCTGTGCCAACAATCCGCCACCTAATCCGAGTACAAGTCCGATGCGTACTGTAACGACTCGAATACCGAGGTCGGTCGCTTTTTGCGCTTCCGCTTCCCATTCTTGGCAGACTTTGGCGAGGAAGTCGTTTCCGGGTGGCGACACTTCAGTAAAGTGTTCGTCGCCGCTGTCGCCGTAATACCCGATTGCTGACGCGCAGACGAGGGCATCCGGTTTTGTGTCGGCTGCTGCCAACGATTCGACGAGGTTCCGGGTAGAGAGAATCCGACTGTCCTGTATCCGTCGTTTTTTCTCTTCATTCCATCTGCCAGCGATTGTTTCACCAGCGAGATGCACGACCGATGTTATCTCCTTTGTCGCTTCCGAAGGCAGTTTTTCGGTTTCAGGATTCCAACCGTGGAACCCTCTCGCTGATTTCAATTTGGCTTCTGCGCGTTCGGGGTTTCTTGATAACACATACACTGTATCACCTTGTTGGTGGAGCGCAGCGCAGACACGACTGCCGATAAATCCGGTGCCACCAGTGATCAATACGTTTGCCATTTTTCCCTCTTTTGTTTCATCTATTTCGAGAGTTGTGTTATAGCGACTTCCAGTTTTCTGTAGTCATCAACAACGGCATCGCTGAGTGTATCGTCTCCATCTCCTTTGTTAAATCCGGTGAACCGGATCGCCTTCATTCCAGCATTTTTTGCGCCGACGATATCCGTTCGGAAAATATCGCCGATGTGTACGGCTGCCGAGGGGTCGGCGTTCAGTTCAGCGAGTGTGGTCTCGAACTGCACGACTTCCGGTTTCGTGTAATCTGTTTCGTCGGAGAAGGTAAATGTTTTAAAGTAGTGTAGGATACCGTCGCGCGCCATCAATTTCCGAACAAAACTACCCGGTGTTAGTGCTGAATCCGAGATAATTCCGAGTGGATATTTTTCACTTAACCGGGCGAGGACAGGTTTAACATGTGGGATCATAACCGGTGGGGACTCCAAGAAAGCTGCGCCGAGGCACGCAATCAATGCGTCGAGGTCCGCGTCTCGGAGACCGATTTCAAGTGCCTCCGCAAATCGACGCATACAGCGCTTTACCGATACACCTTGATGTTGATGCCATAGGGTCATCACTAAATTGTATGCCTCTTCGAGTCCGAACCCGACATTATCTAACGCACACGTGTAACCGTGGTTATTGAGATAAATGTGACACAGTTTGATACGTATTGCCTGACGTTTCTGCCAATTCTGTTCAGAATCCGCGTAAAGCGTTTGCCAGAAATCGAATGTGATCGCTTTAAGCATTGAGAACTCTCGTTTTTTTCAGATCTGTTAATGAAAATCTGTAAAATTCTATGAAGATATAGGATTTACGCGAACTCACTCGCGTTTCCATAAATACGAAGAGAGTTTTTCCTAAAATGATGATACGACCATGGTCCCTCTAACCGTTAGTGTATCATACGCAATTATTTAACAAAAAGTCTAACATATATTAGAAAACCTGTCAAGAAAAATCAACCTAATGGGTGTGTAAAGTTTTTGG
>JAJDXV010000096.1 GCA_022823085.1 Candidatus Poribacteria bacterium
GGCCTCAAGAACGACCTCCGCTTTAAACTCGGGCGTGAATCTTCTGCGTTTTCGTTTCGCCATCGGTTTCTCCTTTCAGTAAGATTGTATTATAGCACAATCTTGGTTTAGACAGTGGTCTAAAAAACCGATGGCAGTACACAGAGTTGAAGTTGGTTGCGGGAGGAAACATAACCAAAAATCCGCGTTGATCCGTGTCATCCATGATAATCCGCGATTCAGACACTCCCCTCCACAATTGCAATCTCATCTTCCGTTAAATTATACAATTCATACACCAGATTATCAATCTCATTTTCAAGGTCGGAGGTGTCCAAATCAGGATCGGTGCGTTTGGCATTAAGAATTTGGTCGACAAGTTCAATGATAGGTGCTTGTTGCTCAGGTGATACATCCGGGATAGGCAACTCTTTGGCATCATTCGGATAAAAGTTTAAACCGTCACTTAAAAAATTGCGGAAGTACCAATTCGTGAAGTTAGAATTCAGAACACCCAGGAGAAATTTGTAATCATACTTCTTGGCGAGATTAATATCAGCATTTCTGACTGCTCGACGTGCTGAAGTATGTGATGCTTTTGAAAGCAAATCCAATCGGACGCAATTTATGACTGTATGGCTGTTGTAAAAACCTTCGTCATCGTAAGCGAACCTTAACTGTTCTTTCACGATTCTGATAAACATCAGTTTTTTACTTTCAAATAATTCGGGAAACATCGGATTGTAATGTTCATCCGGTGCATAGTTCAACCAACCAGTTTGAGAGAACGAATAACGCTCAATGTTTTTCCCTTCACAAAATTGTTTACTACCTGAAGCCTGTGATTGACTGACATAGTGATCTTTTCCCAATTTTTTCGATCGGTGATTGAGTCTGGCACCATAAGCAACAAGGCATATCTGATCAAAGCGAATCGCTCGTTGCCATATCTTTTCTTTTAATTTAAGGCTGTCAAATACGAATGAGTTAGTTTCAAAGCGGGAATCCTTGAGTTCTGCAAAGGCGTGTTGATTAATTAAAAATTCCTCTCCGCTACGCTCATCAAAATCGGTATTGCTGTGATGTAAGCGAACTTTCGTATGGTCTTGCACTTTGTGATTACCAACTGTCAAGACAATATTGTACACTGTAGCGTTCTCGAAAATCCTATAGCTGCTCGCGTCCACAATGTCCCGAATGGTATAATTTTCTATCAGGATCTGGCGCATTTTCTCGCCATATTTTTGCATGGCGAAAGCATAAGGAAGAATAAAACTCATAATTCCGCTGGCACTAAGAATAGCAATAGATTTTTCAAGGAAAGCGATGTAAATATCGGTTCTCCCTTGACAGGCTCGATAGTTATTGAACAGATAATCCTTCGTTTCAATCGGAAGGTTCTCAATATTAATATATGGAGGATTCCCAATCACGATGTCAAATCCGTCCGTGATTCCAAACATCCATTCAGGGTCAAACCAATCGGCGATGGCGTTTTGGTCGTACGGATCCCAACGAGCAATCCTTTCAGCATCATCTGCTGGCATGCCGAAATGCTTTAGTTCGGTTGCCAATTCTGATCGCAATTCTTCGTCCTTAATCTTGCATGCGCGTTTGCGTTGACGAGTGGTGGCGTGGAAATGTTGCTCGCGATTGTCGCGGAGTGCTTGTTCTAAATCTTGTGCTGTTTTGCTCGTTAATGTTCCTTGTGCTTTGAGACCGATCAGTGTGTTTGCTGCTATAAAACGCGTTTCCAAATTCGGTAAGGGTTTGATACCGAAATTCTCTGCGTTCTGCTCCGGTTCTTGCTCAATTGCAAGCGATATGAAGAAGCGGAGTTTGGCGATTTGGCAGGCTACAGGCTGGATGTCCACGCCGAAGATGCTGTTTTGGATTAGGTACAACTTCCGTCCGAAGTCTGAATCTCGGTAACGCTTGAAGGTCTCATCAATTTCAACGAGTTCTTCACGGCGTGCTTCGTCGTCTTGTGTATCAAAAGCGGCTTCTGCGCGTTGGATCGCGCGTTCTTTCTGTAATTGTTCCCATCGGGTGTTATCTGGGTCAAGTCGGCGGAGTGTGAGCGTGAGTTTGTGGAGCATCCCCATCGGGAACGCGCCAGAACCGACTGCCGGATCCAATATCTTGAGTTCGGAAATCGCTCGGACGATGCCATCTGTCTCGGCATCGTCAAACCATTCATTGGCATCGTCGAACGCTTGTGCATAGTCGAGGAGATAGTGTAATCGCTCGTCCCAGAGTTCTGCGTCGCTGTCAGTTGGGTCGCATTGTTGGGATAGCGTGGCGACTAATGCTTCCTCTACCATATAGTCCACAATGGCGCGCGGGGTATAGTAGGAGCCGGTCTGTTTCCGCACCGTTGCGCCGGTTTCGGGGTTGTAGGCGGCGAGTAGATTTTCAAACACCCTACCGAGCAGCTCAGGGTCCAACGCAACTTCTTGCTCTATCGGCGTGTTTTCCTCGACAGTGAATTTGTAATGCTCAAGTAGGGGAATCAGTCCTTGATGTGTGTCAAAGAAGAGGTGGTTCGGAATGCTTAGTTTTTTGTACTGTTTATCGGAGAAACAGTCTATTCGGTAACTCTCTTCACCCGTAGCTTCCCAACTATCCAGACAATCGAATAATCCGCCGTTAATGAAGGGTGTTTTGCCGAACAGGTCCAATAGTTTATCTGGGTCGTGCATCTGATCTCTGTAGCGATAGCGTGAGAAATCACGATTTGTGGCGTAGCCAACAGTGCTGAATTTTCGCTTGTCTATTTCGGTGTTTAGTGTGGCGAAGAAGAGGTTTTGTAGGACGGCGCGATAGTAGGAATCTCCGCTATCAAAGTTATCCTCTTTCAGTAGGTCTTGGATTTGTGCTTTGTTAAACAATGCATCTGCTACTAATCCCTTTTCCTTGATAAACCAGATAAAGAGTAGGCGCGTGATGAGACGGATGACATGCTCTTCCGGTTTTAAGGTGCGGTTTTCGTCTGTCGGGAATTTGGCTTCGACTATTGCCCATTCATACCATGTGAACAGTTTTCGATAGAATTGTTTGTTGAGTTCTTCCGTATCCAGTTTGGCGAGCCATGCCGCCAGCAACCCGTCGAAGTTTTTCGGTTTACTTTTGGTATCCATCCACTGGATACACACTTCAAGTGAGAGTTCGGAGAGGATGTCCAGATGTGCACGATGTGGGTTGTTGAGACGGATGTCTTTGATGAGGGTGACTTGTCCGAGTACATCGCGGTCCTCGTCGGTTTTGTCTGGGCGGCGGTCAGCAAATGCAATCGTCAAACGATCACCGGCGCGAAATAAGATCACAGTCGGTGCGAATAGCCGTTTATTGATTTCTCGTGTGAACTCGGCGTATTTGGTGCGTGAGTAGCTGTTATCTTTCAATTCAACTGCACAGAACAGGAAACTTTTTATATTTCCTTTGTCAAACGCATGGGACTCCAGCAACGTCATCTGCTGCGGATCGTCTTCAATTTCGTCTTTTGTGAATTGGAATATAATTTGTGCGGATTCGGCGTGTTTGCGGAATTCCTGTTCGGTTTTGGTATTTGGGTTGAGCGGTGGAAATTCTTCAAAAAAGTCGTGGACAGTGCCGGAAAGTTCGAGTGTGAGTTCACTGCGGTAACCTATCGTTGCCAAGAGGGATTTTGATTTTTCTAAAAAATCGCCGGTGAAAATTGCCGCGAGGGCGGATTTGATTGCTTCTTTGTCCATTATGTTGTGTTCCTTTTTCCGAATCGCGGATTACACGGATTATTTAAGGAATGGAAGAAACCCCCTAAATCCCCCTTATCAGGGGGACTTTAAAGTCAAGATGGAAGAAACCCCCTAAATCCCCCTTATCAGGGGGACTTTAAAGTCAAGATTGTTGGCTTGTGATAATTAGCCATGTCACCAACTTGAAATCATCTGTCCCTTTAGGTGCTTTGGATGCTGGGGTGAGTCTGGAGTCGCGTGGCGCGCCTCTCTTTATAGTTTGTGCTTGTGTTTTCGTATGTGAGCGCGTAATGTGCGAAATGACGGTGTCCAAAAGTTTGTTGTAATGTTTCATATTGTCCCCGTATTCGGTTTCTTGGTCAAACCAGAGACACAAGTCATCTATCGCCTTCTCCTTGCCAACAGTAGACGCTTCAAATAGGTCTAACACCTGTTTTGCGTTGAGACACCCGTAACGGATATCCCCACTGTTTCGGATATAAACGGCATAGTAGGGATGGATGGGGCTGGCGGTTTTTTGCTGTTTATCTGCGCTTGCGTTTGTCTGTTGAAGAAAGAAGATGACACCGTTTTCGGTGGGGCTATTTTCGTTGTTGGTAACGGCATAAGCACCATCAGGTGTTGCCTCAAGTTTCGCTCTATTTCTTTCGAGATACTTGAGGAGTTGTGCAAAGAAATAATCTAACGTAAAGTCGCTCATGACTACACCGTCAGAGAGGTCATCTAAATCAAGCACCTCTTCACGAAGGTGTTTCAACTGCTTATCCCGGAAATTGAGTTCCATCTGTGCCTGTTCATAAGTTGATTCATTCAAGGGGTCATCATCACCACTTGCAGTAGCATCGGCGAGTGCCATGCGGGATTCAACACGATTTCGTAATCGGAGATACACTTCCATGTCTTTGGTGGGCCAGTAGTTAATCATCTTTATCTCTGTGTTGCGAGTACCGATGCGGTCGATACGTCCGAAACGTTGAATGATACGGACAGGATTCCAGTGTATGTCGTAGTTTAGGACTGTATCGCAATCCTGAAGGTTTTGCCCTTCAGAAACGCAGTCAGTCGCGATGAGGAGATCAATGTTGTCGGTTGTTTTATCAGCCCGTATCCGTCCCCAAGGTGCAAAGTTTGTAAGAATAGCATTGAAGTTATTTTGTCCACAGGTTGTCTGGGTAGTGTCGCCAGAGACCATTGCCATCTTAATATCTAATTCGGAGGCAAGTTCAGATAAGTTTTCATAGAGATATTCTGCGGTGTCTTTGAATGTGGTAAAGATGAGTATCTTACGATTTAGGTTGCCTTTCTTGTCTTTTCTCGGATTTAGCACCTTTTTGCGAATATCTGATTTAATCTCTTTCAGTTTTCCATCTCTTTCTGGTGTGATGGATTTCACTTTATCCCACGCAGCGGTTAAGGTTTGTTTATCTTGGATGATGTCCTGTTTCCAGCGGTTGCAATCCAATTCTTTCAGATGATACGGATTTTTGGCGCGATTGATCAAAAACTCCTCGTCGTCTTCATCGTCATCGGGGAGGGTGTCTGCTTGTGCGTCTGGCATGTCTTTGTTCTGCGCAAACCGATCTATCTTTTCTAACATTTCATCATGTTTTTTGATGGTGCGCTCAAGCGTTTCGGAGAGAGCGTAAGCGGAGCTCTCCAACCGTTTGAGGAAGTTGGTCTGCATCATGCCGATGAGAAATTTCTCACGGTCCTCTTGATTAAAACGGAATGCCTTTTTCTCATCTGCCAAGCGTTGTTTTGTTTCTTGGGTCGTAACGTAACTGGAAGGTCTATAAATGGATAGCTCAAAATCACCGATTTGGTCTGCCAATGCCTTGTATGAAAGTTCACCCGATAGGTCGGTTTGTGGATGGCGATTTGTCGGCTTTTGGGGTGTAGGAAAGTTCCCGATTTTTTCTATCTCTTCAGCATAGTATTTTTTGATGAGTTTGCGTGAACGCGCAATAGAGACACCGCCGAGGAGTTGAAAGAAGTCTGCGCCTAACGTGTTGAACAGTTCTGTCTTATTTTTTCTGTCCTTTTCTTCCCATACCTTGAAAGCTTTCTGTGCTTGTCGTATTAAATTGCGGATGTTGCTAACGCCCAAACTGTTTCTAAAGACATCCTCGCGTTTTTCAGTCATGAGATATATCTGATTGCGGAGGTCGGTGAGTGATGTATTCACGGGTGTAGCGGAAAGCATCAGCACTTTGGTTTTTGTGCCTTCCTTGATTACGTCCTCTAATAGGCGGGAATAGCGAGTGTGGCGGAAGTTGCCATCTTTGTCCTCACGAGGTTTGCTATCGTTTCGGAAGTTGTGGGATTCGTCAATTACTATTAGGTCAAAATTCTGCCAATTGAAATTTTCTAAATTGACACCGCCAGAATCACCGCTATATCTGGATAGATCCGTGTGTGATAGTAAGGTGTATCCAAATTTATCATCAAGAAACTCATTAGATATTTGATTATGAATGGCTTGATAGAGTGCCCAATTTTCACGGAGTTTTTTCGGGCAGAGCACAAGCACGCGTTCGTTTCGCAATTCAAAGAACTTGATAACCGCGAGTGCTGTATAGGTCTTGCCTAAACCGACACTATCAGCCAAGATGCAGCCGTTGTGTCGTAATAACCGAGCAATAACACTTTTCGCGCCGTCTTTTTGAAAGTCATATAACTTGTCCCAAATTTTTGTGTCGTACAGATGTATATCCTCAAGGGTCTGTTCGTCTGTTTTTCGGGTTTCAATTTCTTCACGGAAAAGTTCGTATAGTGTTTTGTAATAGATGAGTTCTGGTGGGTGATCTTGTCCGATTTGCTTCAGTTTTGCGAGTACTTTATTTTTCACATCTTCAACCAGTTCGTCGTTATGCCAGAGTTCATCGAACCACACCTTGAGATCAGTCCGGTCTCGGTCACTATCCACCTCAAGATTAAGTTCAATGTTGCTGTTATTTGAACTGAGTCCGAGTCCGCGCACGGTAAAGTTGGAGCTGCCGAGAATCGCTTTGTCAGCGTCGTTATTGGCGATATGGTACATTTTTCCGTGTATCAGATTTGATTGGCGGGTCGTGCGGATTTCTACCTTCTCTTTTATCCATTGGGCACACGCTTTGGCAATCGGTTTCTGTCGAAGTTGCTGGTTGAGTTCTAAACCTGTGTCTGTTATATCAAACGCTTTTTTATCTGTATTATTCGGATCCATTCGTTTGACAAAATCAGGGTCTCCAAAAAGAAAGCGAAGGCCCTCTATTTTGTTGAGGGAGTGTTGCATCTTTTCATAGGCATAGATGGTAAAGTAGGCGGATACGATGGAGAGTTCGGAACCGTTCTTAATTTCTTGTACTAAAAAATCGTGAACAGTTTCACGAAGCAGGTTATCTCGAATGCCGGATTTCAGGGATGCGTTTTTATTTGACATGGGGCGTGTCCTTTCTGTCCGGGCTTTTTAGGCTGTCTGGGTATTTGGCTCTGTGGTTTCGGGTAAATTGGCTTGCATTAAATGCCCAATCGCCCCAAATACCTTCCGCAACTCGCCGATAGCGAGAGGAAACGTGTTTCGCGTAAATAGGTCCTCAGCTAATTTGCCGAATTGCCACATCTCACCATCTGTTACAATACCATAAACAGGCTGTGAAGCGTCATCATTGATCCGTTGAATCGCAACGAGTTCCGCCAAACACTGTGCCCAGCCTGCTATGAAGTCGTTTCGTTTTGCTTCAACAACAACAATGATAGGAGTTCCAAGCACCGTTTTTCCCAACGCTGATTTTGTTGAAATGAGGTAGTCCGGGGTCCCACTAAGTTGCACATCGTAAGCAATAGATTTATGGCTCCACAGCGAAAAACGGTCAGCGTATTTTTTGTAAACATCCCTGAGAATCGGATAGATAACATTCTCACAACGGGACGTTTCTGATGCAAACACGTCAATATGTTGCTGGTTAAACGTGAACTCTTCCAAAAACGCCGGGGAAGGTTCAATATCAACATCGTATCGGATGTATTCTTCTTCAACATATTTGATGTCAAAGGTTTCCTGTACTTGTGCAATGGATGTGAAATCCGTAAATGCCATATGTTTTCCTCCTTTCCTACTAACCGTTAAATTGGAAATTGGTGATTGCCCGCTGTCAACCCGCCGTCAATGACGAAGACCGCGCCTGTTGCGAAACTGGCTTCATCAGAGGCGAGGAAGAGTGCAGCGTTCGCAATGTCAACCGGTTGTCCGATCCGTCCTAACGGATACCACGGCGTGATTTCGTCCAAAATTTGAGGGTTACGTTCAATCATCGGCTCCCACACCTCGGTCTGAATCGTGCCGGGACAGATACAGTTGATACGGATGTTGTCTTTGCCGTGTGCAACTGCCATGGAACGTGTCAATGCGATAACACCGCCTTTTGCAGCAGAATAGGCATGAATCGCCTGCAACCCGATGAGTCCATTGACAGAAGCGATGTTAACAATACTGCCACCACCATTCTGTTGCATCACCGGAATAGCTGCGTTGGAACAGTGACTCGTCCCTTGGAGGGCGACCGCCAAGTTCGCTTCCCAGTTGTTGTTTAAGACATCAGCAGTTGAACAGATGGCATTGTTGACCAAAATATCGACAGTACCGTAAGCATCAACGGTGCTGGAAATAAGCCTTTCTGCCTCGGCGGCATCGGAGACATCGGCATTAACAAACAGTGCCTCGCCGCCTGCCTCGTTGATAGCAGCGACAGTTGACGTGCCGTTG
The DNA here is from genome assembly GCA_022823085.1 of Candidatus Poribacteria bacterium. GTDB lineage: Bacteria > Poribacteria > WGA-4E > WGA-4E > WGA-3G > WGA-3G. The sequence goes on from JAJDXV010000096.1 coordinate 8,461, forward strand.
ATGTCGTTTACATCATCAACGACGACCTTAGCACCCTCTTCAGCGAACCGAAGAGCCACTGCTTTGCCGATACCGCGCCCTGCTCCTGTGACAATGGCTATTTTGTTATGTAACCGCATCTTTTGTCCTACATCTTTTTGTAAAAATTGACGGTATTCAAAGATGACTTTTGGGTTATAGAATTTGCCGCGTTCACCTTTTGACAAATCATATTTTGCTTTCATCTGCTTTGTATGATATAATAAGGAACAGATTCAAAGTTAGCATTTAAACACCTAAAGAGGGAATACATGACTGCAACGGGTATACGTTGGAAAACTCATGATCGGTATGGAAACGAGATTTACCTAACACATGAACGGTGGTCACATATTACCGACTCAATTAATCATCCAGATATGGTAAACTATGAACAACACCTGAAACTTACAATTCAGCATGGGAGGCGGAAACAAGATGCCTTAAATCCGCAAAAGTACCGATATACCAATGCTTTTGTTGATTTGCCAGCAGATAATACGCATATTACTGCCATTGTCCTCTTCCGGTTTCGTGAAGGTTCAAATGGTAATCCTATTTCAAATAACTACATTGTTACAGCTTATCAGAAAAGGATTGGGTAAAAAATTATGACGCAACCAGTTTCTAATTACGATGAAATAAGTGATACGTTATACATCTCGTTTGCCCCAGGCGAACAGGCAACGGGCATTGAATTGACTTCCCATATCTTGCTGCGACTCAACAAACAAGAACACAAAGCCGTTGGGTTGACCTTTCTGGAATACTCTTTGCTTGCCCAAAAAACGGATATGGGCCCCCGAAGTTTTCCGCTCACAGGTCTAACCGAATTGTCCGAGGATCTTCGAGACATTGTCTTGGATATTCTTCAACGCCCACCGGTCAGCGATGTGCTTTTACTTTCATCGTACACGCCTTCAATTTCCGAAACAATTCCGATTACGCTGCTGCAAGCAGCCCGCTAAAAATAGATCCCTAATGTTGCAGTGTCTGTGAGATGAAAAGTTTCGTGCGTTCGTGCTGTGGGTTATCAAAGAAATCTGCGGGTGCTGCTTCCTCTATAACCACACCTTCATCGAAGAACATAACCCGATCAGCGACTTCTCGTGCAAATCCCATCTCATGCGTAACAACCAGCATCGTCATACCGGAATGTGCAAGTTCACGCATCACGTCTAACACTTCAGAGATCATTTCGGGGTCGAGTGCGCTTGTCGGTTCATCAAACAGCATGATTTTTGGCTCCATTGCCAATGCTCTTGCGATTGCGACGCGCTGCTGTTGACCACCCGAAATTTCTGCCGGGTATTTATAGGCTTGGTCAGCGATGTCCATCCGCTCTAAGAGAGCTAAAGCGGCTTCTTCCGCTGCTTTTTTGGACATCTTCCGAACTTGGATTGGACCTAAGGTGATATTTTTTATGTTTGTCAGGTGCGGGAATAGGTTGAACTGTTGGAACACCATACCGACTTCCTGACGGATCAGATTGATATTCCGGAGATCATTGCTAAGCTCGATGCCATCAACAATGATTGTGCCGCGTTGATGCTCCTCTAACCGATTGATTGTTCGGATAAAGGTGGATTTCCCTGACCCTGATGGACCGCAGATGACCGCCCTTTCTCCTTTTTTAAAAGTAGTGGTGATGCCCTTGAGGACATGGAAATCATCAAACCATTTGTGTACGTCTTCACAGATAATAATTGGGTCGTTCGTTGTATTTTCATTCATGGATATATTCCTTCCTTTATGATTCTCAGATTGATACGAAGGGACCCTACAAACCCCTAATGCTTTCCGACTCCTAAATCCGCTTCAATTTTCTGGCTAACATAAGACATTGCATAACAAAAAATAAAATAGATAGCAGCAACAAGTACATATACTTCAACATGATACCCTTGCCAGTTTGGGTTTCCGCCGACTATACCTTCGGCTATTCCCATCAGCTCTAGCAGTCCAACAATGAATACCAAAGCTGTATCCTTAAAAAGCGCGATGAATTGCCCCACTATCGCTGGAATAACAGCTCGGAGTGCTTGCGGAAGAACGATAAATAACGTTGTTTTTGGGTAAGTAAGTCCGACCGCTTGTGCCGCCTCAACTTGCCCTTGTGGAATTGCTTGGAGTCCGCCACGTACGTTCTCTGCCATATAGGCAGCAGAGAAGAGTGTTAGCGCAACCATAGCGCGTATAACTTTATCAAGTTGAAAATCACCTGGCATAAATAGAGGTAATATAACACTACCCATAAACAGAATGGTTAACAACGGAACACCGCGGACCGTTTCAATATAAATTGTGGAGACCCAACTTATTGCTGGTAGTTTACTTCTCCGTCCAAGTGCCAATAGCACTCCTAAGGGAAAACATGCGACGATTCCGACAGCTGCAAGGAGCAATGTCAAGAGAAGCCCGCCCCAATTTGTTGTGGAAACGGTGTTTTCACCAAATCCATGCAACATTATCATTGTCCAGGGAAATGACAGGATCCATCCGCCGATAATCCATTTCTTCAATCCATTTTTATTCCGCCCGATAAAGAATGTGCCAACAAGTAGTGCTAAACAGCCTAATAACCATCTCCGCTTAAAAAAAATGAGATAGATAATATTGATGTTAAATTCAAGTGTAGCATATTCAGCTTCACTGTTTTTAACAATATCCAAAGGGACCAGGAGGAAAATCAGTCCAACACCTGCAATAGCAGTTGAAATGCGGAGGACCAAACCTTTCCATATCCCCGCACTCAGCCCTAACAACACAGCCAAAGTCCAAAGGACTATCCATATTCGCCACACATGTTCTATTGGATAGGGACCGATCATCAGTATTTGGAAGTTGGCAGGAATGACTTCCCATTTTGCTTGTATAAACACCCATGAAAAAACTCCCTTAAAGACGAAGAACAGAAACACAAGTGCGAAACAGGTCAGAATGGTATTATACCATGTGTTAAAAAGGTTATTCTGTAACCATTTCACCGGACCTTTTGATGTATTTGGCGGTTTGACTTCTTGTGTAATTTCAATATTTTCCACTTTTCTGTCCTTTTTTCAATTCTATTTTGATCGACCCATTCGGGTTATGCTACGGTTGTACCAATTCATGAAAGCGGATGTCGTTAGGCTCATTATCAGATAACTGACCATAATCATAGCGAAGATAAGAATAGATTGATCTGTCTGACCGATCATTGTTTTTCCAATTTGAAACAACTCAGGGAAACCTATGGCAATTGCAAGACTGGAGTTCTTGGCAAGGTTCAGATATTGACTGGTAAGCGGAGGCACAATAACAGGAATAGCTTGGGGTACGACAACTAAACGCAGGACTTGCGATTCTTTTAAACCGACGGATCGTGCAGCCTCCCTTTGTCCCTTTACGACTGCTTGTATACCGCTTCTCACAACTTCTGCAATAAAGGCACTTGTATAGACTGTGAGTCCAATTAAGAGTGCTGTGAACTCTGGTGAAAAATTCATCCCACCGACGAAGCCAAATCTTTGCAACTCAGGTTGTAATAATTCAAACGGTACTTCTGGGGTTAAAAACCATCCTACAATAGTAACTATTAAAAAAATGGGAGCAGCAACCCACTTTGCACCAAAAATTATGTTGGAGATAAAGGAAGGACGATCAGTCTCGTGAAGTTCACGAAACTCAAAGAAATAACGGAATGCTGCAAGACCAAGAACAACAATAATCGCTAAGATAATCCCTACTAAAAGATACCACAACCAAGGTATTAATCCTGCTGTTCCTTCAAGTGAAGGAAGATATACGCCCTGAACGTTTATGAAGATACTATCAAATAAACTAATACTCTCGTCCACAGCGGGAAGTACCAGCATTGTTGCATACCAAAACATGATCTGCAATATAACCGGTATATTACGAAAACATTCTACATAAACAGATGCTATTGTTCGGACCAACCAATTGCTTGATAGTCTGGCAATGCCAAAAAAGAAACCTATAAACGTTGCGCAGAATATACCTATAATACTTACCTTTATTGTGTTGACGACACCCACCGAAAACGCCTTTAGGTATGTATCTGAAGATTCATATTCAATCCCTTCTGATATGTCAAATCCTGCTTCGGTGCGCAGAAACGACAGTTCCAGTTCTAAACCCTGTTTCTTAAGTCCGTTTAGCATGTTTGAATAGAGGAATCCTGCTAACAACACAATTCCAATTAGGAAAAGTATCTGGAAGAATACTTGCAGAAACCGAACGTCTCGATAGAAAGGGATTTTGTCTGATATGACCTTAGGTGAATTATCTTCCATCATAGTTATAAAAGTAGTGTTCTGTCCGGTTACAAGTTGCGGTTATTTTCTTGGGTGTATAGGACGAGTGAACCTCGTTACTACAACGAACGGATCCATCTACGATTTAAAGGTGGACAGAACAATAATAGATGCGCGCCTAAATCGGCGCGCATTCAAGATGGAATTCCTGAAAAGTACGATCTAACGGAACGGCATAGAGTAAAGCAGTCCTCCTTGCGTCCACGGTTTATTAACGCCACGAGGTAAACCAATCGGCGTGAGGTTACGCTCAAAGATTTCGCCATAGTTACCAACAGAAATAATAATCTGTTTTGCCCAGTCTTTAGGAAGTCCAAGTTTTTTACCCATCTCGCCGGATTCACCTAAAAAACGTTTGATTTCAGGATTGTCGGTTTCAAAGGATTTGACATTTTCCTGCGTAATATTGTGCTCTTCTGCGAAAAACGTTGCGTAAACAACCCAACTCACAGCATCATTCCATTCATTATCACCGTGAATAGTGAGGGGCCCCAACGGTTCCTTTGAGATAGTTACATCCAGAATAACGTGATCATCTGGGTTTTTTAGATCCTTACGCCGCGCAACAAGTTGGGATTTGTCACTTGTGACGACATTCACCCTTCCCGCCTCATAACTATTGTAAAGTGTGTCAATGTCCGCGTAACTAATCGGCTTGAACTCAAGTCCTAAAGAACGCATCGTATCTGTAAGGTTTAACTCGGTTGTACTGCCAGCAGTGACACCGATGGTTGCTCCTCCTAACTCCTTAATCGATTTAATATTCAGAGATTTAGGAACCATGAAACCTTGTCCATCGTAAAATGTCGGTGGTGCAAAGTCAGTGCTCAACTCGGCATCGCGGCTGAGCGTCCATGTAGTGTTGCGGATTAGGACATCAATTTCACCGGTTTGAAGGGCGACGAAACGTTCGGCAGCATCTAAGGGGACAAATTCAACTTTGTCGGGGTCACCCAGGACTGCGGCAGCAATTGCGCGACCGAAATCTGCGTCAAAACCGCTCCATTTACCATCTTCACCGAGGAAACCGAAACCCGGTAAACCGCCGTGTACGCCACAGACTAATTTTCCCCTGTTTTTAACTTTGTCCAAAACACTCTCGTGATTGTCTGCAAGGAGTGGTGTCACTAATGAAATCGCTAAAACTAACACGGAAACGCGAAACAAAAATTTACGCACTATAATCCTCTCTTTTATTGATGTGACCTCTATTGAAGAGATCGTTAAAATGTAACGATTTGATGTAGTTCTGTTAGCATTAACAGTCATATAAAAATCGCATTTATATCTAGGACTTACGCAAATTGAGCACAAACAGATATTTTCCACGTAAAATCAGACATTCAAACGTTTTTAACCCCCTAAATCCCCCTTATCAGGGGGACTTTAAGAACGGATGCGTAAGTCCTATCTTAAGAAAAATCGTTGTTATCTTTTAAAGATTGTATCAGACTCGCTTTATATTGTCAAGCAATTAATGGAAACACCCATCAGACTCTACTTGATACCAAAATCCGTATCCGCTATAATACCGGTTATGAACGACACTCAGCTTCCGATTATAAAATTAAAGGAGACGTTTCAGGATGCATTCGCAAAGGGTCCTGTCGTCATCGTGGCGCCGACTGGCAGTGGCAAGTCAACGCAAATTCCGTCGTGGTGTACGGTACTATCAGATGCCCCTGTACTTGTTGTGGAACCGCGTCGCGTCGCATGCCGTTCACTCGCACGATGGGTAGCACAACAACTCGGCGAACCGCTCGGACATTCAGTCGGCTACACAGTGCGTTTTGAAGATGTCAGCTCTGACACCTTAACCCGTATCCGTTTCGTTACGCCCGGCATCGCTTTAAGATATGCTGCCGGACAAGAGTTAGACCGGTATGGCACTATCATTTTCGACGAATTCCACGAACGCGGTGTGGAAACAGACCTCTTTCTCGCCATCTGTGAAAAGAAACGCCCCGACGCGAGGCTTATTATCATGTCTGCCACGATCGCTGCACAACAACTCGCCCGGTTTATTGGTGGACAGGTGCTACGCGCGGAAGGGCGCGTCTATCCTGTTAAAGTCCGATACCTTGGCGGCGTAGTGGTCCCTACATCTCAGAACTTAGTAGAACGCGTCGAAAAAGGGATTCATCGCGCACTCAATGAAACCGTCGGGAACATCTTAGTATTTCTACCCGGAAAGGGCGAGATTAACGCATGTCATGACGCACTGCGAAAGTGGCGACATCTGGAGGTTATCCCGCTACACGGTGATCTACCACCGGAAGCACAAGATAAAGCATTTGACACGCAATCCGAACGCCGACGCGTCATTCTTGCGACCAACGTTGCCGAGACCTCCATTACGCTTCCCGGCATCACTGGCGTGGTGGATAGCGGTTTAGTCCGCCAACGTATCCATCAAAACCGCCGCATTGTCCTTGCGCTATGCCCGATTTCGCAAGCTTCAGCCGAACAACGCCGCGGACGCGCAGGTCGCCTTGGGCCGGGTATCTGCTACAGGCTTTGGGAGGAACACGGTCAACTTGAGCAGGAAACGTTGCCAGAGATTCGGCGGGAGGATTTAACGCAATTCGTGCTCACTGTCGCTTCAACCGGCTATCGTCCGCAAGAGCTGAGGTTTCTCGATGCGCCCCCAGATTTCGCTGTGGAACGCGCGCAAACCGCGCTGAAAAGCTGGGGTGTTCTCTCAGATGATGGCACACTCACAACAGAGGGTGCCAAGATTTGTGGGCTACCTATCAACCCTCTCCACGCCCGATTGTTGGTAAAAGCACCATCTTCTCTGCGACGCGATCTGATCGATCTCATTGCGACGTTGGAACGTCCGGCCCGCTTATGGCAGCGCCTCGACCGCCTGTCAACTGAACAGCAGGATACTGTTCGCGAAGCCCGCCAAAAGGAACTTTTTCGAGATGGATGCGATGCGACAACAGCCATCCGAACGCTGCGACACGGCAACGAAAAACGGTACCATCTCCACAGAACCGCCCTCGCAGAATGCCGCAGAATCGCGACGCAGATCAGAGATTTCTTCGAGTTACCACCGCTGATGAAAGATAAAACACCGGTACAGCCCGATCGCAAAGCTTTAATCGCGTATCTTTTATCTGAATGGGACAGTTGTGCTTACGTACGGCGGCGGAAAGGTAAGGGATGGGGTAATGGACACGAAGAGGTCTTACTTGACTCCGATTCGCTGCTTCCTGAAGAGCGGAACGCTGCCCTGATTTTGGAAACCGTTGGCATCGCGAAAGGGACACGCGTGCAATTGATGGGACGCACGGCTATACCTTGCGCCTTTGACGATTTGGTGAACGCAGGGATCGGAACGACACAACTCACTGCTCCGAGACTGGAAGGCGAAGACATTGTCGCAGAGGTGGTAACTGAATACGCGGGACGCGAGATCGGACGCAGCCGCCAACCGCTGAATGGCAATCTGCTGCGAGAGGCATTGGCATCTCTTATCCTCTTTGGCTCCGTATTCCCAGAAGTTGGCGAACAACTCACTCGCGCGATGGACGCTTGGAAACTTCACTGCGGCCTTAATCCTGACATAGATGCATCAGAAACAGCAGATTTGACGCCCCACGCGTGGTTGGTTTCACAACTCAATGTCTTGGGTGTAGAGGTCGCTGAGGACTGGCAACTCCTTTCACCAGCGGATTTGGTCTTTACTGAGATAGACGCTGACACTATCGCTGAAATTGAGGCGCAGTATCCGAAAGAATTTTCTGTCAACGGTGCTAAATTTGACGTGGAATACGCGCCTACCCACAAATTGGTCACCTTGCGATGGAAGCAAGGGATTCGCCAACCCGCGTTGAGTACCACGTTGTTACCGATCTGGAATAATTGGAAGGTGCAACTTGATCTGCGTGGACAGGTGCGGACGGTGCGTCCCTAATCCACTTTGATTTTTCCCCACACAGTTGTTAGCAACTCTTCCGAAGGCGAAACATCTAAGGCTGTCGGATCAAACCAATCTGCACCAAAATTATCGCCTTCATGTGTAAGTTGCACCGGTCTACTGTCGGTCATATCGGTTTTGAATAGTTGGTAAAACACCTCATCTGGTCGCATGACTGCATCCGTGTAAATAAGTTCATCACCATGTGGAGACCATGCCGGTTCTATGGCAACCGTCGTTTCATCTTTGGCAATTTGATGAAGTCCGATGCCATCGCGATTCACAACAAATAGGCTCGCCTGCCCCCATTCAAGTAGACCTTGATTGAACACCCCATCAATTTGCGAAAAGGCGATTTCGTTCCCACGCGGAGACCATGCCGGGTACACTATCCACGGTGTTTTATTTGAGAGAAGCGTCTTTTTGGTGCGGTTCCTGAGGCTAAAAACACCAAGCGGTGAACGATTAACACTGATAGCAGAAAAGGCTATCTCGCGACCATTGGGCGACCAACTCGGCATAAATCCGGCAGCCACTCTCTCAACAAATCTGCCCCTTATCGTCGCAGTGTAGATAGTAGCATCGGCCTCCTCTCCCTCTACGTAAGCGATCTTTCTACCATCCGGCGACCAACTCGGATTGGACCTATATTCCCTGCTTCCGAACACCTTTCGGACACCGCTGCCATCTGAATCCATAACGTACAAATTAGATGGTCCATCTCGATCTGAGACAAACAGAATTTGCTCTCCATCAGGGGACCAAACTGGATCGAAATCCTCTGCCTTGTCACGACTCAGGTTAACCGGATCACTCCCATCAGGATTCATAATATAGATTTCGGAATTGCCATCCCGGGTCGAGGTAAACACTATCTTTCCGCCCGTCGGTGCTTTCGCGCAGACTGCAGAAATACGACCAAACAAAAGGAACGTACCGATAGTGCACATAAATATAGCAAACTTTGTGTAACTTCGCTTGCCTGAACGAAGATAGATAGATATGCCTTTCATTAACGATGTCTCCATTATGTGTTAGTTTTGGTTTTTGATTTTACCCCAGACTGCAGTGGAGAACTCCGGTCTCGGCTCGACAGGTAGAACTACTGGATCAAACCAATCCGAACTATAATTGTTTCCAGCATGTGTGATTTGTTCCGAAACAAGGTTTCCCAAAGAGATTTTAAAGAGATGGTGCTCCTTTCCAGAAAGTTGGCTGTAGATAAGCATATCGCTGTGTGGCGACCATGCTGGATCGGAAACTTGGACCCCATCTGCAACAATTGTCTCCATCTCAGTCCCATCACTATTAACAATATCAATAACATGTATAGGCGTGTTATCCTTGACACCAAGCAAACCTTTGAGAGCGAACGGTAAAATATTGAAACGGCTAAAAGCGATTTTGGCACCATCGGGTGACCATACGGGTGCGTGAAGTAGTGATCGTTCCACGGAGACAACAACCCTCTCCAAACCGGTTTTCAAATCAATGACACGAATATCAAGCTCCTCCGCAAACGAAGCAAAAGCAATTTCGGTGCCATCGGGTGACCACGTCGGGTGCCAACCGTTGACCAGACGTTTCTCATTTTTTCCATCAATGTCGGCGATATAGATAGCCTCCTCATCTCCATGGAAGTACGCAATCTGTTGACCGTCCGGGGACCACACCGGATTTGAGCGTTTTGCCCATTTCCTGAAAATCCGCCTTACATTCGTTCCATCCGCGTTCATGCGATAAATGTCATTACCGCCAGCTCGGTCCGACGTAAAAAGAATATGCCTTCCTGAAGGCGACCACGTCGGTTCTGAGTCCTTCGCATTATGACGGGTCAAATTGACGCGCCCAGTCCCATCAGGATTCATGATATAAATATCACTCTTATTTTTCACCTTAACATTGCGTCTTGATGCAAATACGATTTTTGCAGTCGCTGGTGCTTCTGCCAACACCTGACCGATAGCGAGCAGCACTACTGAAATCAGAAAATAAAAAATAAAGACGCGGATACTTTTCATCAAAAGGTTCCCCCATTAGGACCCACACACCTATACATAAACTACTCAATCCGTTGAAACGAACAGCGGATTTTCCCCCGGCGTAGCCAACCTTCGGGGCTTAATACCATGCCAAGGTCCAATATCAAATCCAGTCTCGCATCTTTCACCGAGACTTCCATGATTTTTGTCGCTATCTGCGTGGTAAAAACTTCACCGTCACCCATAACCACCTGCTTATGTACACCCCTTGTGAAATTGAATATCAAATCCGATATATGTGAGCCAGAGATCGGATAGAAGTAAAGCCGTGCAGCTTGCGGTTCATCTCCTCTATAGACGACCCGCGTTGCGTATGTCCCATAAGACTTATTAATAAAGTTTTCAATACGGTAATAGTAAAGGTCACCGCCTCTCCAAAATCGCAGTCTGAATCCGTTGAGTTTGGAGGCGGCGAGTGCTGTTTTCGATTTCAAAATATTTTCGCTTCCATCGCTCCCTTCAAGGACCATCTCAAGAAATTCCCATTTACCGAGCATGTCATCGGATAAAAAGTTTCGACTGCGTTTCAGTGCTTCTTTTCTTCGGGCATCCTCATACACTTCACGACGGGTGTCGCGTTCGTTCTGCATCTGCTGGTATTTCACGGAGGTGCAACCCGTGAATGCCAGAACCAGAATACTGAATGATACGAAAATCTTCATGCGTGCCTCCTAAAACTGCTTGCAAAGCGAACCTTTACTCAATCCGTTTGAAAGTACATCTCAATCCACCGGTTCGCATCCAGCCCGTTGGTGTTAGCTGCATATCCCCGTAGAGCACTAAAGAGAGTGTATCATCTGTTACTGTAATTCCAGGTATTGAAGCGATTGCGCGCGATGTCGCCCTTAAAGCCCCTTTTCGATTGAAATTTTGTGTCATCGCAGCCCGTTTCTGTTTTTGCTTCGCGGTTATCTGTTTTATCGATTCGGAACCGAAAAGGAATTCGAGCAATTCGGGTCCCGTCCGCTGATTAAAACGGATAAATGTCATCGGATCATCTCCGTATCGCTTCGTAGTAACGTAACACTGTCCTGTGACGTTTGTGCCGCGATTGCTACCGCTGTAATGGTAGGAACCGTGCTCCTTGAAAAATTCGATTGTGAGATTTTTACGGGTAGAAGCGACGAGCGCAGCCTTCGCGCCAAGGATCCGTTGATTCGATTTCTGATCCGTAACCTCAACAGGCGGCAGACGCGTCGCGCTTTCTTCGGGTTCCGAGTTTTGTTCCTTATCTTCTTGAGAGTTTTTCCTAAAATGATGATACGACCATGGTCCCTCTAACCGTTAGTGTATCATACGCAATTATTTAACAAAAAGTCTAACATATATTAGAAAACCTGTCAAGAAAAATCAACCTAATGGGTGTGTAAAGTTTTTGG
>JAJDXV010000042.1 GCA_022823085.1 Candidatus Poribacteria bacterium
GCTTTGCTGTTCCGCAGTCTTGGCTCGTAACTTTACCTATCCGCCACTGCACGCCCCAAGCGGGCGTTTAGGAAGATTACTCTACGCTTCCCGGATAGAACCTCAGACACTTCCGACTTCGGAAGTAGAACGAGCGTCCTAAAGTCTTCGAGTTACTTGGACACGGATATAATCAACGTGTCCCATAAGGCAGACACTTCCGACTTGCCTTTATATATTTAGACGGTTTAGAAACAAAAACGTTTAGGAAAAATGTTGTCCTTTTAGGTTTTTATTAACACAATATATCAGCGGGCTTTCCTCCCAAAGCTAAAGCATTGGGATTCTCGCCCGAATTCCCTTGAAAGTGAAGTGTCACAGTGCCTTCAACTGTTGCAGCGTTCCGCTCCATCCGAATTGCGTCCATTGTTACTGCGGCAACGTAGGAAAGTGCCCACTCTTGTCCGTAAGCGACAAGGTGGTGTTTCTCTATAGGCGTGCTGTTAACCGGATGATAGGAGACCTTCACAGGAATCATTGCCGGTCCTGGTCCGAGTTCGCCTACAATAGCGGGGTGTAGGTCTTTAGTGATTGTCCCGATTGGGTTTCCATACGCTGAGACAGATTTACTTGATATCGCTAAGCTGGACACGATCCCATGCGTTACAGCTCTGTATACCGGTAATGTAGATTTTCCATCAGCGAAGAAAGGGTGACCGAAGGCTACAAATTTATCGTCATAAACCTGTGTCACTGTGCCATGGCGATGCTTGCGAAAACGAGAAGACGTTTCACTTCGATTCATTCCTCCAAAGATAAAGGTTCGGTTAATTGTTTTATTATCGGACACACTAAATTGACACCTATAGATGAAATTCTCCAGTTGTCCATCTTCGGAACACTTGAACATCTGTAAAATCTTTGAGAATATATCCGATTAATACGGGATCCTTGAGTGCCAGCCAAATAAGTGCATCCTGTTCGCTATATTTATCAAAGAGTTCTGCAGCGAACGCAGCGTCTGTCCGCTCAGTTTCTTGGACGTGAAGGTTGATTGCCACGGTAAGGAAAATGAGGTCCAGCCCATTTAAAATATTACGCTTGTGGTCTATAAAATGCTTAAAGGCTATATTCATTCCGGGGCCGTCTATCAACTTCTTCAATTCGTCTTGAAAAGTATCAGGGTCTTCGCCATGGTATCCACGGGTCAGAACATGTCTGTAGTGTAGTGCGAAAAGATGTGCGTTGGCGGCATCTTCTTCGTCGGGTTTCTCAAGTTGCTGCTCCAAAAATGGCATGTATCGCGACGGATGAGACGCTGCGATTTCCCAGAACGTATCATAAGTTTGATATCGATCTTCTAACGGATGGTTACGTCTAAGGAAGTTTAGATAGGTTTTGGAGTCGACGAGCCGCCGGAGCGTTCTGAAGTCGTTATCTAAAATGTTATCGGGGTTCTCTCGCTTGAGTTGTTCAAACGTCTCCTCGATCGTTGGCGGTTGTGCGACCGGCGCAATACTACTTTCTGTTTCCATGTCTCCTTTTTCGGGCTTTACAACGCCTGGGTCGGGACTGGATTGACACGCAAAAAATAGTGAGATTCCTAAAAGGAAACAGACTCGCAGTCGGTTGAAAAAACGCTGACGTTCAAAGCATCGCATGTTCGTTAGGTCCTCCGAGGGTTAAGATGTACCGGAAAGTACGACTTGTAACACGCTGCCCACAATATCGTAATGCTGCAGGCGGACGTGTCCCTATTTTTCGTTGTCCTCATTGTTCCGCCACCATGCGACTTCGCTGAATTCTCCATTGACCCATCTCCTGAACACTTGAACGTCTGTGAAATCTTTGAGGACATATCCGAGGCTCACCGGTTCTTGGAGTGCGACCCGTAAAAAGCCTTTTTGAGTGCCGTGTTCAACAAGAAAGGCATGGATTTTTTCGCGGTCTTCTTCTTGCAGGTCCTCGACCAGAATGCTATGATAGACCAAAAGTTTTATTAAAATCAGAAAAGTTATGGGATTGGCATCAACAAAGTGTTGCTCTAACCAACTGTGCACGGGTTCATTCATCATCATATCTATCATAGCTTCATTTGTTTCGATCAACCCGTGGTACATGCGGACATTCAGGTTGCGCTGATACAGCGTCATATAATGAAGGACAGCGACATCTTCTGGAGTGGGTTCGGGGAGGGGTGGCTTAAAATGTTCGTTCAAAAGTTCCAGATACCGCTCCTCATCTACGGATGCTAACGCCCAAAACTCATCGAAATTCTGGAACTGATTTTCCTGTGGATAGGTACGTTTCAGGAAGTCTAAATAGGTTTCTGAGTTGATGATTTCTCGAATCCTTGTGAAGTCGTCGTCTAAAACGTTGCCGGGAAATTCGAGACGCAATTGTGCCATCATTTCGGCAATCGACGGGGCTCTTTGCATCGGTGCCATCGGGACTGCGTCGAATTGCGGTGCGGATTTCATTGCCAAGATGTTTTTCTCTACATCTGACAGGACTTCTGCTACTGTTTCTCTCGTGATGGGTTGCGTCGTTGTTTCTGTCGGTGCTAACGCGTTGCGATTTTCGGGTTCCGAACAGCCGCAAACGACTGCACATCCGAGAAGGACACAAACCGTCAATAAATTGAATAGACACTGATATCGAGATCGAAAGTATACCATCTTTTTAATTTTCCTGAGACCGAAAATATCGTGCTTTTGTCAAATAACATTATTGTCGATATTTTCGGTCTCGGTTTTTCAGGTTGGTTGAATGCCAGAATACTGTTGTTTTCTGTCCGTCCTGCACGTTGTTTGGACTACTTTATTATTATACTCAAAGCCTGCTGGAAACGTAGTGGAGGACAGAATAGCTGCCCCAATTTTTTAATTTTCCTGAGACCGAAAATATCGTGCTTTTGTCAAATAACATTATTGTCGATATTTTCGGTCTCGGTTTTTCAGGTTGGTTGAATATCACAATACCGTTGTTTTCTGTAGCGTTTTAGCATCAGCATCAATTGTTTTCTGTTTGAAGCGATGCCTGAAACATCCCGCTCCGTTCGGTAGCGATATAAAGTTTATCGCCGTTGATGGCAATGGAGACAACCCGGTTTGGCAGCCCTGGCAAGATTTGTTCCCATTTGCCGCGGGTATCCAATTGATAGACCCCTGTAGTGCCAGCACCATAAACCGTCGTGCCGACGACAGCGATTCGCTCTACAATAGTCCGGTTCCGTGCCTTATCAGTTAGCGGTCGCCAGTTTTCACCGTCCGATGATGTTAAGACACCTGCGTTTGTAGCGACATGGACCGTTGAACCGGCAAAAATGATTTCGTTGAAATGTTCAAATTGAAGTGGTAGCGTTGCAGTCAGGTCTTTCCATGTGTTCCCCGCATCAAGTGATCGAAAGAGGTGCCCATCGCGTTTGCCGACGTAGACGGTTTCGCCTGAGACAGCGAGAATCAAATGGTCGGGACCCGCATCGTTGGTAGGCGCGTCGATGTCTACGAGTCCAGTGTCGAACCATTCAGGTTCGCCGCGTCTCCACCGCAGGAGCCGCCCCTGATACTCGACATAGAATGCATCGCTGCTGACTGCAAACGCACGAGGCACCGATATATTCTGGCGAGTTGATTCTGTCAACTCACCTGTTTTCGCGTGATCGTTATCGTCTATACTTTCCTTGGCCCCCTCCTGCAATTCAGTTTGTGGCATTTCTATAGAGAGATTTTCGCTGAAAGTCGGGGTCCCTTGAACAAGAACCAAATCAGTGCCACTTGCGGAGAGCTGGAAAATGCAGGTGGTATCTTCGACTCCTGAGATTGACGTGATACCGTAAAGTATACCATCAGAAACTGTTAGTTTTGGCAGGAGCAGTAAACCGCCAGCATTCATCAATTGTTTTTTCCACGTTGATGTCAATTCATTAGGATCGAAATGCAAGGTTTGCCACGACATTCCGCCGTCTGTGGATTTGGCGATGCGCGTGCCGGTATTCCCGTAGAGGGCATTTTTGAAAGCTATGAGATTAGATATTCTGGTGGCTATCATTCCTGTCATAAAAGGCTGCCACGATTCGCCCGTATCAGTTGAACGGTTAATCCCAAAAATTCCCGCCGTGAGTACAGTATTTTCGTCCACACCGACTGCAGGGAACATACTCAATAAAAATGAATTCATCATTGCCACCGAGCTCGGCTTCTGATCACCGCCTGACCATGTTTTTCCACCATCCACGGATCGGAGATGGAAACCGATGTATCCGATTGCTAAAAGTGTTCTTCCAGCAGTGAGGATTTTTACACCGGGTGACATCCTTATGAACGGTGATTCGGTTTTAGGTGTTATATCTGTCCACGAATCGCCCAAGTCGGCTGAGTGGAAAATTTCCCACAGACCTTGCTTTTTATCTATTGCTTCTTGCATAGATGCCTTCGTTGGAGAAAAATTGGAAAGATCGGGGCCTGTCCCGACATAAAGGTTATTTTCGGAAACTGCCAAGGAATGGGTAGCTCGGGTGGTATTCAGTGACAATTTTTCTAAACCGTGTCTTGGCTTGATACGGTAGAGCCCCTGATTTGTGGCTACGAACACGATATTTTTGATGCCGGTTATTGCGTAGCTGATTATCGCTGTTCCTTCCTCATTCAGTGGGGTCCATTGTGTGCCTATATCTTCAGATCGAAAAACGCCTTCATCTTTGAGTGCGAGGTAGAATGCTTCATCGGTTACTGCGAGTCCGATAGCGACTCCTTTTGGGCGTGTGCCAAGCGATGTCCATGTCTCTCCTTTATCGGTTGAACTAAACACTTCATCAACAGAGACAAGATAGAGCGTGCTATTTTTCTCTGTCATCGGTATCATGTTGCCGCCGCTGGCAGTGGTTGGGAAGTTAATGGCTGATGCAGGACTGGTGAAGGCCCATGCAGAGGCATCGGGTGTCAATCTATAGATACCGAGGTGCGAAGCGGCGTAGGTCTCGCCTTCTGAACTGACGAATAAGCCCAATACCGGACCGAAACCGGGTGCATTTGCTTGTTTCCACTGCTGCTTGAGTGTCGGAGGCACTTCCTTGTCTACCTGCAGGGTGGGAACCGGTACAACCGGTTTTGCAATTTGCACACCGGTTCCGCTGTTTCTACCTGTGACATCGAGATGTCCAGCTTGGTTTCGTAAATCTGGTTCCGCTTGCGTATCAATAACAACCGGTGCGTCAATGATTTCAACAGTGGTTTCCGATTGGGCATTCAAGTTGTAAGGTTTCTGGAAACGGAGGAGGTGTTGCGCTCCGACACCGAGCATTAGTATTATGAAGATGGCAGCTGCGCCGAAAGCTGCCCACGGTAGGATCGGCTTTCCAACTTGAGGGGTTGCTGGTTTTATGTCGGCGACTTGCTGCATAATGCGCTCAATGAAATTGGTAGGCATCTGGACGGTTCCAAGCGTTTCGCGAATCAGGTGTTCTTCGGCTTGTAAACGCTCTCGTGCGCGTCGGAGCCGACTCTTAATCGTGTTCACTGAGACCCCCAGGAAGTTGCCAATTTCTTTCGTTGTCATCTCGCCGAGGTAGTGGAGTGTCACCACCGTGCGTTCACTTTCCGGCAATGTTTCGAGAAGTTCTTTGACAATTTCGTGGCGATGTTCCATGGCTTCCGTCTCCCGTTGCTCTGATACATAACGTTTATAAGAAGAGCCCTCTACCTCCGCTACAGATGTGTTTTCCAAGGATTGCATCGCAGGTTTGTTGCTTTGATGCCACCGCTTGCAAAGGTTGCTTGCAATCACATAAAGCCATCCAGCAAACTGGTTGGGATTCCGTAGTGTAGCGAGGTTTTTGTATGCTTGGATGAATGCATCTTGAGCAATCTCTTCGGCGATGTGAAAATCGCCGATCTTCCGCCATGCGAGTGCGTGAACGCTCTTTTGGTACTTTTGAACTAAAGTCGTGAACGCCGCCTCATCGCCTGACAAAATTTTTTGGATTAATTGGACATCATTTTCTACCATCAGAACTCCCTATGATTAACGCGAGTTGCCATCTTTTTCCTCGTGATAGTTGTTGTGGTATAGACTGTTAATCTGTGCTTCTGCGTCTGCAAACGAACAGTGGATAGCACAAAACGCAGACTTGATAGTTAAAGTCTTATCTGTGGCAACTTGGGTGATTCAATAATTAATGATACAATTTTGAGGGGAAAAGGGTGCATAAGAGAAAAAAAAATTGACCCTGGTAGGTTTTGGATTAATTCTGCTACAATTTACTTAGTCGCCTTTTCTGGTTGTTTGAGTTTGCCCCAGAACGTTGTCTGTTTCTCTGTGCTCGGTGATACGGAGAGAAACCCTTCCGGCACCCATTCGGGATGCTCATCTTTCCCGGGATGCTTTGTGATTTGGCGAGGTTTACCGCCATCAACGGAGATGAGATAAATATTGGTATCCACATTCGGGTTACCCCAAGGATTGTCAATTTCCGCATCGTAGGCAATCCATGTGCTATCTGGGGACCACGCCGGATTGTGGCTCCAAATATTATTTGGTGTCACACGCCGCGGATTTTGTCCTTGGGTCCCCATAATATAGATACCACTTCCCATAATACCTACATAATAGGCGATTTGCTTTCCATCTGGTGACCAACTCGGAGATGTCCCTCTATCGTTTGGATGCATCGCGCGTCTGATACGTTTTCCGTTAGCATTCATCACATAGATGCCACCGTTGTCATTTGGCCTGGAGTAGAAAGCGATCTCTTCTCCATCTGGCGACCATGAAGGAGCAAAATTGTGTTTTCCATCGTCAGTAAGTTGTTGTAGATTCTCACCGTTGATATCTATTTTGTAGATATCATAATGCTGTTCTTTCAGGTTCCTTGATGAAAAAGCGATCCACTTTCCGTCAGGTGACCAAGCTGGGTTGGTATCTAATTCCGGACGGTATGTTAATCGTTGGGGTTCTGTTCCATTGAGTTTCATAATATAGATCTCAGAATTTCCATCCCGGTTAGACACAAAAGCGAAGGCACTTCCGTTGGGTGCCCATGTTGGCTGGGAGTCCCATGACGGATGATTCGTTAAGTTCTGTAGATTTTCTCCATTTATATCCATGACATAGATGTCGTAGTTTCCCGTTCGGTTGGAACTGAAGGAAATATATGAAGTACTCCAAGCGTTTATGCTGATCGAAAATAGACTCAGCAGTAGGGCTATTCCAAATCTTGTTCGGACATATTGCGTTTTCACCTTACATCCCTCCCACGTTGTTCTCTGTAGGTTCAATCTTCCATTTTCCGATGAACTTTATACCAATTCTAATTGACGATTCGTCTTAAAAGTGCCACCGTTTTTGAGTTATGCCCGGTTCGGTTAGGAAACCGAACCTACCGGGCCTGGGTGGACAGTGTATGGTTAATGCAATATAAACTTTTAGAAATGGTATTATTTATCGTAAAACTTATAATTAATTGGGCACTCTTAAACAGTCTGAATGCCCATTGAGGTCATTCAGACTGGCACAACCTAACAGGTTATGCTACAAAGATGTCTATTTATCTGGGTCACCAGAGTCGCCGGCAGACTGCTTCAGTCTACCCCAGAGTGTTGTTTGTGTCTCTGCAGTTGGAGAGACAGGAAGCGGAATCCCAGACAGTGGGGGCCTTATCCCTCCAAATTTGCTGCCATCCGTCCAACTCTTTGCCATCAAAGGTTTCGAGAAATGTGCCTGCTGAAACGGATAAAGTGAATAGAAAGAAAAATAGGATTGTTAAAATAATTGAGAATTTCATTCGCATTTATCGCCTCCGCTATTTACGAGAAAGGTCGTTTTTGGCTTTTTCAAATGGAATCTGAAACATCCCATGGTGTTCGGTGATAATATAGAGTGTGTCGTTCTTAACGGTGAGAGAGAGGATTTTATCTGGCACGTTTGGAAAAATCTGTTCTGATTGTCTACGGTCATCCAAACGATAGACACCGGCATCGCCAGCCCCATAAACACTGGTGCCATCGACGGCAAATCTGTCTATGATGATACGCTCGCCTGCGGTATCGGTCAGGACACGCCAGTATGCGCCGGTTTTTGAAGTTAAGATGCCTCTGTCCGTTGCGACGTAAGCGGTTGAACCGACAAAAAGGATCTCTTTGAACCGGTTAAAACGGAGAGGCAGGCTCGGTGTAATGTCCCGCCAACTCTCACCAGCATCGAGCGACTGAAAGAGGCTACCGTCTCGCTTGCCGACATAGACGGTTTCGGCTGAGACCGCCAGTTTGAACCCGTTTTTTGAACCGTCATCCGTGTGCGGACCGGTATCTATGAGTCCGGTATTTTTCCATTCCGGGTCGCCTTGTTTCCACTTAAAGAGTTTCCGTTTGTATTCGACATAGAACGTCTGATCGCTGATTGCAAACGCGCCGACTTTCCTGTGATCTTCCATGAGACGTACTTCATATAGCGATTCCCGATCACTTTTCTGATTGCCCGAGAAGTAAATGCCTTGTGCTTCTGCGATCTCTTTCAACAGAGCCGTAGAGAGATCCTTCTCACCAAAAATGGGGACCCCTTGAACTGGAACAAAGGTATTATCACCGGCGGATAGATAGGAGATACGTAGGTTGTCAGGTTCAGAGACAATTGTATAGAGACGGTTGCCGACAATGACGAATTTTGAATTACTATTCAGAACGCCTTTGTTAACTCGATTTATGTATTCTAAGTTAGATACGCGTTTAGGTGCCGCCATTGGAACGGTTGTCCAAGATTTGCCGTTGTCCGCTGATTGAACGATATCGTTGTCGGTCTGGACGTAGAGTGTATCATTGAACGCGACGACATCTTGTACGCCGGTTCCGACCATGCCATCCATAAAATGGTGCCACGATTCACCAGCGTCGGTTGTGCGGTAGAGTCCGTAGATTCCGGTTTTGTAGAGGGTGTTTGCATCGGCTGCTAAATAGGCATAGGTATTTGGGACAGGTCCAAGATTTGTCCAAGTCATTCCGCCATCCGCTGAATGAAATAGTCTGGCGCCGCGTGCTAAGATCGTTTCGTTTTTAACCGCTATTGCCATAGCCACTGTTGCCATGAAAAGACCTTGTTTGGGTTTAGGTGTTATCTCGGTCCACGACGTTCCGAGATCGTTTGATTTGAAAATTCTGCCTCTCCTTGAGGGCTCAATTCGCATGTACTTCTCAACTTCGCGCCCTGTTCCGACGTAGAGGTTATCTTCAAAAGCGACCAAGTCTTGTACAACTCTGGTTGTATCCAGTGGCAGCAGTTCCCAAACATCGTTTTTGAGCCGGTAGAGTCCGCTGTCTGTGCCTGTGAATATTGTCGCATCAACCGCAGCGAGATTATAAATCTTTTTCCTTCTCAATCCGTTGTTCACGGGTGTCCAGTGTTTTCCAGCATCGGTAGATCGGAAGATCCCGTTATCCGAAAGTGCGAGATACATTGTAACGGTTTTGTGTGCTGCAGTGTCTATGACGATGAGTTCAACCGGATTCCCCGTAGGTCGGGTCCCTAATGTGTTCCATGTCTCGCCATCATCGGTTGAAGCCAATAGTTCATTGGTAGTGACGATATAGAGGGTGTCTGCATGCTCTGCTATAGGTACTCGGAACGTGCCGTTGGGGATATTGATGTCTACGGGTGTCCACAGCGTTGTTCCGGCTGTTAATCTGTAGATACCGATTGACGAATTAACATAGAGCGTCTTTTTAGATGTCTCAAAGATGTCAAACACGAAACCGCCTGGGGGTCCGTTCATCTGTGTCCAGTGTGAAGTCGAAAATGTGGCGGGGAAATCCATCATTGTTGCGGATGCGGTGGTTATATCAGCGGCACGTAAGCCGGTACCGATATTTTTATTCGGGATCGTCGTGTGTCCGACCTGATTTCGGATGGTCGGTTTGGCGAGAATATTGCGCGTGATGGGTGCGTCAACGATTTCAACTGTCGGTTCGGATTGTGCTTCAAAGTTGTATGGTTGCTGGAATCGGAGAAGGTATCGGTTGCTTAGACCGAGGAATAGTACCAAGAGAAGGGCAGTCACGCCGAAAGCTGTCCAAGGGAGTAAGGGTTTCGTAGTTGGGGCGGAGGCGGGTTTGAGATCGGCGATTTGCCGTGTGATGTTCTCGGTGAAGTCAGTGGGGAATTGGATGCTTCCGAGTATTTCGCGGACCCAGGGTTCTTTGTTCTGTGCCCGTAAACGTTCTTTTGCGCGTTGGAGCCGGCTCTTGATTGTGTTTGCGGATACGCCTAAGAAGTTGCCAATTTCTTTTGCGGTCATCTCACCGAGGTAGTGGAGTGTTATGACTGTGCGTTCACTTTCGGGTAGTTTTTTCAGAAGTTCTTTAACGATTTCGTAGCGGTGTTCGGCGGCTTTCGTCTCTTGTTGCTCCGATAGATAAGTTTTATAGGACGCTTCGTCCACTGCTGTGCGGGATGTTTTTTCCAGCGATAGCATTGTCGATTTTTTCTTTTTGAACCGTTTAATGCAGAGCCGGTTGGTAATTACATATAACCAGCCTGCAAACTGGCTGGGGTTGCGTAGGGTCGCGAGTTTTTTGTGGACTTGTAGGAAGGTATCTTGTGTAATTTCTTCAGCGATGTGAAAATCGCCGATCTTCCGCCATGCGAGTGCGTGAACGCTCTTTTGGTACTTTCGGACTAAAGTTGTGAACGCCGCTTCATCGCCTGATAAGATTCTGTGGATTAATTGAACATCATTTTCTACCATCGGGATCCTCCTTTTTCATTTCACCCCATTTTGTCGTTAGCAGCGTCGGTTGCGGTGAAACAGGTAACGCAACCGATGGATCAAACCAATCGCCGCCAAAATCGCTGCCAGTATGCGTTAGCTGCGTCCGAATCCCGCTGTTTACATCGACTTTGAAAATGAAGCGTGCCCCAAAACCTTGTGTGTAAAGCACTTCCGACCCATTCGGCGACAACTCAGGAGACTCTGCATGGTGACCTGCTTCGTCAACGAGTTGCCTCAGCCCGGTGCCATCGCGGTTAACGATGTAGATCGTCTGTTTATCCTTCCATTCGCGGTGCAGGTCTCGATCCAAGATGGCTGGCAACAGATGCTTGATCCCAGAAAAAGCGAGTCTATTCCCAGCAGCAGACCAGGATGGCTCAAATTGCCATCGGAGGGCTTTCGTAGGTAGCCGTTGTTCCACCTCGCGTGTGCGGACGTTGATGAATGTCAGCCGAGATGTCTGCGGGTGAGGACTGATATGACAAGCGATTTCGGAACCGTCCGGTGACCACGCAGGGGAAACACAGTGCGGTAGGAGTTCGGCATCTTCTTCGCCAAAAGTTCCAAGATAGAGATCCCACTTCGGACGCGTCCGGTCTGAAGTCACATAAGCGAACTGTTTTCCATCAGGGGACCACGTCGCATTTCCCCGCCACGCTGTTATTTTTTTCTTGAAGACGCGCCGGATATTCGAGCCATCAGGATCCATCAGATACAGGTCTCGCATCCGTGTGCCTTGTCGGTCAGAGACGAAGAGGATCTTATCACCTGTCGGCGACCAAACGGCCTGAAGATCCCCCGCGGGATGCTGTGTGAGGTTGACCTGTTCGGAGCCATCCGGGTTCATCATGTACACCTCGCGATTGCCATCCCGTGTAGAGGTAAACAGGATTTTAGGTGTTGTTGGTGCTTTATTCGCAGAAATCCAACACACATCTCCACAGACCAGCGTTAAGAAGATGATATAAAAAACCGACTTCAATCTCATAGGTATTTCTCCGAGTGGCAATTTTTCGACGTACCTGCGAATGTCGCGTACTTCCGAAATGATTCAAAACTGTCGTTAATTTCGCGCGTGTCGGAATGGCATTATTATCCAATTATTAAAGAGACTATTTTTGACGGCAAAAGGTGCATAATTTAAACAAATAGGATGGTTACTATCATTTGAGAGTATAACACACTTTTATGGTATTGTGTGCAGAGAGATATTTAGTTTGGGTAAGCAGGGAAAAAAAAGGAGCCGGAGCCGTTTTCCTAAGCGGTTGCAAAACTTCAGGGATGCTAACCTAACGCATGGTGTATAGGTTTTTGCAGACTGTGCCTTTTAGGTGTTACGGTTCCGGCTTACCCAAGGAGGCTTGTTTGTGTATATGCAATTTTCGTGCCAATAGAAAAGTGTCTGTTTTCGGTAATAAGTGTTGGTATTTTGCCTATTTTTTAGACATCTATGATAAAAAAGTAGACATTGTGGAACGGCTGTCAGCGTTCAACCGTCGGTTGTTAGTTGTTCCTTAGATTTTAGCCTTTTACGACTCCGATGGGTCGGAGGCGTGCGACGCGTCGTGAGAGTCCGGCTTTGTCAACGACGCGGACGACTTCATCGACATCTTTGTATGCTTCGGGGACCTCTTCTTGGAGCGTGCGTCTACCTTCTGCGCGGACGTATATGCCTTGCGCTTCTAAGTCTTTCTGGATGGAGCGTCCTTTGGTTAAGGCGATCGCTTTGCGTCGCGAGAGGAGTCTACCTGCCCCGTGGCATGTGGTTCCCCATGTCTGTGCCATTGCCCCCGGATTGCCGACGAGGACATAAGAGGCGGTTCCCATATCGCCTGGGATTAGCACGGGTTGCCCGACTTTCTGGTACTTATCGGGTATCTCAGGGTGTCCTGCCGGGAACGCACGGGTCGCGCCTTTACGGTGGATGAAGAGTTCACGTTCTTTGCCGTCAACGGTGTGTTTCTCGAATTTGCCGATGTTGTGTGCGACATCGTAGACGAGTTCTAAGCCGAGTTCGTCTTCCGTTGTGTCGAAGAACTGCATGAAGGTCTGACGGACGAGGTGCATGATACACTGCCGATTGTTCCATGCGTAGTTTGCGCTGCACGCCATTGCGGTGATGTAGTCCTGTCCCTCCGGTGAGTTGATCGGTGCGGAGGCGAGTTGCCGGTCGGGGAGTCTGATGCCGTATCTTTCGGCGACTTTGACCCAACTTTTGACGTGTTCGTCACAGATCTGGTAGCCGAAGCCGCGGGAACCGGTATGGATCATGATACAGATATTGCCTTCGCTTAACCCCATTGCGTCTGCGGCTTCTCGGTAGAAGACGCGATCGACGGCTTGGACTTCGAGGAAGTGGTTTCCGGAGCCGAGTGTGCCGAGTTGGTTTTTGCCGCGTTCTAAGGCGCGTTGGCTTGCGGCATCGGCGTTTGCGTGCTGGAGGAGACCTGTTGCCTCGGTAAAGTCGAGGTCGTGCGGGTGTCCGTAGTCGCGTTCGATGGACCAGCGCGCGCCTTTTTCGAGCATCTGGCGTTCTTCTTGTAGCGTGAGCCGAATTTTGCCACTGGAGCCGACACCGCACGGTACGTTCTCGAACAGCTTGCCGATGAGGTTTTTCGCCTTCCCTTCGAGTTGTGAGATGTCGAGATTCGTTCGGATGAGTCGGACACCGCAGTTGATGTCGTATCCGATGCCGCCGGGGGAGACAACACCGTCCGCTTTCGGGTCGGTTGCAGCGACACCCCCGATGACGAAACCGTATCCCCAATGGAGATCGGGCATTGCAAGTGAGTGCTTGACGATTCCAGGAAGATGTGCGACGTTCGCCACCTGTTGCAACGCCTCGTCGCTCTTCGAGAGTTCGAGAAGCTTCTCGTTGGCGTAGACAATGCCGTCAACGCGCATGCCTTTCATGTAGGTTTTCGGGATGCGCCAGCGGTATTCATCGATTTTTTGGAGTGTTATGTTTTTTGCCATGCTAATAATTCCTGATGTGTTTCTTTATTTTTTATTTTTTTATGCTTTTTGTTCAACCATACTTGAGAGGATACCGAGCACTTTGTCACACTGCGCGATTTGATAGGCAGCCATGTCAATGTAGAGTTGTTGCCCTTCCAATTTGAGGAAGAGCCAATCTATTCCGGATGTGATGGTCCCATAAATGCAGGCGATATCATTGTCTGCTTCCGTGTTAAAGCGTTGGGCAGCGACCATTTCAGCGACGCACTGCCCGAGCCCTGCTGTCAGATCGTCCCTTTTTGCCTCAACAAGAATGAGTGCTGGGGCTTCTAAATAAAATTGCTTCGGCGATAAACTTACCAAAAAATCGCAGACCCCGGTGAGTCCTTCTTCGGCATTCACGTTAAAGTCAATCCCAGAAAAAAAACTAATGCGTCGGTCAAATTGTTCCCGGAGCTCAACCAGAACGGAGGCGACAATTAGTTCTGATTTTGCTTTCTCAGTGCCGATAGCAAACGCTAACGGGACGTTTCGCTCTAACACGGCGGTGAGAAGTGTGCTTGGGGCCACCGGTTCTACATCGGCAAAGATACCAGCAGCTTCGACCGTTTCGAGGTGAAATGTTTTGCGTGCGTCCTCTAAGGTAAAATTGCTATACGCCATGAGAGAATCTCCTTGTAACATCACTTGCCGATGGTTGACAGTTGATTGCTACTTCAATATATTGAGGATTCGTTGTTCAAAAGCCTGTTTAGGCATCGCGCCTAAGACGCGTCCGATGACTTCACCGTTTCGGAATACGATGTACGCCGGGATCCCGTTTCCGCCGTATTTTTTGTTCGTTTCACGGTTTGTGTCGATATCCAATTTCGCGACGATGAACCTATCGCGATATTCTGATGCAACTGCATCGACGGTGGGTACCATTGCCCGGCAGAAGCCTCACCACTCCGCTCTGAGTTCGACGACGACAGGCATCTCGGCGTTCAACACAACGTCTTCAAAGGTTGCATCGGTGACTGTAACAGGTTTCCCGTCGGTTCCGATTGGTTGCTTATCGGATTGAGAAAAATCTTCGTGCGTTGTTTCTGTGTCAAGCACGATGGGGTCTGTCTCTTGCTCAGCGTTGTCGCCGCAGCCGATGGTGTAGGTTGCGACTAAAGCGATGATCAGTAAGGTACACATTCTAAAGAATGTTTTCATGCGGGGATTCCTCTATATTTAGCGGAGACGTTCAATTTTGCTGTAATTGGTATTATATCATAGTTTGGAGTGGGAGTGCAAGTGCTGTATAATTTGGAACTGGACGAAGCGTTACTTTTCATAAAAATAACTGGTAGCGGTTTCGGGGTAGAAGATGACGAAGATTCTACCGTCCCATGTATATGTGTTAATTTCAGGGTTCAGGCTGCCCGTGGGGAACCAGTGGATTGTGCCGCTTCTATCATCAAACGGTTCAATGAATCTATGGGAGCCGGTGATGAATTTTGTCGGTCCTGGTTCTTCGGCTTCAGGGTTCGGTTGGATTTCGCGTGTAAAGGTCGTCGGTGTAAGCCTCAGGATACCTATCTCTGCGACGGGGTCGCCGTGGACCTGCTTGGAAATCAGCGTATAGGTGCCGCTGAAAAATTGTGCAATTTTATAAGGCTTGGAGAAGACGGTAATCGTTGCCATTTTGTGGACATCTTCCTCGCCGCCATCGCGCACATAGAGATAAACGGTTACGATTTTCGGAGGGACGACTTCTTCCGGTGGCAATTCGGGGGCGGTCCACTGGACTTGCGGGCCCGCTTCACCAGACAAAACGCCGTCGGTTGCCTCCCATGCATACGTCAACGGATCGTCTTCCGGGTCAAAGACTCTGGCTCTCAATTCGACGGTTTCACCATATTCGACTTCAGTCGGGACGGTGAAAGTGGTTATTTCAGGCGGGTCGTTGGTAAGTTCTGCATATTGATCGCATCCAATGAGGATAACGGTTTGGAGAATTAACAGGATGACCCACCCTATCCGGGTCGATTTTTTATAAAGATTCATTGATGTGCTCCTTTATCCAACGCGTGATTGTGTCGTGCCGCTCGGTGTCGTTTTGTTGTTGGAACCGGTTGGCGAGCTGCTTGCCGGTGTCTATCAGCACGGTTCGTAGTTCTGGCGTGTAGGGTTTCGCCGCTAACGCCTGTTCATATTTCGCCATCGCTTCTTTCGGCTGCTTGCGGTTCATTAGACAGCGCGCAAGGACACACTGCACGCGCGATAACTTCTCCGCGGTCGGGTCGGGGGTGTCTGGCACTGTCTCGGAGGTTGGAGTCGCCTCACCAGTGCCGGGGACCGGTGCGGTTGCTGCTTCCGCTTCACTTCGCATCACATCGAGTTGTGATTCAAGTGAGAGCAGGTTTTGATAGGCGACGGGGTTCTTCGCGTGTTTCGAGAGGACGGTTTCAAATGTTGCTAACGCTTTGAGGTGTTCACCTTGCATCAGGTAGAGATAGCCGATGGTGTTGTGCATATCTAACGTCTTTTCGGATGCCGGAATCGATTCAAAGACGGCGGCTGCTTCGGCGTATTTCTTTCGGTTCATCAAGGCGTTTCCACGGCGGATCTGGATGTTCACGCGTTCTGTCTTTGCGTTCTTGTTGTTTGGGTCTTGCGTTAAAATCTGTTCTAATTCGCTCTGCGCCTGTTCGTATTTGCCGAGGTGTTGGTACGCCTGCGATAGGCTCAAACGGAGGTTGATGTCGTTAGGAAAGAGGTCTACGGCTTTTTGGAGCTGCGTCGCTGAGGTGCTGTAATCCCTCTGGTTTCTCAAAGTCTGCGCGGACTGCTGATACGCGGCGATGAGGTTCTTCTGTGCCTGTTCGTTGGTCGGGTGTGCGGTGTGGACCTGCTGGAACGCTGAAATTGCTGCAGGATAGTTTCGGATTTTGAGGTATAATTCACCGAGCAGGCTGGCGATAGTGGTATCGTCTGGTTGAAGTTTTTGCAATTCGAGGTAGGTTTCGATAGCAGCGTCGGTGTGTCCGGATTGCCGCTGCGTGTTCGCCTTTTTTGAGAATGCGTCAATCAAGTTTGCCTTAGCGATTTGATAGGTGGGTTGTAGTGCCAAAGCGTTGCGATAGGCGCGAATCGCTGCGTCCCATTCTCCGTTATTCCTGAGTGTCACGCCTTGGTTCGTATAACTGATGACGAGGTTTCTCTGCGTCTCTACATCGTCGGGTGTGAGGTCGAGTGCCTTTTGGTAGTGTGTAATCGCTTTGGGGAACTCGGAGGCGAGTGCGTATCCGTCTCCCATGACACGGTATGTCGTAGCGTCCATCGGGTCGAGACGAATGGCTTTCTGAAAATATGTGGTGCCT
This sequence comes from Candidatus Poribacteria bacterium, assembly GCA_022823085.1. Lineage (GTDB taxonomy): Bacteria > Poribacteria > WGA-4E > WGA-4E > WGA-3G > WGA-3G. The sequence goes on from JAJDXV010000042.1 coordinate 17,047, forward strand.
TCATCAAAAGCGCGGCGTTTCAAGGCGTTGAACGCTTTTTGACGGTAGAGTTGAATCAGGTTCTGTTTCGCGGTTTTGTGGTGCGGTGAGCGTTTCAGGGCGTTCTCGAACGCTTCTATCGCTTTGTCCATATCGCCTTGTTGGTAATGGAGTGCGCCGAGGCGGTTATAGGATTCGGCACTTTCGCGGAGGGAGCGGTGTCCTTGTTGGCTTCTCACGCGCTGTTCAATGAGGAGAGTCGCTTGGCTCGACTGTCCTGTTTTTTGATAAGCTTGAATCAGTTTCTCGCGTGCCGGTTCATAGTTCGGTTCAACCTTGAGGCAGTTCTGAAAATTGGTGATGGCTGCTGCGATATCGCCTTTATCGAAGTAGACAGCACCGAGAAGGTAGTGCGGGCGCGGGAGTCTCGGTGTCATTTGGATCTCTTTTTTCAAGAGGTCGATGGCGGTATCGTGCTGCGGTGTATGGAGCGGTGTGTCGTAGACTTTCAGGAGTGTGTTAATGTCGCGCGGGGTCGGGTGCTGCGCTGTCGCTGTTGCGTGGCAGGCATCGTCTGCGTAGGGACTGTGTCCCCATAACCCGATGGCGTGTCCGAATTCGTGGAGGCAGACGGTCTTCATCTCTTCTTCTGAGAGTTCGCCGGTGGTGCCGTCGCCTTTTAGCACAAGGACGACCTCTACGGTGAAGTCGATTGCCGTGTTTGAACGTTGACCGGCGGTGGACGCGTCTTGTGAAAGTCGTGTTAATTTTGCACTGCCGAGTCGTGTATCCAAGAACGCTAAGCGTCCGCTGTAGGTTGGGTTAACGCGGATATCTGCCTGTTCTGGGGTTTCGGTCTCTTGGAACCGGATTTTGCCACCGGTGGCGGATTCCCACGTGTTCATGGCGTAGCGTATCGCCGTTAGGTAGGGGAGCGGTCTGAGAGTTGGCGAGATATGCACGCGAATCGGCATCTGTGTGAAGCGCGTGATTCTGCCGCCTGAGAACAACGTAACGTGGTCGAAGTAGGTCTGGGCTGCCGCAGTTTCGTGATCGTCGTTGTCCTGTGCGTGTGCTGTGAACGCGACGATTGTTAAGATAGAGATGAGAAGGAGATAGCGTTTTTTTGTGTGCATGACGCGTTCCCTCCGTAGAACTATAAGGACGCTGTTAGATGTATTATCGTTTATTGATTGATCGGAGCGTTACACGGTAATATTAGCATAATTTCGGAAATAATCCAAGATGCAGATGCCCAAGTCAAAAACACCTTGCTTAATGTTTCGCCTTTCTGATATACTATTGGAACCGGTTTAGGGCGGCACAGCTACGAATCGGAGTCTCAATCCGTTTCTGCCACCCTCCGCCCGTAGCTGGCGGATAAAACAAACTGGAACTGGGAACACCTCATGAAAACAATTTCGCTTCTCTCAATACTACTCTGTGCCATCGCGATGCCTTTGCGAGCCCAGACACAAGAGATATCGGAAATCAAAGACGACATCGCAACTATAAAAACAGACCTTGCGGTGCTAACGACCGAGGTCAAAAACCTAAAGGAAAATGTCAATGAACGCTTTGATGGTATTGATAAACGCTTTGATGGTATTGAAAAGGGGTTTGACAGACTCAATAACATCATCATCGCTTGCATCGGTATTCCTTTAGCGATTCTTGCAATCGGTGCAACTGTGTGGGGCCTATTAGCACACAGGCGCAGCAGAAAAGACCAGACCCTTGAAAAGCAGATTGAAAACCTTACACAAGAAATCGAAACGCTGAAGCAAAAGCGAATTGTAAACCCGTGACACAGCCTCCCTCCCATCATAAAACATAAAGGGTGGACTGGAAAATCCTGCTAAATTGACACTTATGGTGTTTCCCCCAGGCTTCCCAACCCGTCCGATGAACGGATAGTCGTTTGATAGGGACGAGGGGACCTTGAAGAAACGCCCAAGCAAAACCCCCTACGGTGGTTGCACATCGAACGCTTGGAATAATGCAAACCCCTCAATTAAGTTTTATGGTTACTCTAAGTCTAATTCAAACATCGGTGCGCCGCGGAGTAGGTAGTGTAACCCTCTGGTTAGCACGGTGAGTCGGTATTGGAATCTATCTGCGTCTAAAATTAGTCCTGACATCCGCAAGCCGCCGAGTACGTAAACGCGGGCGCCTGCTTTTTGGCAGACCTTAATCGCTTCAGTCACGGTTCCGTGCTGCCTGATAGTCCCTGTTGTCGGTTCATCGGTGATAATAATAAGGACTAAGCTGCGTCCATCTGGTGTGTTGAGTCGTCGTACGCCGTTCACGATGGCATCGAGTAGATGCTCGGTGCCCATTTTCGGACGACGCATGATGTATTTTACCTGGTTCGGTGTTAGCGGTGGTTTGGAGACCAAGACGGTACTCTGTCCTTGAATCCCGATTTGTGCCCAGAAACGGATGATACCGAGCCGATAATTCAAGACCGACGCGTCCAACAGTGCTGTCATCCGATCGAGTCCGGCACAGATAGTGTCAACCCGTCGTTCCATACTGAGGCTGTTATCGAAGAGGAAAACAATATCTATTTCGTCTTCGGCGGAGAAATTTTCGATGAGATGTTCGGAGATTTCTTCAAAGATTTTGTCTATTTTCATGTTCAGGCGTCGATAATCGCGATGCAGGTTGGCTAAGATACCGATCGCGCCCACTTTCAGGAGTGCTTCGCGATACGTGTGAGCGTCGTAGGCGAGGGTCTCTGTGACATTGGTGCTGATGGGGTACCATTCGCCCCCGGTTTGATAGGCGAGTTCAAACTGTGTATCTTCGGGTATCCCGATGAAATTAATGTGAATGTTATCCAATCGACATCTGTTGATAATGTCCCGAATGACCCGTTTTTTGGCACCGTCTTCAGTCCGGACGGTTCGCATCGGTGAATCGGTGACGACGATAAACTGCGTGAGGGCATCGGGATTCATATCGAACCGGTTGAGTGCTAACATGAGTGCATCTAATCCGTATCCGGATTCGATGTCGCCTTTCCAGATGCGCCGTATGTAGCTGAGATGTTTTTCCATCGCGGCGGTGTCGTAGGTCCACTGTATGACTTTCGTATTCGGTTGCCCGTGGACCAATCGGTATCCGAACAATGCGAATCGATATTCAAAGGTCTTTTCTTCAAGGGCGGCGAGAAGGTGGACGAACTGTCTCTCAATCGCTGCAACCTGTGGTACCATTCGCGTCGAACCGTTTACAACGAATATGATGTCTACTATAGGTTCATCGGCGTGGCGTGTTGCGCGGCGACCGATGTCGGTGAGGACTTCGGATATAAGTGCCCTCGGGACGGATGGAATGTTCGCGTCCGAGTGGGTTGTGGCAGGTAGTTCTTGCGGTTCGGTATCTTCGGATGCTGTCCATCCGGTGCCGACCAGCAGCCACGTTATCGATAACAAAATGTATATCCATTTTTTCATTAAGCGTTCACCTCCGCAGCTGGAATGGAAGGGTGGAAGAAGCGGAAGGATGGTGCGAAATGTTCGCGAGTCTTTCAATCTTTCATCCCTTCCGAGCTTCTATTTGCGGATTAGCATTTTTCGGGTTGCGGTGAAGTCGCCTGCGGTTAAAGTGTAGAAATATACGCCGCTTGCGACGGGTTCGCCGAGTTCGTTTTTGCCATCCCAATACGCGGCGCGGCTCCGTGTCTGGTAGATGCCTACCGCTTTATGGCCTAATGATAACACGCGGACCAAACTCCCGTCTACTGCATAGATGCGGAGCGTAACCTCTGCTGGCTCTGCCAACTGATAGGGGATCCATGTTTCTGGGTTGAACGGGTTTGGGTAGTTTGGTAATAACATTGTCTCTTTTGGCATTAATGCTGCGAGGAGTTGTTCCAAGACGAGTATCCCGCGTTGGAAAGCCGGGTCGGTCAGGTTTGCCTGTTGTGCTGCTTGTAGCCATCGTGCGACTTCGGTGGCGGTGAGGTTTTCCAAGGCTGGGGCATGCGCAGCGGGTGCGCCGGCAGCCATTTCACCAAATGCGGCTGCGACGGCGACGAGGTCTTGAATGTTTACCTGACCATCACCGTTGACATCGGTGGGTGTTTCGCCTGTTTCTCCGATTGCTGCGGCGACAGCGACGAGGTCTTGAATGTTAACGGTGCCGTCGCCGTTGACATCCTCGGTAAGTCTTTCAGGTTCGGGTGTAGAAGCGGGGGGAAGTGCCCACAAAAGCACCCCATGCACACTCCCGCTTGCAAGTGTGCTGCCATCTGGACTAAACGATACGCTATTGACATGATCGACATAAGAAGTATGCCCCGTGAAGGTGTGGACAAGATCGCCCGTGCTAACATCCCATAAACGGACAGTCTTGTCCCCACTCGCGCTTGCGAGCGTCTGCCCATCTGGACTAAATGATACGCTTTCGATAAAAGCCGTATGCCCTGTGAGGGTGCGGAGGGTCTCGCCTGTGCGAACATCCCACAAACGGATGGTCTCGTCCCAACTCCCGCTTGTGAGCGTCTCACCATCTGGACTGAATGATACGCTATAGACATACCACGTATGCCCCGTGAGTGTGTGGACAATTGCGCCCGTCGCTACATCCCATAAACGGATGGTCTCGTCCTCACTTCCGCTTGCGAGCGTCTGCCCATCCGGACTAAACGATACGCTATTGACCCTATCCGTATGCCCTGTGAGGGTGTGGACAATTGCGCCCGTCGCTACATCCCATAAACGGACGGTCTCGTCCTCACTTCCGCTTGCGAGCGTCTGCCCATCCGGACTAAACGACACGCTATCCACACCCTCCATATGCCCTGTGAGGGTGTGGAGCAGTTCGCCTGTGCTAACATCCCATAAACGGACGGTGTTATCCCGAAATCCACCTCCGCTTGCGAGCGTCTGACCATTCGGACTAAATGATACGCTTTCGACAATACCTATATGCCCTGTGAGCGTGCGGATAGTCTCGCCTGTCTTAACATCCCATAAACGGACGGTCTGGTCGAAACTCCCGCTTGCGAGCATCTCACCATCCGGACTAAATGATACGCTTACGACACCACCCTCCGTATGTCCTGTGAATAGATTCAGTTCTTCGCCGGTCTGGGCATCGTAAATCCAGATACCGATAGCACTCGCCACCGCAAGCCGAGTGCCATCCGGGGAATACGCTATTTCCCGAATTGCCCCTTTGCCGAGACGTTTCGTGGCACCTTCGGGTAAACCCCATGTGGTGTAATCTTGCGCGATGCTGATCGGTAGAAACAGTGTTGAACAGAGAAGGAAGGTTAGAAAAATGGAAAACCATTTTGTTTTCATTGAAAATCTCCTTTTTTAAGCGGACAGCTGTAATGTTGACGTTGACCTGTCCGCTATGCTGTGGGATAGCGCGTCGAAAAAATAGGGACGTTCTGGTGGCGTAGGGGCGAGGTGACCTCGCCCCTACGCAGATTATGCTACAAAAGAGCAGCATGCGTAAGTCCTATTTTCGTATGAGCATTTTTCGTGTTGCGGTGAAGTCGCCTGCGGTGAATGTGTAGAAATAGAGACCGCTTGCGACGGGTTCACCGATTTGGTTTCTGCCGTTCCAGTACGCGGCACGCGCCTTGCTCTGATAGAAACGTGCTCCCTGATGTCCTCAGTCTAATTGCAGATGCGGCGATGCACTCTCGTTAAAATCAAGTTAGCAAAATTCATGCCAACCCTAAATTGTGCCGTTTTATGGTCAGAATGCCCGAAAGCGTCACACCGTAACAGGTTATGCGACACAAGCGGGACATGCTGAAGTCCTAAGTGAGACACAATTTGCTGGAATGGCAAAAATTGTCCATGCAAAAATTGTTTATTACAAAAATTGCACAATTAATCAATTTTGGGTTGTTTAAAAATCACAAATTAAGGCATAATAAGTATGAGGGTTTTTCCTAAAATGATGATACGCCCCTGGCCCCTCTAACCGTTAGTGTATCATCCTCAATCGTTTGATAAAAGTTTAACAGAGATCAGAGAATCAGTCAATAAAAATCACAACGATTTTTATTGACCGATCCAAACAGATAAGGTATACTTCTAAAAAACCAGCATCACTTCACAAGGAGCTACCTCTTATGAACTGTCGAAAATGTGAATCTACAGACTTCGTGAAAAACGGACACATCAACGAAAAACAACGCTATAAATGCAAAAAATGTGGCTATCAATGGACTGAAAACCACAAACATCGAGGCAGACCTATCGCTGAACGCGCATTCGCTGTTTTTCTCTACTGTCATGGACTCTCTATGAATGCTATCTCAAAAATGTTGGACGTCGCCCCCAGCACAATACTGAAGTGGATACGCAACTTCAGCACTGAACATGCCCATCCCCCCGAACCGCAGACAGACGCTGTCGTTCTCGAACTTGATGAGATGTGGCACTATCTGAAAAAAAAAAACAAACTCTGGATATGGAAGGCGTTTTGTCGTGATACCGGAGAACTCATCGCATGGGAATGTGGTGATAGAGATAAAACCACATTGAAAAAACTGCTCCAACGTTTGGAGAACTGGCAGGTGAAGGTGTAT
>JAJDXV010000171.1 GCA_022823085.1 Candidatus Poribacteria bacterium
CAAAAAATCAGACACAAAGCCTGATTACATTCGACCATCACTTCCTTAAAACAAACCCAGTTCCATGACACAAGCACTTAGCATTTTTCTACATCTCCAAGCTAAAGCATGGAGTTTTGAAAAATGAAGATTTTGATAAAACATCAATATTTTTAACGGTCTCTCCCATTGCGGTCAACTCACGCACGGTGATGACTTTCGCTGAAGCAGTACCACTTGCAGTGAGGAGTCCTATTTGTCCCTTGGGGTTCGCAAGATCGTATCCTAAAGCAAGAGCAATCTCTGTCGGAATAATGGTAGTTGTAGCTCCTGTATCCAAGACTACAATTAAGTTTCGGAAAGTCCCCGCGTTGATGCCACCAACTGTAAGACGAAGGGTAATTAACGGACGGTTCGGATCAAAGGATGTACGTGCCATTAGAATAAGTACCCCACATCATCTCGCAGACCACCGGTATAATGTATTGCAGCTCCCCCTTTATAACCCATTGATGCCACATGAATATCATCTTCAGACTTGCTATGGACCGCAACTACTCCTGATAGTAACTCAGTATTTTCGCTGATTTCACAGTCTATGATAAATAGCCACTCATCGGGGTATTTCGTTTCCATCTCTGCAAGGGTCAAGCGTTCATTTGTCATTGGTAATTTCTCCTTAGGTGCGTGCTTGTAAGCGTGCAAGTTGTTTCCGGAGGCGTTCGACTTCCGCTTCGGCTTTAAAAAGGTTTAAGACTTTGAACTGTTGTTTTTCCGAGTTTATAGGTGAAGTGGATATCCACAGCACGGAATTTGCGACACTTGATGACATTATACAGTGTTTCGGAGGGGTTGTCAAATCATTTTAGAAGTGACCAGTCGGGTTCGTCTTCAGGATCGCCAAGCGGACCGTGGGCATTGCGGACGATACGGCGTTGCAGGTCATACCAATCCGTGTAGCTTGTCGCAGGTTGGAGTGTATCGTTACGGGCATCCATCAGATTTGTGAGCGTGGTATCCATCTCGTCTGCCAACGCTTTTGCTTCAGGGTTGTCAATTAGATTGTTCAGCTGCAGCGGGTCTGCTGCTACGTCATACAGCATCCGCTTACCGTCGAGCCAACGCGCGTAACTGTGCGTCTTTGTGCGGATACCGCGCCACTCGTTGCCATCCACGAGATAGTCGTAGGTTGCACCGAAGTTCATTGTCAGAACAGCATCTTGTTCAAAGGCATCGGTCACGCCACACCAAGAGTCGGACAGGTCGTAGCCTTCAACGGTTCGGGGTGGCTGGATACCACATAACCCACAGAGCGATGGGAACAGGTCTACGGGTGCCGTGAGTGTATCGCACGTACGGTTGTCCTCAAAAACACCCGGCAGCCGCATAATCAGTGGCACTTTGATGGATTCCTCGTAAGGTTCGCGTTTTGCCCAGAAATTGATACCTTGTGCACCGCCCTGTGTACCGTGATCAGAACCGAACACGAGCAGTGTGTTCTCAGCACGTCCCGTTTTGTCGAGGTAAGCCATGAGTTCACCGAGCATATCGTCCACCGTTAGCACCATGGCGAGGTAGTGTCGGTAAATATTCAACGACTGTTCGCGAACCGAATCTGGAACGTTTTCTGGGAGTTCGAGTTCGGTGGGGAGCCGGTCATAGTATGCCTCTGGTGCATATTCATAAGGTGTAGCGTGCGCTTGGTGCGGAGAGATGAACAGACAAAACGGCGTATCGTCTTCCATGGCATCCATAAACTGGAAGGCGTATCGGTTGAGCGCGTCGGTTTCGTAGCCTTCCCATCTTTCATTTCGCCAGTCTTTGTCGAGATTCACGGTGCCGTTGAAATAGTCGGTATGGAAGTTGTAGCCGCGCCAGTGTTGGAATCCGAGGCGGTCGCGGCCTTCAGGGACATAGTCGCGTCCACCGATCTCTGGGAACGAACCGGTGTGGAGATGCCATTTGCCGACCCATGCCGTCCGGTAGCCGTTTCGACTGAAAACGTCGCCGAGTCCGATTTCGTCGTGCCGCGTTTTGACGAAGTTGATGAGGTGTCCCGTCGTCTGTGGATGTCGCCCCGTGAGTAGCATGGAACGATAGGGCGTGCAGACAGGTGCGGTGGCGATCGCGTTTGAAAAGACCGTGCCTTCTTGAGCAAGTCGGTCTATGTTCGGCGTTTCTATCTGTGTGTCGCCGTAAACAGGTAACGAGCAGGCACGAATCTGATCTGCAAGGAGATAGATGATGTTCGGTTTGTCTGTCATATTTGCTGCCTTTAGAACTGTAAACCCAAACTCACTCGGTGTGCCTGTTGTAGGTGTCCGAAATCGGCGAAAGCGTAATCGAGTGAGAGCAACCTTTTGCCGAGTGTCAGGTGGATACCCAATCCGAGCGTCAACCCTTCCTCGTCGTCTGCACGGTCTTCGCCTAAACGGAATTTGTAGCCAGCACGAATCGCCGCCATTTTTCTAAACCAATACTCCATACCGATGTTCAACCTTTCGCTGTTATCGTTCGGATGGTTTGCGTCAAGTGCAAGCGTGAGCAGATTATTCTCTATATCAATGACATCGTAGGCGATACCAAGTCGGAAGTTAGAGGGTAACGGGAATTCAATAGTTTCTAACGCCGCTGTCCGCGTCGGATTTGATGTCTCAGGGAACGGACGGTAATCTGCTGTCCTCGCGTCACCGGCGACTTCGGAGCCGCTTTCCAGATCGGGACCGCTGAAACGCATCTCTGGGCCGAAGTTCGAGAAAGACATTCCGATACGTAGGCTCCGCCAACCCGTATGATAGAGTGTGCCGACATCAACAGCGACACCTCTGGCACTTTCGCGATGGATCTGCTGATGGATGTATTTAGCGTTGATACCGACAGAGAGTTTCACGCCGGACTCCTGTTCATAGAGTTGCCTTGCATACGCCACTGAGACTGCTGTATCATAAGCGGAATACCAGAGTCCGGTGCCGTCCGGTTTGGCGAGTGTCGTAATCTCGGTATCCGGTACATTGAGGAATGTGACGCTCGCGCCCAAAGTACCAATCTTCTCTATAGGTATAGCGAAAGCGAGGTAGTTATAACGGGTATCGGCAAGCCAGATTGTATGCGTATCCGAAAAACTGGTTTTTTCGAGTTGGCTGATGCCTGCTGGGTTCCAGTAGATGCTGGTGACATCGTCGGCGAGTGCACCGAACGCACCGCCGAGGCTATCTACCCGCGCCCCGGGACCGATTTTCAGAAACTGCGCGCCTGCAGTACCAACGTTGGTTGTGGCATGACTGGAGACAGTCCACAATGCTATGAGTGCAGATAAAAGAATGTAAGTTATATATCGCATGGGTTCTCCTGTTATCGGATAATGGCGAATCTGCCGATTTTGTTGCCGACGACAGCATCGCTTTCGTCTCGGGCTTCGACATGGAAGATGTAGACCCCGCTCGCGAGTGCTTGGTTATAACGATTAAGGAGTTCAAAAGACGCTGTGCCACCCTTGTCGCCTTGCGAAGAACGGTCATCCGGGCTGTAAGGTTCGGTGCTGATGTGTTCGATTGTACGAACTAACTCACCGGCTAACGTGTAAATCCGGATAGTACACCGTGGCGGCAGATGTGTGAAAAAAACCTTGTCGGTCCCTTCCGATGTTACCGCTCTATTCGTAACGAAATACGGGTTCGGAACAACACGGATTTTGCCGAGGTCCGCCTCAATATTTTCAGCGTCGGCGGTCTCTCCTTTTGTCATCAAAAGGAATTCGTCGCCATCTCGTGGTGCACTGGTGCCGCCCATCTCGACAGTAAAGATGTCCCCAGCAGAGATCTCTTGGTTTGGGTCTCTGATATAGACGTACCCGCCTCGGATATAGATTCGGAAGAAATCGGGTGTATCCGCTCGAACGTATTCATCAAGCCATCCTGCCCCCGTTAAAATAGCGTATCCATCGGCACGCTCCCCGTTAAATTTAATTTCTTCGCCGGTGTCTTCGTCCACCACCTTGACGTGTGTATCATCGGTAAATGTGATTGAATATGTATGCGGACGGTAATAGGTCGCCCAGAAGATATTGGGCCAGGTATTCTCACCAAATCCGGGGGACTGAATGTCCACCGACCAATCCGTCACTGAACCCGCTGTCAGCTTAACGTCAAGAATCGAGTTTTCGTCTGGTGCTCCGTAAGAGACATTGACACCTGTTATTTTTAGAACGATGCCATCGAACATCGGCGAAAGCACTTCAACGCCTTCTTGATGCTCAGGATCATACCAGCCAAAGGGCTGTCTCTCAACGACGGTTTCGTTTGTCGTTGTGTTGATAATCTCATAAGCGGGTGGCTGATAACCGGGACCGGTGATGTACGCAGCGGCGTCTGTCTGCTGTGCACCATACCAGACCATTTTATATTGGTGTCCAGTGACTTTGTTGGGGGCAAGGACCATCGGTTCAACGGTAACAACTCCCTGTCCGTGCTGCTCTATATCAGCAGACGGTTCACGATATCCGGCAGGCTGTGCACGCGGCACGACACGGACCATCGTCTCAATTTGGCTACTCTCCATCGCAATCAATCCGGTTTTCAGGTTGCCTGTATCGTAAGAGGTAACAGCATAGGTGTATTCGAGTCCGTTGGTCAAGCCGGAGTCGGTGTAGAAATTCTTGATACCTTCGTCTTCACCGAGTGCCTGCGAAGGCGTGGAAACAACGCGGAAGATGTCGCCAGCAACCGGGGGACCTGAGGGACCGTCGGAAATCTGAACGTAGAGACCACCGAAGTAGATGAGGGTACCAGAGCGGTACGTACCATCCGGGAATGCCGCAAAGGTGTCCGGATCAACCACGACGTATCCGCCACCATCTCCAGGAAACGCTGCGTTGTAAGGCATCACTTCCCAAAGCGTTGTGTTGACGACTTCAAAACTCGTGCTGGAATTAAATTTGATCATGTAGACAGCACTCTTGAAGAAATCAGCAAAGAACGGTTCGTCGCCCATACTTTCGATAACCGCATCCGACTGCTTACCGACGTGTGACACTGTAAAGAAATTACCGGTCGCGCTCGGTTTGTCGAACTCCATCAGCATCGTCCAGTCTTCGACAGGGTCTCCGGTGGATTCGTCGTAAGAGACATCACGTCTGTAGACCCGATACCCTTCAAATATTTTCTCCGGATCGGTTACGTCAATATATTCTTCGATATTCTTGCTGACACCTTCATCAACCCAGCGTTCTTCGCTCTCCCAGACGAGCGTTACCTGCTCATCAGCGGGATACGCAGTAACCAACGGTGAGGGCGGCGGTGCAGGTGCAACATAACCGTCGTCGTACAATTTCTGCGCCCAGTCGGCAGACGCTTGCAGACCTGCAAGTCCTTCACCAATCGCTACAGTGATAACAATATTGAACGATTCATCCGGTGCTAAAGATTCAATGGGTCCGTAGGATTGGATGAAGCGTTGATCGTCATAGTTTGCGGGCAGCGGTTCGACCCCTGGCACACTGATTAAGGCATATCGCTCCGCATCCGTTGACGGATCGGTGGATATTGTAATCCGTTTGTGTGCGGCGAATGGAATTTTCGCGGCGGGGTCATCCGCGTTATCGCCCATATACGCGTCTAACACGCGTAAACCGATATAACCGGGGGCAGAGGCGTTGGAGAAGCCGTAAGAGAGATAACGGTTCGGATGCGCTTCCGGGTTGAGGGCATCCGGTGTCTGATCGAGTGCTACGAAGTCATCTGCAGAGTAGCTTGCCGTGCCTGTCTCGTTACTGGAGATGTCCACGTCATAGCGGAACGCCATAAACACATCTTCGAGGGTATCACTCCCCGTATTTCGGACGTTGTACTCAAGGATAAAGAAGTCGTAGAGCGGCGCGTAACTCCATTGGAACCCGTTGACTTCGAGTTCTAAACCGAGAATATCACCTTTGTTCGCTTCCGGGTTGGTATCGGAACATTTGAACATGATGGTTTGGCTTGTCGGTGTCCCTTTTGATGATACCCCAGGTTTGTCTGAGATAACCTCCGGTATATCGTCCGTGGGCCAAATTTCGCTTTGCCGACCATCCGATTCAGAGACGGCTATCTGACCGTTTTTCTTCGCACCGATCCAGATATTGCCCTCAAAGATGTAGGAGTCGTTTGTCCCTGCGGGCCACCAACCTGAAGGGTTCGCCGTCGGGTTGCTCGGATACCCAACAACTGCGGTGTTAAAGATGGCAGACGATAGGTTACCAACATCAAGTGCTTTCCAATCCACTTGCGCACTTGCCGGTAAGATTGCAAGTGTGAGAAGCGTGGATAGGAGTAGTGTATATCGTATTAGTTTCATAATTTCCCTCGTAATATATACCAATTTTGATGGTAAATTGCTACTAAATGGAGATATCAAAAAATAATTTCGATGAAAACCGTTTACGCGCTATCAAGTTGCCTGTAGGATATAAGGCTGAACCAAAATGTCTGCTGGAATTCCGAGCTCCATGTGCAACTTCCGAATCATATCCAGAGATAAACCGCGTTGTCGGTTTAACACCTCTGATACGTACAGATGCGAACCGAGATACGATTCAAGATCCTGTTCGGATAATCCTTGATTTTCCATATAGTGAAGGATTGCCTCAATAGGATCTGGGGGTGGAATGGGATAGTGCTTCTCTTCATAAGCCTCTACCAGTGTAACAAGCACATCAAGTTTATCCCCTTCTGGTGAACCGTAACTTGCCCCCCAAAGCTGTTCTATTTCTTTTAGTGCACCTTCGTAATCTGCTTCAGTTTTGATGGGTTTAATTTCCATAGTTATCACCTTAATCCCCAATTTCTGCTTTGTTTAATCACTCGGTTTCCGTAATTTCATAAACCCGATAGCGTCGCATTTTCCCGTTTCCGATATCCACTTCGCCTTCAAGGAACAACGGATAGTCATAATCTGTATCCTTTACGGAAAACAGGTACGGAATCGCCCCTGCCTCGCGTGCGATCTCGGCTTGGCTCACGAAATCGCGTGGTGTTTTCATGTGCACATTATAAATCTGGTACGTTGACCGATCGGCGTAGTACATCAGATCAAAGTGTGCACCGACGCGCTCGTCGTCAAGAAAAAAGCAGGCGTTCTCCGCTAACTCGCGTTGGAGACGGGGGCCGCTCTGTTCGTACAACGGGATTCTGACGTTCCGTGCTGTGACGTTATACGCAGCGTGTACATACCCTCGGGCATAGAACAAGGCAAGTACCAAGGCAACTGTACGGAGTCCGATCCGCATCCATCTCTGCACAGTGTGCTGACGCACTAACGTGTATATACCTGCAAAGACCGCAAGCAGAACACCGAATCCGATGAGTTGCTCCACGATCCAAAAATTCGTCTCAATGAACGGTGCGAATTTCTTTAACCCATCAAATTGGTCTCGACCTCTGACGAGAGAGCGGCCACCAGAGATAATCGTAATTGCGAGCATCCCCGATGCCCAAATTGCGGCGTAAATCCAGTTTCGACGTTGCCATGCGCGGCTGATAATGGCTGCGAAACAGATAAGTAGCGGCGGCACGGCGATCATCGTCGCTGATGGTGTTTTCGTGTGTGCCAGCGTGTGCGGCACAATGACACCGATCCCCCACGCTAACACAAAAAGTTCGGCTAAGTTCCAGCGTCTGAACATAACGACTAATAGACACAACACCGCTGCGACGAGTGCAGCATAGAACACCGGATAGAACAACGGCATATAGTCAAACAGGGGTCGATCCCAACTCGCGCCCCAACTTTCGACATCCGTATTGAGATGGTCGAGAACGCGTTTATGTTCCCATAAGAATTCCTTTCGATAGTAGATCAGGCAGTAAATGGTCCACGGTGCGACTGTCGCAATTGCCGCTAAGAGTTGTAAGCCGATGTCGCTGAGCCGGATCTTTTCGTCTATCGTTCCGTTTTGCTCGCTATCATCCGCTGCCCTCCGTTTGTAATAGATCTGTTTCCCTCGCGCGACACCCCAAACAACAAGTGCGATACCGAAGGTGATACAAGCGAGGTAGCTTTTCGAGAGATACGCGATTCCCATCGCCACCCCTGATAAGATGTAATTCCGCCGTTTCCCCGTCCGAACCGCACGGAGCAGGAACCAGCACGAGACTTGCACCCAGAGTAGCAACGCAATATCAATATGGTCCGAATAGCGGTAACCGTGAACAGACGCGAACAGGAACGGGTTGAATCCGTGAAGAAACGCGGCGATAAGTCCTGCCCGTTTGTCAAAAAGATCCGCTGCGATCCGATACGTCAGCCACGCCGTCACAACAAGGCTGATTGCGGATGGTAACCGCAGCGCGAACGTATTGATACCGAAAATTAGGTGCGAAACCCAGATCGTCCACATCGCGACAGGCGGTTTATGTAGCCAGATGTGGTTCTCACCCCATCCTTTGTAGTCGTAAGGGAGCCACGGTTGATCGTAGAGCGTGAATTTGAGCGGATGTTTCGTCAAATTCCGTGCAACGATCGCGTGGAACCCTTCGTCCCAAAAATGAAGTCCACTGTGTCCGACATTTCGCAATACCAAAGCACCGGAGGCAATTAGGATGCAGATTAGTATAATCTTTATGAGTGTAGATTTGCTTTTTAAGCGTGCACTCTCAAAATTCATCTGTTATATCTTGAATCTGGCTGAAATACGTGTGTCGCTTTATAACTATCTTCTATAAGCTTGGACGCTCACAGGATACTATTGAAATAAAAAAAACATTCCAATGCCACCAATAACCATAAGTATACCCATAACGAGAAAGAAAATACAAGAAGTTAGATTCGTCGCAGCAGCCGAGACTCGGAAATACTCGTTCATTGCCGCCGCGATCTTTTTAAGGAGTAAACTGTGTCCTCGTTGTTTGACTTTTATCTGTCCAGCTCCCATCCATGACTGAATGGATACTTGTAGGTCGGCTTCAACGGAGGTAAGCAGTATCGTGGAAAGCGTTTCCTCATAGGGTAACTCTAATTTCTGTAAAGATGTAAGGAGTGCATCACGAAACGACGTGTCTGTGACCGCGTATGCGACGTAACCTTTCAAGGCAAAACACATCATCACAAGGACAACCGTAAAAATCATGGGGTTTAACCACTTTACTGCAAATGGGGCAGACCCTGGCAGAAAGAAACCTATTAAGATTCCTGGTGTGAAACTCACAAACATTATTGCAAGCACCCATCTATTTGAGACTAAAAACGGACGTTTCGTTAGAATACCTCGCAGCCCGATTGCAAAAAGAAAGATTGCCATGATCCCGAACCAAATTGGAGCCAGAATCGAAAATAGTGTGGTGTAGAAATCAGAATCCATCATCAAACTCCTGTTTTCATCCATCATTATAAATTTAACGTATGGCGTAAAGCTGCGTTAACTTTTTCCATTGGCATCCAACCGATAACACGCTCAATGGTTGATTCAACAACTGTGGCAAGATTATCGGTCATCACTACCGAATCCATGATTAATCCAGATTGTTGTCCCTCCGGTGTGGCAACTAAAATGGTGACACGACTTGGGTGCCCAGCACGCGACATGTTAGTGGTAATCATCGCCACAACCAGTTGGGGTAAACCTGTTTGTAGATTATCCGCTTGAACGATTAACCCGGGACGTAGTTTAGCTGTGTATAAATTGGAATCTGGAAAACGTGATAAAATGACTTCACCGCGTTTGTAACTTGGCTTTCTCCTCATCATAGTTGTCATAGACATTCATTTCCGGACTTTCCCAATCTTCAGCAAAGGATGCAAGGCGTGCCCGCATTTCTGCCGCTTGGGCTTCGTCAATACCGCGCTCGCGTAAATCTATATTGCCTATTGCTCCAAGCATAACTGCTGGATTAATGTGTACACGGACAACTTCAAAACCTGCTTTTCGGATATCCAATAGGGCGGAAGTAATGGCAGACTCCAGTGAAAACGCTTCACGGTGAAAGTGAATTTGGGGCACCCCCTCAACTGTAGCAATAGTTCCGTCATCAAAAATACTGTAGAACCGATCGACTTCTTCTTCATTCGGATCAGTTGTTAAAACGAGTGTGAATTCATATATTCTCATGGTCAATTTTTCCTTTATTAGACATTATAACGATTTACAAAAGTTGCCTTTTCGTAGCCATAGACTTCATACGAATATATCGTAGGGGCGAGGTTGCCTCGCCCGATTAAATAGATAAAAACGCACACACACTTAAACTATTATAATGTCTATTGATTATCTTATTGCTTCGCGTATTTCCCGCGAATGCCGTTTTTTAATAGCGTTTCGTCATACTCAGGACGCAGTTCATACATCCTAATTAGTTAACGAATAACCCAATTAATCTTCAAGCGTAAGGCTTTTATCTACACTTTCAGCATCCCAGTTTATATTGAATCTATAGTATTTATTAACAGCTATACTAAAAGGGCTACCATCACAGGCAAGTAATACTTTAACTATTAGCATATTGAATTCTATAAACGCATCTCCGTTTTTAATTTCAAAACGACAACTATCTCCCAATCGATCACCATATTCTCTTTCGAGCATTTTCAGAACTTCAGGTTTACCGTGTTCTATAATCTCTTGTTCGCTTAAGGGTTGTGTTGAGCAACTCAAAACTGCAATCAATAGAACGAAAAGAAAAAATAATCTCATTTTGCCTCTTGAACCTCAACTAATCTATGCCCCATCCCCCAACTCACTACTCGAAAGGTCTTTTGGCTTACAGGACACATTTTTACGTTTGACTTGACGATACGGGAGCGGTTTAAGCGGCACTGACTTTCGCCTCAAACTTCCGGATTACTGATTTCAAACTCGGTTGAGGAGACTCGAAGTACAACTCCAATGCTTCTATCAGATTGTCCAAAGCCGATTCTTCACTTTCACCTTGGCTTGCAATATCAACTTCTAAACATTGCGCAATAAACCAGTCGTCTTCTTGCCAGATACTTGCCGTAAAAGTTTGATTCTTCATTTTCGATTTTCCTTTCTCCAAATTTCAGATAACAGTACATGTCCCTTCGCATACATTACTGGGTGTTTCTGAAATCTCAATTTCACCATCGCGATCTACGCCTCAGATTCGTTAATCTTATTGTAGATGTCGGTGCCCATATCGACTAATTTCTCGCGGATTTCATCCCAATCGTCCCGATCCTTTCTGCCTTTGTCAAGTACAGGAAATTGTACCCTTATCTGCTTGGGCGAATCGTTATACTCGTAAGGATAGTTTGATTCTGGAAATAACGCCATAATTGTGTCTCTGCGTTCCAGTCGATCTTTTCCTTGGAAGTACACTTGAATATAGCATCGTTGATTGGTAATAAAGAGACAAACTGATATGTTACGAATGGTTTTACATATCCAACCTTCGTTACTGATAGGTACCTGTCTTCCTGCAAATAGTTCGCCGAATTCACCGTCGCGAATCGGTGCCCAGAATTCGCTATACCCACCTTCAACTCTCTTCTCGATTTGAATATCTATTGCAGGGCCAACGACGTGATGGAACGACAGTTCCTTATGTGAATTGGCTTGTGCTTGAATGAGATACCAATCAATCGTGCTGTCCTCGTCGCGCAGTCTACACGTGACGATCATCAGATCCTCAAAGTCTTCCGCCACTAAGACAGCCACATCCGCTTTTTTCAAGCGCGCGTAAGCCTCAAGTCTTCCCCAATGATCCCAATCTGCCTTACCAAACTGGTTTTCGACGACAAGTGTGCCATCTTCACCGATAGCGACAATGTCTGCCCGGCGCGTGCCAACATTGGATTCTGTCTCAGGATCCTCGAAACTTCCGACTTTGAGTTCATCAAGGTTCTCAGCAAGATCAGTAGAGAAATCTTCTTCTCGTGTGTAGATTGATGAAAGTGGTATTGTTGTTTGAAGGTTCATTGCCGCGCCTCAATAATTGTTTCTGAGACAGGTTCCCCTTTGACCTCAATGAGTTCCCGTTCAATCGTGGCAGGGACATGAGATTTCTTCACCTCTTTAACTAAGCCTTGCGATAGCAGCACTTGATGAAATACTGCCAGTTTATCAGCTCCGTCTTGCTCTCTCAATAGCTTCCGTAAGTGATGCCGATCAGTCGGACTTAATGTTTTTATGGCTTCTGCGATGTCTTGCATCCGCATTGTTTGCCTCCCTATTATCTCACGCAACTAAAAGTCCAAACTCACGCCCATCATAACCAAACGTGGTGAACTCCATGACAACGGATGTGAATGCTTCTGACTGGTGAGCGGGATACCATATCGGTCATACGTCACTGCATCCAAGATATCGTCAAGGTTTCTTGTATTGAAAATGTTCCGAATGTCCACGAAGAGCGTGTAGACCAACCCGCCAATCCGACTCCGTTTGCTGATAAGTGCGTCAACATTGTAAGTCGGTGGATAACGCTTCGAGTTGATTTCGGGTTTGATCGGCGCGCTCGGATTCGGCGTATACGGTAAACCGCTGCCGTAGTTGCCGATCAGGTTAATAGCGGCATCAAATGGTAGTTGAATGTCCAACGTACCAGAAAGGACATGACGTTGATCCCACGCTAACGGATGGCTCTCGGTGACTTCGGGTTGCTGTCGGTAATAGGTGAGGTAACCGAGATTTCGGGTTGACCCTTTCCCCTTCGCGACAGAGTAGGTATAGTTGAGCATGCCGGAGACAGGGAACCTGCCTGTCCGCCACTTGCGGATTGACACTTCAAACCCTTGCACCCGTCCGTAGATGTCGTTAATAAAGTAACTGTAGTCATTGGTAATATCGACATGCACACTACTGACGAGATTATCGATATCCTTGCTAAATCCGGTGAGGTCCACCGTTAGATCGTCGGTGAATTGCTGGATGATCCCGACCTCATAAGCGACCGTTTTCTCCGGTTCTAAGTCGGGGTTCCCCTTTCTACGGATCGCGCCTCGCATATCAAAATTAAGATTCTCGTAAAGGTCATCTCCTTGCGGAACCTGATAGTAGTGTCCGTAAGTGAAGTGCAGTTTCGCGCGCGCCGTAATCGGAAACGAGATACCCAGACGCGGTGCAACCGTATGTTTCGTAGAAGCCTCAACCGGGTCTTTGATGACCGGAAGCCCAACTTTATAGGTGTCTTTATCGAGTTTGATTGTACCGTCATCGTTGAGTTCAAGCGGGTCCAGCGGGTCCGCAGGGAAAACACCATCCGGATTGTACATCTCGTATCGTAAGCCAGCGTTGACAATCATACCAGCGTATTCCATCTTGTCTTGGGCATAGATACTCAGTGAACTCGGTGTTACATCATAGTACTCCACGTAGAGGTTGGTGCTGCCGTAGTTTGTTGCACCGAGGTTATAGATGTCATACACTGAGAGATCGACACCTGTCTGGATGAGATGATTCGCTGTGATCTGGCTTGCAAAATCGCCTTTAAGTATGGAGGTCGTCGCCTCACGGGTTGTCCAGCTGTTGTCGTCTCCTGCGACGAAGTAGGTGGTATCGTTGTACGCCTGCTGTAATGGATTCCTGATTCTACCTTCCGCTTGGTTCTGTTCAAACGATTTTTCGGGGTCCCAAGCATTTTCATCGAATGTTTTGTTCAGCGGATCCCAAACTTTTCCGGGCTGATGACTCTCAACCGCACGACGGAATTGCCCAAAAGTCAAGGTATAGAAGGTCCCAGAGTTGATATTATGTGAGAGTCGGAAGGAGAGACTGCGTGCGTCTCTTGTACCGACCGGAATTGCGCTGGGCCAGAATCGGGCACTACCTCCGTAGGAGTTGTTTTCCCGTTGATCAAAAAGTCCGCTTGCAAAAAGTTTGATGCTCGGTGTCACTTCAAATTTCATCTTACCCTGCAGCGTATATCCTGTTCCACCACTATGAGGCAGATAACTCTCATCGCGTCGCAACTGGCTGGCGAAGGAGAAGGTTAATCGGTTGCCCAATATCGGTCCGCTGAGCGAGAATTCACCGATATGGCTTGGCGAGAGGTCATACGCTTTCGTGTCGTTGAAGAGGCCACTGTATTGGTTCAAATCGACAACGTAGCCATCTAAGAGCGTGACCTGTTTCTTCTCATAGTCGATAACAGTGCCATCAGCGTCCTTGTAGGGTTGGCGTGCCATAATCGTTTCACCGGTATCAGGATCGATTTTCGGCGCATCTGTTTCAGTATCTATCACCGGTTGAAGTGGGTTTTCGGTTCTGTCTGCATAGACACCAGGAGCAATTTCCGTGAAGATGATCTGTTCGTCACCTTCTCGTGCTGCCAACTCTGCAACTGTCGTGTCGTCGCCGCGGTAAGGGGTCTGATAATCATAGGGTTGCCCGAAGAAAATACCTCTGAAGGGTTCAATTGCGACGGGTCGGAATCCGTTATCGGGGTCTAACCAAGGACCGTACAACGGGTCGCCGTGATGTGTACCCCACTGTCCGACACGGTATCGGATTCTACCAGAAAACCTGTTTGAACCCGCTTTCGTGATGAGGTTAACGATACCAGACTGAGCATCGCCGTATTCGGCATTGAAACCTCCGGTGATGACTTCCATCTGCTCAAGCGCATTCGTATTGATATTGAGTCCCAAACTTCTACCGATCGGATCATTAATCGGTATACCGTCAATAAGGTATTTCACCTCCATTGACCTTCCGCCACGGACATGGAGCGTACCACTTGAGTTAAGCACCGAAACACCCGGCAGCGTCTGAAGAATCCCATTCACGGTGTCGCGAGGCATCGCTTCAATATCTTCCGCTTCAATAATTCGTGTCGTCTGCGTGACATCCTTCTTAATCAGCGGTTTGACCGCCGTCACTGTTATCCCTTCAAGCACGACAGCCTCGGACGGCTTCAAAGCGAAATCTAACGTCGTCGTGAGTCCGGCGAGCACTTTCGCGCCTGCCACGGTTTCGGTGCCGTACCGGTTCAGTTCAACTTTTACGTCATAACCACCGGGTGGAATGTTCGTCATAACGTAATAACCGGCATCGTTTGTCGTCGCGGTGCTGCTGGTTCCGACGATTGTTACCGTGACATTCGCGAGCGGTTCATTCGTCTCTTCACTGGTAATTATACCCGAAATTTTACCAGTGATAGCAGCCGAGAGATCAAAGTTACCTGTTATCGTTATTAACACAGCGATTATCAAAACAGATAGCGTTTTGATAAGACTTGAAGATTTCCGAAATCGGTTGCTAAAGATCTTTAGAATATTATTCATGTTTCATAACTCCTTACGACTTGCATTGAATGCCGTTGGCTTATACGCGTAGACCTCGTTTGAAGCGTTGCGACATTATAAGAGCAATTATAATACATTTTCAATAAATTTGAGACTTTTTAAACGCCGTTCGGTATAATATTCAATAAAACTACCGAGAACACGTTTAAGTTCCGTATGATTACCCGTGGATGCGCGGATGCGGTTGAACTGTTCCCATTCGGCTCTCCGAAGCATCTTCAGCAACTCGCAGCTACCGGGTGTGATCGCAAAAGCAGCACCGTCTCGGTTTTTACAATTCGCGCAAAGTACACCACCGTAGCGGACACTAAACCCCATACCGAAATTGCGGGCTGCACCACCGTTCTCATTAATGGGCAAACGGTTCATAGGTGAACTGCAATGCACGCATTGCAAGAGTTCGGGTCCATAGCCTGCGCAGTCGAGAAACTTGATTTCAAATCCTCTCGCGAGCAGCGGAACATCGTCGGCATCGACTAAAAATTGATAGGTGGTCCGGAGTAAGTCGAAAATTTCGGGGCTGGTGATACCTTCCGAGGCAATGCTATCTACGAGTTCCGCGAAATAGCAGCCGTAGGTGATACGCGCGAAATCGGAACGCATTGCATCGAATCCATTAATCAGGTTGAAATCGGTAATGTTTTGCAACTCGCGATTTTCGCGGTATTGAAAGATGAGAGTACCATGGTTGAGGAGTTCTAAGCTCCCGCCGAGTCGACTTTTTGGACTTTTGACACCGTAAGCGACCGCCTTGATTTTCCCAAAGTCAGGCGTGTAAAAGGTAATAATTTTATGGAATTCTTTAAGAGGAAAGGTGCGAATGATAATCGCTTCGGTTTTTTGGGCTGCCATGGTGTTAGGTATGCGTGTTGTGCATTGCGGGGAAAATCGGGGCGAGAGGATTTGAACCTCCGACCTCCTGCTCCCGAAGCAGGCGCGCTAGCCGGGCTGCGCTACGCCCCGTTCTTATACTTATAATTATACCTTACTTTGATGGGCATTGTCAAATTAATATCAATTTTCGTAACATTTGGAAGAAACCGTTGCTGATAATATCAGGATTTAAAGGGCATCACTGTTATCACCAGTTTCAGGCATTTCGAGATGGATCCGGTGGACACGTCGTTCGTCTGCCTCAAATATAGTAAAACGGATGCCACGGTAAGTGAATTGCGCTCCCCGTTCAGGCACGCGACCGAGATGGTCTACGACGAACCCGCCGATTGTATCAATGTTTTCTGCCTCAAATTCGGTGCCGAGTTTTTCGTTCAATTCAATAAGATTTAGCCGCGCATCGACGGAATAGGTGTTCGGTGCGATCTCGATGTAGGCATCCTGTTCATCTATCTCATCTTCGTCGTGGATTTCACCTACAATTTCCTCAATGATGTTTTCGAGTGTCACCATGCCAGCGGTGCCGCCGTATTCGTCTACAACGATTGCGATATGTTGTTTGTGTTCGCGGAGTTCACGGAAGAGTTCCGAAATCTTCTTACTTTCGGGTGTAAAGAAAGGGCTGCGATCGACGATAAGTTCCCGGAGGTTGACAGGTTCGCCTTTCGACCAGCAGTCCAACATATCTTTAACGTGCAGAATCCCGACGATGCGATCAATTGTTTCTTCATATATCGGGATGCGCGTGTGCCTCGACGTGATGGCGGTCTGTAAAACTTCGTCCTCAGGCGTTAGCACCTCAAGACATACCATATCGGTTCGGGCAACCATAATCTCCCGGGTGACCTTGTCCGGTAAATCTAAGATTCGGGAGATCATTTCCCGTTCTTCCGGTTCCAAGATTTCTTGACTATCACCGACACTGTCGAGTGTTTCTAACACTTCAGGGGATACGAGGGTATCTTGTGCTGATGTCGCTGTGCCGCCGAAGATTCGGACGATGAGGTTCGCGAGGAAATTCAAGGGTATCAAAACGAGAAAGCCGCACCAATAGATCGCACGGAGTGCGCTAAGTGCGCGGATAGTTGCTGCGCCAGTGCTGCCGCGTACATAATTCTTGGGAAACAGTTCGGTAAAGATGACAAAACAGGCGACTGCAAGGGCTGCATTTGCAACCGAGTATCTCGAAATTGTCATAAACAACATAACACCTACCACCATCAGGAGGGTCTTTGCCGTGATAATGGTCAACGAATAGCGTCGGGGATGTCGCAGCAGCGAAGTCAGCACTTCATACCGCCTACCGCCTTCCTCGGCAAACTGGAGAATGTCATCCCGCGTTAACCGAGCGAGCAATGCTTCCGCAGTCGAGAACAAAGCGTTGACAATTAAGAGTATACCTAAGCTAACGAGTCTGATGGCTATGTTTAGGTCGTCCAAATGTAAAATTACACCCCCTATAGACTGGTGTTCAAACGTTTGCGAACAATTGTGCTACGCTCCCTGCAACAAACCGAAGATGGTCTCCTGTTCTTCAAACATCGCTGCTGCCGCTTCTGGTGTCTGATGGTCGTAGCCGAGTAGGTGTAAGACACCGTGTACCGCAAGTAAAGCGACTTCGGTCTCAAGGCTGTTGTAGGGTATCAGCTGCATTTCGGTTTTAAGGCTGCTATGGGTTGCACTGAATTGATCGCTTGCCTCCACCTGTCGCGACGCGGTTTCGAGGGAGATGACGAGATCGCCGAGTAAGTTCGGGTTTACATCAGCGTCTTCACCATCCTGCATCGCAAACGCCAGTACATCTGTCGGTGCATCAATACCTCGATAATCGCGGTTGAGATGTGTGATATCAGCGTCGTCTGTTAAGAGAACACTCACTTCACAGGCTTCCGCGTCATGTGCTTTCAGCGTTGTGAGCACTGCATTGTGGATTATTTTTACATTAAAGGTGGTATTGCGACTCGTATTCGTAACGTGAATCAAAACGGTTATTCTTCGGTGTCGGGCACATTTGAGGGGTTATCCCCGTTGCGTCTCTTATGTTGTGGTGATGCTTGCTCGTAAGCCTCAACGATCCGTTGAACGAGTTCGTGCCGGACGACATCAACTCTGGAAAAATAGATAAACTCAATTCCCTTAATATCCGACAATACTTCTTGGGCATCAGCGAGGCCTGAGACTTTGTGTGTCGGTAGATCGGTCTGCGTAATATCGCCTGTAACGACAGCTTTTGAGTCGAAACCGAGGCGGGTTAGGAACATTTTCATCTGTTCGATGGTCGCGTTTTGTGCTTCGTCAAGAACAACGAACGAGTTATTGAGCGTTCTGCCACGCATGAAAGCGATCGGTGCCACCTCAATAATATTTCGCTCAATATATTTGTCGAGGGCATCCGGGGGCATCATATCGTAAAGTGCGTCATATAAGGGGCGTAGATATGGATGCACCTTGTCTGCAATGTCGCCGGGTAGAAATCCGAGTTTTTCACCGGCTTCAACGGCGGGGCGCGTCAAGATGATACGGCTCACCTGTCCACTTTTGAGAGCGGAGACAGCCATCGCCATCGCAAGATAGGTCTTTCCTGTTCCCGCTGGTCCGATACCGAAAACGAGATCGTTGTGTTTGATCGCTTCGACGTACCTTTGCTGACCGGCAGTTTTAGGACGTATGACACCGCGTTTCGAGAATACCGGAATAGATTCGGCTCCAGTTTCATCCAAAGTATCTCGTTCACCGGCACCAGACGCACGAATCGCATAGTTGACATCGGTCACTTGAATGCGTTCGCCTTTCCGGATGCGGTGAAGTAGAGATTCGAGAACCGTTGTCACCCGGTTAACTTCTGTGACACTTTCGCCAATGACGGCGATGTTGTCACTTTTCAAAACAACGCGTACATTGAAATCGTCTTCAATGATCTTTAAGAAAGCATCACTCTGCCCGAAGAGGGCTTGCACTTCAGCGTTGCTCTGTATGGGAACACCCTTTGATTCTGGTTTTTGCAATCGGATTCTAATCCTCCCGCTTTGCTTATATGGGAAATTCACAAGTTTCCCGAAGTATACACTGTTTAAGCTTAACAAAATTTTAAAAAAAAGTCAAATTTTAGGGTTACGAAAGTGCCAACATTCTGTTTTTTACGCACCATACTAAACCCACTGTGCGTACGTTCTATCGGATTATTCCTATTGTACAATGTCATCAAACAAAAGTCAAGTGATTTTATTGTCGTCCATAGAATTTTACTTCGCGGATCGCAGCACCTTTGAGTGGAATCCACATTTTACGATCTTCGTCGTTGTGCCGGACGTTTTCCGGGTCTTCGAGTGCGTTTGCTGTCAATTGCAAGTAGTGAATCTCCCGCCCAATCTTGAATTTCACGGGCAGCGTGCCTTCCACGTCTATGCCTCGCTTATCCTCTACTGCCTCCAACGGGGTTTTCCAACTCGGCAGCGCTATCGCAGTATCTAAAACGAGATTACGGATGGTTGACGCAGGATAGACTTCAACGTACGCAATATAGGTCGGTGCGTCCAACTTGATCAACGTTTCCGTTTTGAGACTACCTTCCACCCGACGCTGGTACTGCAGCGGTTGAGATACCCCTTTTACGATGCTTCTAACAAATTCTTTTTTGATGGTTCCTTGTGCCCTAAAGGTGCCTGCTGTTTCCAAGTTGCCGTCTACCATCTCAGGATTTTGATTGCAGGTGAGACGTGATGCTGATATTTCGATAGTTGGTACCTCTTGCAGCATCGCACACCCGATAACACCAAATAGCAGAGCCAGTAGTAGTATCCGGAATACTTGCGTTTCATTTTTCACCGTGATTTTCCTCCTTGTACTGCTTGCAAGGTCAAAGCGATTGTTGTACACCGAAAAATTTAACTTCACGAATCTCCGCGCCTATGAGTGGAATCTCGATGCCCGCGTTTGGGGTTCGAGTGGAATTCTGTTTGTCTTCAATACCGTCTGCACTCATCCGTAGATAAAGAACCTCTCGCTGAACACTGAAACGGACGGGTGTCAGCCCTTCGAGGTCTTGATGTTGCTTGTCGGAAACCCGTTCAAAGGCGATATCGAAACGCGGTGGATCATCGGTCGTTGTCATCAGTGCGAAATTCGGGATCCGTCGCGAGGCAGGATAGACCTCCACATAAGAGACATAAGTAGGGGCATCAAGTTTGATGACGGCTTCCGTGCGGCGGTTGCCATCAACCAGTGTTACGTAACGCCGTTGCGCGTTGGTAATCTGTCGAGATTTATCATCAAAAATCTGATACGCTTTCCGGACGACACCGTTCACAGCGAATGTACCCACCGTCTCCAGATTCCCATCCACAAATTCAGGGTTAGATGCGCAGGTAAGACGGGACGACGGAATCTCTTCAACGGACTGGTTGAGTTGGGTCAGTATAGCACACCCCGTAACGCCGATGAGCAGAACGGTTAAACTGATTAGGATCCTCATTTTTTCTCCTCTTGTATGCCTAAATGTCTTAGGTCTTGATTACGAAAACCACCTAAATGTAAATATTACATTAGGGTTGCGGCACACGGGGTGTGCCGACTACTTTAAGGGGACTTCAACGTTGAAACGCTCCGCGGCTTCGACGAGCCGGTTCCAAGTCGGTTCTTCAATCGGTATGCCTTCGCGGAGACGTTTCTCGCGGCTCCGTTCCTCGAATTCTCCGGGCACATAGATTTCGTCAACACCGGGTAATCGGGTCGATGATTTCACCCATTCCACGAGATAGGCGATCTCCTGTTCATAATCCGATAGGTCGATGAAATCCTCGATTTTGATGGCGAACATGACGATCCCGCTGGCACCGCGTGTCGGTTGCTCACGACTACATCCTGCCCAAGAGAGCCCGCCTGCGATCGCATCTATCATCACACCGAGTCCGAATCCTTTGTGTCCGAACTGGAAACCGCCGAGCGGCATAACGGCAGTGTCCTGTGGACGTTCACGGAACGCTTGCGGGTCTGTAATCGGGTTGCCTTCGGTATCAATCATCCAACCTTCGGGGATGGATTCACCGCGAGCGGTCTGAACAAGGAGCTTCCCGCCCGCGACAACGCTGAGCGTCATATCAAGGAGTAGCGGTTCACCGCCCTGACGTGGCACGGAGATGGCGACCGGGTTCGGTGGAAGTCTACGCGAGGTACCGCCGTGCGGATGCATGAAACGTCCGCCGCCGTTGAGCAGGACGATCCCGATCATACCGGCACGTGCTGCGATCGGCGGGTATTCACCCATCCGTCCGGCGTGTCCACACCGGTGTAAACCGACTGCACCCATGGTACAGGTTCGCGCTTTTTCAACAGCCATCTCCATCGCTTTGCGTGCAGCGACCATACCGAGTGCACCGTTGGCGTTGATAACCGTCGCAGCACCACTCTCTCTGACAATTTCCATCTTGTCTGCCGCGGGACCGCCGGCCATCCCACCGATGTAGTTCGGCGCGTTGATGACACCGTGTGAATCGTGACCTGCGAGGTTAGAATCTACGACGTGGTCGCTAACGATACGCGCGTCTTCTTCTTCACCGCCAGCACCACGATAGATGTTATATACAAACTCTCTCAAAATATCATGAGATATTGTTGGCATAAATGTTTCCTTACTGAATTGAGGATTTTAAAATGAATAAAGACGTTTACAACGGGATTCGTCCCGCTGTCTACAGTTGATTTGCATGAAATTCGACACGTCTATAAATATCATCCGTTTCTTGAAAATGCTTTAAAAGCCGTTACACTTGGCGGAACCCGCTCTCGGTGCGATGCCAGTTGTGCCCGTGATCTGGGTCCCGGAACGAGATATTTCTACCGAGCAGCTGCTTCAGCACATCGCTTTCACCTGCTAATTCGTCGTCAGTTAACTGCCGCGGCATATCTTCTTGTGGATAGATGACCGATCGGTTATACATACCGAGCAACCCGACGCGCGGTGTATCCGTTCGGTTCGCCCGCGACTGATGCCAGATCGCACCGTTTGTGAACATAATAGACCCTTTCGGCGCGACGGCAACGCTGCTCTCAAGTCCTTCTGCTTCCCCCAATTCGGGACGGCGGAGCGTTTTGTGTGAGCCAGGGATACACGCCGTTGCACCGTTTTCTTCCGTGAAATCGTCTAACATCCAAACTGTTTGTCCGGTTAACGAACCTGCGGGAAAGGGTGCTTGCATCGCCCAATACGGGTAGTCGATGTGCCAACCGCCATCCGGTGCATCGGGGCCGACGATATTCGCCGTAAACGTGGAGGCGATGACATCTTCACCGAGCATCCGTTTCCATACGGCTACGACGGTCGGATGCTGGATGAGCCCTCGGAAGATTGGCGATTTCCCGACGATTGCCCAGACACGTCGGATTTTACCGTCGCCGTAACTGTGGTCAAAGCCGTTTGCGATGTCTTCCTCAACGAACTTCCAAATGGCTTCGCGCGCTTCGTCTGCTTCTTCGGCGGTAATCACGTTTTCGATGATATGGAAACCGACTTCGCGGAGATCGTGTTCAACACGGTCAAGCCTCTCTGAATCTAATGCTGATCTGATCTGTAGCATATTTCTCTACCTCTATCTTACCGGAGACGCGGTAAATTGCGGACAGCTGCAATAAGCTGATCTTCCAAAGCGTCGGCATCGCTGTCTGGAATCAGATTGTGTTTGTCCATCCACGCGATGTTTTCTGCAACACTTTCTACAACCGGCACCTGCGGACTGAAATCGGGTAGCACTGCTGTGAGTTTCTCGTGGCTGAAGATTTGCGTATGCCCGAAGTTGCCGCGTAATCCGCTGAACCGTTCCGGTGCCATAGCGATGAGTGTCTCTTGCGAAACATGCACGATCTCTACGTCAACGCCGAGTGCCTCCGCTGCTGCGCGGTGCCATTCGTCCCATGTTCGCGCTTGCGGGTGGACGATGTTGTATATTTCACCGAAGCAGTCAGATTTACCGAGTATATCTGTAAACGCAATTCCTGCGTCGCGAGATGACAGGAATTGAAAAAAGTTTAACCCGTCGCCTGCGGAGAGGATCGGTTTGCCTTTTCGGAGCCGGTCAATCCAGCTCCCATCACCACCGACTTGCCGATGGAGGTTTATGCCGGGTCCGTGTGTATAGGACGGTTTGAAGATGGTCACAGGAAACCCGTCGTTGGCATGCGCTTCTAAGAGGAGGTTATCGGCTGCGATTTTGCCGAGTCCGTAGCCGGATGTGCCTTGCAACGGTGCCGTCTCAGAGAGATTGATTCCAGCGAACGGCGGTCCGTAGGTCATCACTGTTGAACAGTGGACGAAGTGTCCGACGCGTCCCTGGCATGCCCGAAGTGCGGAGGCGGCATCGTCGGCATTGAAGCTAATCATATCAATCACCGCATCCCATTCCTCCGCGCCGACTTTCGCCTCAAAATCTTCGCGGTTTTTCCGGTCCCCGTTGATGACACGGACATCTGGCGGCGGTGGATCCCTGTGTTGTCCGCGATTGAACATGACGACTTCATGGTTTCGGTTTTGCAGGGCAGCAACAATGCCACGGCTAATGTTGCCCGTCCCACCGATGACTAAAACTTTCATTTGTTGGTTTCCTCCTCGATCAAGGCGATTTCTATTTTCCTCTATTGGTCGCTGGTAGACTTATATTTTCGTCGCGTAAGGGAGATACCACCGAATCCACTGATAATAGCCATGTAAAAACCAAAGTCATACCACCACCCTATATTTTGGGGTTCATAGACCCGGATATCTGGATTAAAAATGCCCCAAATCAGCGAGATCGGCGCGATCCAACCGTGCCAGATGCCCCAGAAAAACCCTGCCGGTTTCTCGGTAGTATGTTTGCCATCACCGGGTACGCATCCCGCGGAAGTGATAAGTGTTATCAAAAGTAGTAAACAGACCAGTTTTTGGATGTCCATTTTTTACCCCACATTCGTTTCCGGTTGCGGAGGCTTGGTGTCAACAATCGCCCGCGTCAATGCCCAATCTAACCGCCGTCGATAGTATCCATCGCGACGTATACCCCTGAATGCCGTCAAGAAAACATCGTGCGTTTTCTCGCGGATTGTTGCTAAGCGATCATTGAGCAGGTCTATATCCACGTCCCACGGCACACCGATTTTCGTAATCGAACGGCAGTGGACACGGATCGGGTAGTCTCCCAATTCCTCTGGCGGACAGAAACGGATAGACGCAGAAACGGTATTATCTATAGCGATGAGTCCAAGATTCCCATCGGGATCGTTGAACACAATACTACGGTTGCCGGAAGGTCGCGGAAGATGTCTGCGCAGTTCGTTGAGACCACCGAGAAATTGATTGTTGCGCCAGACCCTAACATCCGATGTCGCGTCCGGTCCAAACAGGGCAAGACCTACCGGGTGTTCGGTATCCTCAAACATAGTTGAAACCCCCCTGTCCGCTTTATCAGGGCGGTAATTTGTTTTATCTTCCGTTTGCGGAACTAAAGAGATAAAGTCGCTCAACCTTTCAAGGAACAGACCGCTCCGAATGAACGCCTCTGGAATGATTGCTGCGACCCATCCGCAATGGGTCAAGCACCGTTCAAGCGCGTATTTATAGAGATCGTCGTGTTCGGTCGCTTCTGGAAAAGGCAAGCCCCGGCGCGTGGCAGAGTTGCGTGCCAACCACGGCGGATTGGTGATACAGACATCGAAGCCTGTCGGAAAGTCTGCAAGTGTGTCGCGTTGCACAACACCTTCTGCCCCCGGTTTGATGTCAAAGAATACCCAACCCTGACATTTCAGGTTTGCTGCCTCAATCAACTGTGGGATGTCCTTAGCACCCGCGAACGGTTCTAAAGCCACCTGTTGTCCTAAGTGAGACGCTTCCGCCCATGACAGGAAGGGTTCAAATTGAAACGGATTCCCGCGTGTGTAGTAGCGTCCACTCGCTCGTTTTTCGTCCATATTTTCCTAATAGGTAGGTCTTTTGGGTATACCTATTTTCCTGTGTCCTACTTCTCGCTAACGAATTATTTGAAATCATATAATAGCGCATTTATCCGAAATGTCAAGCGAAATTTTCGTATGCGCAGTAGCAACTCAGTTTCCGGTTTTCTGCTGCTGGCAAGATTTCAACTTGACCTATCCATCGAGTTTTGCTATAATATCAGCGGTTTAGCAGTCGGTAAATTGACTCAATATATGTAGACATCAAATCGTCTAAAACAAGGAATCAATAGACTGGAGGAACCAAATGCGTTATTTAAATGTAGTATCCGCCATACTCATGGTCGCTATGTTAACTTCCGTTGCGTCGGCTGGGACATGGCAGGAAAATTTCGACAATGGACTCCCCGATGGTTGGAACGAGGTCAAAGGTGAATGGGAAATTGAGAAAGATGCTTATGCTGAAACCTCGGGAGCAGAATACGCCAAGACAATGTTCGGGGATGAAAATTGGACGGATTACACCCTTGAAGTGGATGTGACGTTGGTGGAAAATGTGAACGTGAATGCGGCGGGTGTGTTAATCCGTGCCGATACAGACGGCGATAACGGGATGCGATTCTGGATCCGCACAGACCAACATAAATGCCAGTTCTCCAGATGGAGAGAGAACCAGTTTGAGCACATCGTAACACCTTTACCCGTTGACCCGGAAGTCGGCGGAACCTATCGGCTTAAGGTTGTCGCAGAAGGACAGAATTACCAATGTTTCGTTGATGATGAACTCCTGTTTGAGGGAGACGATGATGCGAAATTCCGGGACAGTGGACGCATCGGATTTATTACGCATACGGCACATGTCCATTACGATAATCTGACTATCGACGGCGCAGATGTCCCTTCCTTCGCAGTTGATCTGAATGGCAAACTTGCGACGCGCTGGGGACAATTGAAAACAGACCTTCGGATTCAATTAGGAGACAACGATGATTAGTGTTGAGCACCCATCTGAAATCGGGGCACCTCGATGGCACGGTCCCCAACAACGGCACCTCCATTTTGCATTGGATACCGCCGAGGTCAACGCGTATCACGAGAAGGGGTTCCTTATCCTTCGAGATGTGTTTCAACCCGATGAGGTTGAGATTTACCGCCAAGAGGCAGAACGGGTCGTTGATCGCGCTTTTTCGCTGAGCCGTGACTTCCAACTTGAACCGAAATACAACCTCCGGTTCGAGATGTTGGCAGACGGTCAACCGTGGAAAATCGATCCATTTGTCAGTATTTCGCCCCTATTTTCCGCACTCGCTCGCGATAGACGGATTATGGATCGGTTGGCATCGCTGTATGATGGTTATGAAGCGGTACTGTTCAAAGATAAACTCATCTTCAAACCACCGGAGAGCCACGGTAACGGACTGCATCAGGATTACAATTGGTGGCAGGGATTCCCGCACAGTCTCCTCACGGTTTCCGTCGCGCTCGACGCAAGCACGAAAGAAAACGGATGCACCGAACTCTGGACTGGTCATCATCAAGGCTTTTTGCATGAACCCGGTTCCCTTGACAAAGGTCAAATCGACCGTGAACACCTCGCAAACGAGGAACATATCCATGTAGAGTTAGCACCCGGAGATATAGCGATCTTTACCTGTTTCACGCCACACGCGGCGGCACCGAATAAATCGAACAGTGATCGACGAATGTTGTTCCTCAGTTATAATGACAGTCGGGACGGCGAACACTATACCTCGCACTATGAACATTTCCGTTGGTATCGGACACGCCCCGACCGTACGCCAGAGGCGGAACGGGAGAAGTATTATTTTCTGTAGTCCCGATTGACAACCAAGTAAAAATTTGGTATGATACTTGACAGTATGAATTTCTGACACACCCAAGGAAACGAGGACGTTCTGATGCCAATTACGGATGCAATGCCGGAACTCAAGCGGAAACTCCAGTTTTTTCCCGTTGAAAACGAGAATCCATCAACACTAACACCTGCCCAAATCGAGCATTTCAATGAAAACGGGTTTATTTCACCGTTGGATGTCTTTTCTGAGGCAGAGATCGCAGAACACCGCGCCTATTTCGACCAACTCATG
Organism: Candidatus Poribacteria bacterium; assembly: GCA_022823085.1. GTDB lineage: Bacteria > Poribacteria > WGA-4E > WGA-4E > WGA-3G > WGA-3G. The sequence continues at coordinate 27,129 of JAJDXV010000171.1, forward strand.
GAGAAAGCACTCGCAGCAGGGATGAATAGCTACGCCATCAACGGGTGGCACACCCGCTGCACAGGTCTCCATGATCTTGTGACTGAAGATCGAATTTTGGACTATGTGCAGGACCTATTGGGTGAGACGTTGATCTGTTGGGGAACACACTATTTCTGTAAGCTGCCGGGTGATGTAAAGCAGGTGAGTTGGCACCAGGATGCCTCGTATTGGCCTCTCTCTCCAAGCAAAACTGTTACCGTGTGGCTCGCGATTGACGATGCTGAGGTCGAAAACGGGGCGATGACGGTTATCCCGAAATCGCATCTGCACGGGCAGATCGCATTTGAGCGGAGCAGTGCTGAGGAGAAGAACGTGCTCGGTCAAACGGTGCATGGCGCATCACAATACGGCGATGCACCACATCCATTTGAGATGAAAGCCGGACAGATGTCGTTGCATTCCGATCTCCTGTTACACGGTTCTGAACCGAACGCTTCGGATCGACGGCGTTGCGGGTTGACGATGCGGTTCGTGCCGCCGGATGTCCACGCCGCAAACAATTGGAACCAACGCGCCATCGTCGCCAGAGGCAGCGATCCGAGTGGACATTGGGTTCACAACCCCCGTCCAACCGAAGATCAAATTCCGACGCGATAGCAAAACTTTTGGAGGGGTTCACCCAACATAATGTTTCCACGACGACTTATTTACGCTGCGATTTCAATCAGTAGTGCCGCCTGTTTTGTGTTGTTCGGTTATGAGTTTATCCGTTCCGTGTCCTCGTCGCTGTTCATTGAGGCGTATGGCGCGGAAAATCTCCCACGCGGTATGATGGCGATCCCGCCGAGTATGATCGTGATGTTGTACTGCTACGGTCGCCTGCTCTCGTGGCTGGGCGCGACGCGCGCTTTGGCGATAACCTCGCTTTTTTCTGCCATCTTAATTCTCGGATGCTACGCTGCGCTTGTCAGCGGAATGGATTTCGCAGCAGCGATCATCTATGTGTTCCGTGAAGCGTATATCGTGATCGTCATTGAACAGTTCTGGTCGTTTGTCAACAGTGTCCTAACGACTGAACAGGCGAAACGTATTAACGGTCCCTTCTGTGCCGTTGCGTCTATCGGTTCATTTGCCGGCGGCATGCTCGTAAGCAGATGGGCAACCGTATTAGGAACTGAGGCACTACTCCTTTTCACAGCAGCCTCTCTCGTACCGACAGCGGTTTTCGGCGTAATTGCTTATAGATTCGGTGGTGAACCGAAACCGAGCGAGGAAGAAGCTGGCGGAAGACTTGGTCACCTCGGTATAGGGACACTCTTTCGCTCCAGATACCTGATTTTTATCGGCGTATTGATCCTAAGCACGCAGCTGGTCTCTACGGTGCTGGATCTCCGTTTCAATGGATTGGCGGAGGTGGAACTCCCCGATAAGGATACACGGACAGCATTTTTCGGTCTTGTGTACGGATATCTTGGACTTGCCGCCGGCATCTTGCAATTGGTGATCGTGCCGTTAGCACTCAGATTTGTTGCGCTCCGTGTTATTCATCTCGGGATTCCGATCGTCCATCTCATCAGCAGTCTTGTTCTGACGGTTTCTCCATCGCTTCGGAGCGGGACAGCTGCATACGTCATCTTTAAAGCCTTAGATTACTCCATTTTCCGGGCAGCGAAAGAATTGTTCTATATGCCGCTCTCTTACGATTCACGCTACCGCGCGAAACAGATCATCGATTCGTTTGCATACCGCTTCTCAAAGGGTGGTAGTGCGGGTGTGATTGAATTGGTAAGATTAGGTGTCAAAACGATTCCGGGGATAGCGTTCTCTATTACGGCGATGGTAGCCGCAATGGTGTGGACACCCGTCGCTTTCGGTTTAACGCGGGCGTATCAGAGATTAGTAAGCACGGAAGACACATAAACGTCGATCAAATTCTAATCTGCAGGCAGGATTAAAGGAAGAAAACTGGAAGGATGGAAGAGTGGAGTTGTGCTTTTCCATCCTTATTCTTTCCAAAGCGCGCTGTTTAGTTAAATCTCATAACGGACGAGTTTCCGCGCCGCATCAGTAATCTGATCCGCGTTCGGAATCACAAAGTTTTCCATCACGGGTGCGAAAGGGACAGGCACCGGCATCGCTGCGACCCGTTCAATCGGTGCATCGAGATAATCAAACGCCTCACGCACCACAAGCGCAGCGATCTCCGCGCCAAACCCTGCTCTGCCGACTGCCTCGTGCGCAATGAGCAACCGATTCGTTTTCTTTACGGATTCAAGAATGCTGTCTTTATCAAGCGGCATTAACGTTCTCGGATCGATAACTTCAGCAGAGATGCCTTCGTCGGCAAGCATATCCGCAGCGATGAGTGCGTGCAGAACCATCCGTGAAGTCGCGAGAATCGTGATGTCCTCACCTTCACGCTTCACATCCGCGACCCCCAACGGAATTGTATACTCTTCTTCTGGGATCTCCCCCTCTTCTGTGTAGAGAAGTTTATGTTCGATGAACATAATCGGGTTATCATCTCGGATGGCTGTTTTCAGCAACCCTTTTGCATCGTACGGGGTAGACGGCATCACGACGAGCAGCCCTGGGATATGCACGAACCACGCTTCGAGGCTCTGCGCGTGCTGTGCTGCAGAGGATCGACCGGCACCGCCCTGCGTCCGAATCACGAGCGGTACATCCAGCTGCCCGCCAACCATATAACGGATCTTCGCCACCTGGTTCACGATCTGGTCCATACCGACCGCAGTAAAGTCGATATACATCAGTTCAGCGACCGGACGCATCCCTGTGACCGCCGCACCGAGCGCGGTGCCGATGATCGCGGCTTCCGAGATCGGTGTGTTTCGGATGCGATCTTTCCCGAAGTCTTTGAATAACCCGTCTGTTACTTTATAAGCACCACCGTACTCGGCGATGTCTTCACCCATCAGAAAGACCGCGTCGTCGCGTTCCATCTCCTCTGCTAACGCCTCCTTGAGCGCGTCGCGATACGTAATCGTCTTCATCTTTTTAATTTACCTTGCGGTTCGGTGAGGTGCGTTGAATGACCAACGTTTCTCTCCGTAAATCCGCCCTCCATTTGCGGCGTACTCGCCCATAAGCGATACGGGCTAAGGTTTAGGTTTAAAAGTCTTAAAACGCCTTTTCTGCCTTCAGCCATTCAAGCGTCTGTGTAAATGCTGCGACGGTTGCAGTGATGTCGTCGTCCGTGTGTGCTGCTGTCGTCATCCCACCGTTATTGGCGAGATCGATACCGTTCAGCAACAGCCCACACCGGAGACGTTCCTGCATATCAGGATCGCTATTGCCTTTCAATTTCCGATAGTCCCACGTATAGGGATCGAAATCGGAGGCGCGAACATCCTTTTCACCGTGTCCGACGAGGAGTCTAATCCCCGAAAATTCGCCATAAACCACCCAATCAAGTCGGTAATCGTCTATGACTTTATTGAGTTCCGTGCGCAGTCGGGTTGCGGTTCGGTGTGCCTGTTTGTGGGGTTCGCCTGTTTTGACCATGTTGAGCATTGCGATCCCCGCAGCAGCAGAGAGCGGATTCGCATTGAAGGTGCCAGGATGCGGCATTTTCAAGCCGTCGCGTTCCGATTTCATTGAGATAAGTTCGAGAATCTCCGTTTTACCGACAAGGGCACCGCCGGGAAGTCCGCCTGCCAGAATCTTTGCCAGCGTTGTCATGTCCGGCGTGACGTTGTAATACGCTTGTGCACCGCCGGGTGACACTCGGAACCCGGTAATCACTTCGTCAAAGATAAGCAGAACGCCGTGCGCTTCTGTCAATTCACGGAGCTGCTTTAAAAATGTTCCGTTCGTCGGGACAATACCGAAAGAGGCACCCGTCGGTTCGAGGATAACACACGCGATGTCTTTATCCGTTTTCAACTGCTTTTCAACAGCATCGATATCGTTCGGTGGACATAACAGCGTTGTGTCTCGCACCTCCTGTGGGATGCCAGGAACGTTCATATCAAAAGGTGGGTAGGCACCTAAGATAAGGCTATCGTGCCAACCGTGGAAATGTCCCGTGAATTTCAATACCTTATTTTTACCGGTGTAGGTGCGAGCGAGGCGGATCGCCATCAACGTCGCTTCCGTACCGGAACTGACAAACCGAACGCGCTCCGCTGACGGTATCAGCTGCGTCACGAGCGAACCCCATTCGAGTTCCAACGGATGACATGCACCGTAGTGTGTGCCTCGGTGCATCTGCGTCGTTACCGCTTCCACAACTTCTGGCGGATTATGTCCGAGAAGCAGCGCCCCGTGTCCTGCCCAATAATCGATGAATTCTTTATCGTCAAGTCCCCATTTTTTTGACCCATCGGCACGCGTGATATAGATCGGAAAAGGCGACATATAGCGACCATCGTGCGTCACACCGTCCGGAAACAGGTGATTCGCCGTCTCCGACATTTCTCTATCTTTTGCGAAAGTTTTTTGGTAGCGTTCTAAAATGGTGTGCATCTTTTCGCCTCATTTTTCGGATATTTGTGAATAAGTATAGCACATTTTGGTTTTATATGCGAAAGGATTTTTTTCACAGAAGCATTCAGTTTCTCTGCTTTTCAATTTTATGCGAGGGCGCTCAAGGAAAAGATCAACTATTGGAGAATTGATGCCTCTGTGAATGAAGAAATTTCTGTTGACTCCTCCACATAAATGGTATATACTTTATCAGTACCGATTATTGACCGTCATAAGCAGAACACTGCTCGTTATAGATATGGAGGAGTTTGATGTCTACTGATAGCCCAGTGGCAGATCGTCATTTTTTAGATCCCGTTTTCAAAGAGGTAATGACGTTTAACTTTGCTCAACTCGCCTTACCTGTTGAAACGCAAGTAGAAATTAGTAGACTTCCTCGGACGATGGACGCTCTTGTTGTTCTTGAACAGACCGCTGAACGGGAAAAGGTTCGTGTGCAAACAGCGTTTAATTATTTTCGAGTCTACAATCAGATTGAATTCAAGGCAAAAAACGATCCACTAACACGGGATGAGTATAACCTTATTCGAGGACGCAGTTACCTTTATCTCGGCGAAAAGCAGATATCTGCGTCTTTAATGACGGTTACGATCATTTCCGCTCGACAACCGAGGAACGTTCTCTATCACTCCTCTCTTGATGTGAAATGGGAATCGGCGGGTACGGGATATTACAAAAGCACAGATCTCTTTCCGGTTCACCTATTTGTGTGCAACGAACTTGAACTCACTCCGAAAAATTACCCGCTTCTTCTGTTTGCAACATCAAAAGAGAAGTTTCGCCAGTTCGTTGAACGAATTATAGGCGAGGACAATTTAACCTACACTTACTACGCGTCCTGTGTTGAACCGGAGATCACAAAGGAGATTTTAAAAATGGCTGGAAAACAGAATTTATATGAAAAACAGCTTCGACGAATTATTGATAGCATGGGGGAAGATCTATTAGAAAAAATGACCCCAGAAGAACGCATGCGTGGGTTGACGGTTTCTGAAAGGTTAGCAGGACTTAACATAGAGGATTTACACGCATTGGAGCCAGAAGAAAAAGCAGCACTCCTGCAGCTGTTGAATCAGCCAGACAAAACGCAGAACTAAACAAGACTTATGTAAGATAAACGTGAAGGAGCGTTTCATGAAACAGATAGAAGGCGGGATTACCGCTGTTTCGGGTGTCCGGGCAGCGGGTGTTCACGCAGGTATAAAAGCCGCGGAAGCGAAAGACGTGGCACTCATCGTTACGGATACACCCGCGACTGCTGCCGGAGTCTTCACAAAGAATAGCGTTACTGCCGCGCCTGTCATCGTCTGCCGCGAGCATCTCAACGATGGTCAAGCACAAGCCGTTATTGTCAATAGCGGAAACGCCAACGCCTGCACCGGTGAGGTCGGCATGGCGAACGCACGACGGATGGCTGCCGCAACAGCAGAACAACTCGGTATAGACGCGAACCTCGTCTGTGTCTCTTCTACCGGTGTTATCGGACAGCAATTGCCGATGGATAAAATCGAAAACGGTATTCGAGCCGCTGCACGCGCACTGAACACCGAAGGCGGAAGCGATGCCGCGGAAGCGATTATGACAACCGATACACATCCGAAATCCGTTGCCGTAGAGATTGAGATCAGTGGTACACCCGTGAGGATCGGTGGGATTGCCAAGGGGTCTGGCATGATCGCGCCAAATATGGCGACGATGCTCTCCTATCTGACGACAGATGCTAAAATCAACGCTGAAACGCTTCAGGCTGCGCTAAACCGTGTGGTAGATGATACCTACAATCTCTTAACAGTTGACACCGACCGCAGTACAAACGACACAGTGCTGATTCTGGCGACCGGACACGCGGACACTACCGAAATTGTTGCAGTGGACGGGGAAGATTACGAGGCTTTTTGTGAGGGACTTCTGTTCGTTTCCACGGAATTGGTTAAGATGCTCGCCCGCGATGGTGAAGGCGCGACGAAACTCGTTGAGGTGGTCGTTAAACACGCGAAGAATCGGGACGATGCGGAGAAAGCAGCGCGTGCCGTTGCGGAGTCGCCACTCGTCAAAACCGCTGTGTTCGCCAACGACGCAAACTGGGGACGGATTATGATGGCGATCGGGAAATCCGGCGCGGAATTCGATCCCTATCAGGTGGATGTCTATCTTGCCGATTATCAACTCGTCAAAGCAGGGATGGATTCTGGCTATGATGAAGACAAGGCGACCGCTCTGTTCGCACAAGATCCGGTCCGTATTACGATTGATCTCTGCGCGGGGGACACAGAAATAACGATGTGGACCTGCGACTATTCCTACGATTATATCCGAATCAACGCAGATTATCGGACATAGCAGTTTATAGAAGGATACCAAATACAATGCGACACACAGCCGAAATTAAACTCGTAAATCTAAGGGATCTCCTTCTAATAGAAGCAGGTGCTATGAACCCCGAAGATGTGAGGCAACTCACCGTTGCGGATGCGATCGTTGATACTGGCGCGACCCGTCTCTGCTTGCCAACATCACTTATTGAGCGACTCGGCCTCACACCCGTCAGCAAAAGGACTGCGCGGACTGCTGCCGGTATCGTGGAGCGCACCGTCTATTCTGAGGTTGAATATACGCTTTTAGAACGGAGCAGCACCATCCGGATAACCAATCTACCGGAAGGCGCACCAGTACTTATTGGGCACATGCTATTAGAGGAGTTAGACCTCTGCGTTGATATGAAAAAAGGGTTAATCTACAATCCGGAACACGGCGATGATTGGATCGAAGAACAACTCTAAATAGGTTGAACAATATAGAACGGAACAGAAAACTCGGTCGGTTTCGACGGTGTCCCAAATTTTTTGACAAAAATTCAGATTTCTGCTATTCTAATGGAAAATTAATTTGACATTTAAAAGCAAATGTATTAAACTATATATGCTTTCAAAGGTGTAGAAGATTTTCTACACGAAAGTACAGGATGCGGGAGTAGCTCAGTGGTAGAGCTCCACCTTGCCAAGGTGGAGGTCGCGAGTTCAAATCTCGTCTCCCGCTCCATTTCTTTTTGGTGGCGTAGCCAAGTGGTAAGGCCAGGGCCTGCAAAGCTCTTATTCGTCGGTTCGATTCCGACCGCCACCTCCACTATCTCTCTCCGATACGGGTGGTTAGCTCAGGTGGCTAGAGCGTTTGCTTGACATGCAAGAGGTCACAGGTTCAAGTCCTGTACCACCCATCCTTCCAAAATTTCGACCCTGAACGACAAAAACGTAGCGGTTTCAACGTTGTGGCCTTTTAATTGGCATTTCCATTCGTATATGGTGTACAATTATTTCGTAAACGGTGTACGAAAAAAGACGTTAAGTCTATCAAGACCAATTTTTGAAACCTACACGAATTGACACACATATATGAGAGTGAACCGCAATGCGTGAACCCAATCAACCCGAAGAATATTTACAACGCCTACGCCATTCGACCGCGCATATCATGGCGTATGCCGTCCAACAACTCTTTCCAGATGGCGAACGGACCGTTAAACTCGCGATCGGACCCCCGATCGAAAACGAGTTCTATTACGATATGGAGGTGCTGCGCCCGATTACACCCGACGATTTTCCCGAAATCGAAAAGCACATGAAGGCGATGATTAAAACGAATGTGCCTTTTGAACAGGAGACCTGGACCTACGACGATGCCCGTCAATGGTTCGGCGAACGAGATCAAAAATTCAAACTCGAATTAATCGACGGGATATCCGACCGAGAAGTCAACGCAGGCGATGAAGGTGTCGCTGACGAAGGCGTATCTATCTATCACAACGGTGATTTCACGGACCTTTGCAAGGGACCGCACGTCGAAAAAACAAGCGAATGCCGCTATTTCAAACTGCTCCGCGTTTCTGGAGCCTATTGGCGCGGTGATAGCAATCGCGAGCAGTTGCAACGGATTTACGGCACCGCATGGGAGACCAAAGCCGACCTTCAGGCATACTTGACACAACGCGAGGAAGCCGCTAAACGCGACCATCGGAAACTTGGACGCGAGCTAGAACTCTTCCAGATGCATCCCGAATCGCCGGGCAGCCCGTTTTGGCTACCGAAAGGCGCGCGCATCTATAACCTCTTGTCTGAAAAGGTACGGAAACTCTATCTCAGCGAAGGCTATCAGGAGGTGCGGACACCGCTCATTTACGATAGCAGCCTCTGGAAAACATCTGGGCATTGGGAACACTTCAAGGACGATATGTTCATGATTGAAGACGAAGATGGCGAAACGGCAAGTGCACTCAAACCGATGAACTGTCCCGCACACATGCTGATTTACAAAAGTACACGCCATAGTTACCGAGACCTACCCTACCGCCTGTACGACCAAGGGGTACTGCATCGCAACGAAGCAACAGGGACCCTCACCGGTTTATCGCGGGTCCGTCAGTTGTGTCAGGATGATGCACACAATTTCGTTACAGAGGACCAAATCGCCGATGAATATGAAAGCATCCTCGGACTTTTCCAACGCATTTATGGCACCTTTGATCTGCCGTTCCGATGCGATTTGAGCACACGCAATCCAGAGAAGTTTATGGGCGATGTGGCGGTCTGGGATCGCGCAGAGGTAATACTTGAGGATGTGTTGAAAAACAATCAGATTGAGTATAGCGTTGATCCCGGCGAGGCGGCGTTTTACGGTCCTAAACTCGATTTTCAGGTGCGAGATTCACTTAACCGCGATGTACAATGCGCCACCGTGCAACTCGATTTCCAACTTCCAGAACGGTTCGATCTCATCTACGTCGCACCCGACGGCTCCGAAAAACGTCCAGTAGTAATCCATCGCGCAATTTTGGGCAGCTTTGAACGCTTCATCGCAATGCTCATTGAGCATTATGCAGGTGCCTTCCCGACATGGCTCTCTCCCGTGCAGTGCGTTGTCATGACGATTAGCCAACGCTTTGTTGATTACAGCAAAGAGGTCGAACAACTTCTGTTGCAAAAAGGGTGTCGTGTTACATTAGATAACAGCGACGACAAGATCGGCGCAAAGATTCGCCAAGCCAGATTGCAACGTGTCCCGTATATGTTAATTATTGGTGGACGTGAGGAGGAGAGCCGCACCGTCAGTGTCCGGAGCCGAGATGAAGGCGACATCGGCGCAATGGCACTTGATACCTTCGTCGACAAACTTGTTCAGGAAGCCGATTTAGATTTCTAACAGTGAGTTATCAGTTGTCAGGCTTCGGTTTTCGGTTAAGACATGGCATCGGGGTGTTTTTGCTTGGGTGTTTCTGCGTATTTCCTGTTACTGCCACAAGAAACCTCTTCAACTGATAACTGACAACCGATAACTGATAACTACAAAAAAAGGAGCGTATCCCATGGACAAAATTTTGACGGTTCCGAAATCCGTCCTGTATAGACTGACAATTTATATCTTTCTCGTCGGAATAATAGCTTTTAGCGGTTGCAGTGCTTCAAAGCAGGTCACCCGTGTCGATACCGACACCACGATTGACCTGTCCGGACGCTGGAACGATACAGATTCGCGTATGGTGGCAGATGAGATTATCGGCGATTGTCTGAACCACCCCTGGATCAATAACCACGGAATAAGTACCGGTGATAAACCTGCTGTAATTGTCGGGGGCATCCGCAATAAAAGCATGGAGCATATCGCTGTCGCTACATTCATCTCTGATATTGAGCGTGCCTTTATCAATTCCGGGAAAGTTCGGACCGTCGCGAGTTCAAATGAACGTGGCGAAATTCGCGAAGAGCGAGCAGATCAGGGCGAATTTGCTTCACTTGAAACCGTTAAACAGATGGGCCGCGAACTCGGTGCCGATTATATGATGACCGGTGAAATAAATACCATTGAAGATCGCGAGGGCGGCGATCAGGTCGTCTTCTATCAAACCGACCTTACACTGACAAACATCGAAACCAACGAGAAAGTTTGGATCGGTCAGAAAAAAATCAAGAAATTTATCGGACGAAGCAAGTTTAAAATGTAGAACATTCTCAAAGCATCTGTTTGGACGGGTCTCCGTGCCCGTCCACGCCTATTTTTTTCAATCTACGGAGGCAAATGATTAAAACACTCCCCTTTCTGCTTACTATTTTTTTCTTCATAGGGTGTGCCAGTTATAAGTTTCAAGAGATCGGAGGCGCATTGGAAACAGGCAAACCAGAGGATGCCTACACCTATCTTCAGAAACATGCCCCGAAAAAGCCAGATATCCCTTACCAGTTTGAACTCGGACTGGTCGCCCATTACGCCAACCACTTCGCGGAAAGCAATCAGGCATTTGATATAGCAGGAGACATCACAGAGGACCGATATACCAAAAGTCTTACAATAGAGGCGAGTTCACTGGTTACCACCGATAAATTACGTCCTTATTCCGGTACCCAGTACGAACGACTTTTAAGCCATTATTATCGCGCGCTCAACTACGTCTACCTCAATCAATTAGACGGCGCATTAATAGAATGTCGCCGTGCTACAGCTTTAATTAACTACTTCAAAGGTGAAGACGAGCAGTACGATTTCTTCGGAGCCGCATTCCTTGCACACTTTTCAGGTATATTATTTGAAGCCGCGGGCGAGTGGAACGATGCGTTGATCTCTTACAAGCAAGCAGCAGCGTATTATAAAAACGCAGCAGAGAAAACAGGTGTGAACACACCAGAGGATATTGGATACGCACTCCTCCGATTGACACGCAGACTCGGTTTTGCTGATGAATTTGAACGTTACCGAAACGAATATAGAGAGCCACCTGAACACCGTGAAAACTATGGTGAACTGATCCTCTTTTACGAAAGCGGCTACGTTCCACCGAAGACAGAAACGGCTTTGATGTTCCCTATCCTTAAGACAGACAAGGTGGACGATGCTGAAAAATTCGTACCGACACTGATAACACGCGAGGGAGCCGTCTATGAAGAGGTGAAGTTGGAATATCTTCTACGCATCGCGATGCCGACGATTGATTCTCACCGTCCCCGTTTTTCAGGGATCCGTGTAGCAGTAGACAGCAATCAAGAAACCCGTGGTGTGCTTGTCGAAGATGTAGAAAACATCGCAATTGAAACCTTTAATAAAGAACGTCCTATTATCCTTTTCCGAACGTTACTGCGTGGTGTCGGAAAATACCTGCTTTTCCGACAAGCAAACAAGAAAAACGAAGCTTTAGGCATCCTTGCGAACCTCGCTGGTGTTGTCACTGAGCAGGCGGACACGCGTTCTTGGCAGACGCTACCGAACCAGATTTTTATCGTGCGGATGCCGCTCCCCGAAGGTACACACACGCTCAACCTCTCCTTTTTGGACGCGAACGGACAGGTCCACGGAAGTCAGCCCGTACCAGATATTAGGATTAACCCGAACCAGATAACCTTTTGGAATCATCGAACTTATGAATGACCCTCTTTACCTTCGCGAGGTTTACAACTGTATCTTTTTCTCAATTTTTAATGCCTTCCATTCCAGGCGTACTTAACGAGATTTGAAACAGTATTTTCGCGAAGGGACCGCTAAAGCATATCAGAAACCGTTGCGGAATGTAATGGCGCAACGAACAATGGCCAATTATTAAAAAATATGGAACGTATCTATCTTGATTACAACGCCACAACACCGCTGCGTCCCGAAGTCCGGGACGCGATGATGCCGTATCTCACTGAAGCATTCGGCAACGGCTCCAGTATCCACGCCTACGGGCGCGAGGCACGCACCGCCATCGACACCGCACGCGAACGGGTCGCGGAACTCATCGGTGCCAAGAGTCCAAGCGAAATCGTCTTCACAGGAAGCGGCACCGAGGCAGATAACCACGCCATCAAAGGGCTAACCGAACTGCAAAAAAGCCGCGGTAAAGGAAATCACATCATCACCTCGTCTGTGGAGCATCACGCCGTTTTGCATACCTGCCACTATCTGGAGCAACGCGGTTTTGAAATAACCTATCTCCCTGTGGATAGACACGGTCGGGTGCGCGTTGAACAACTCCGTGATGCCATCCGGGACACAACGGTGTTAATCTCCATCATGCACGTCAACAACGAGAACGGCACGATCCAACCGCTTGCGGAGATCTGTGAAATCGCACAAGAACACGAGACCCCTTTCCATACGGATGCCGTGCAGTCAATCGGTAAATTGGAAATGGACGTTCAGGCACTCGGTGTGAACCTGCTTTCACTCTCCGGACACAAAATTTACGCCCCGAAAGGGATCGGTGTCCTCTATATCCGCCGCGGCACGCGATTGGCGAACCTCGTCCACGGGGGCGCACACGAGCGGAACCGGCGCGCTGGATCCGAAAACGTTCCCGCTATCGTTGGACTCGGCATCGCTGCCGAACTTGCGAAACAGGAACAGGACACTTACGCAGCGCATCTTGACTCCTTAACGCAACGACTCCGCGAAGGCTTAAATACACATATTGATCGGCTACACTACAATGGACATCCCGAACACTGTGCACCCGGGACCCTTAACGTCTCCTTTGAGGATGTCGAGGGCGAAAGTCTCATCTTACGATTGGATATGGAGGGTATCTGTGTCTCAACCGGTTCTGCGTGTACCTCTGGTTCTATGGAGCCGTCGCATGTGCTCGCAGCACTCGGCCTACCCCCGCGCTTGGCACAAGGCACCGTCCGTTTCTCCTTGGGGCGGAACACAACCGAAGCAGAGATTGATGCAGTGATCGCCAAGTTACCCAAAGTCATCCAACAGATGCGCACCCTGTATAGAGGATAGAAAAATGAATGAAGAAAAAATTGAAATTGAAAAAAGCAGCGGTAACATTTTCAGGGATTTGGAGATTCCGGACCCAGAGGAACACCTCGCAAAATGCCGTCTTGTCTTTATCATTGATAATATTATAACTAAACGTCAGCTCAGACGAAGCAGGGCCGCCAAGATCTTAGGCATTCGGAAATCTGAACTTTCCGACCTTTTAGACGGTCTGTTTTGTGACTTTTCGATGACTGACCTGTTTTCAATGCTCGAAAAGTTAAATCACGAGATTGAGATTGTCGTCCACCGAAGATCTGCTGATACCCTACCCACAAAATCCCATATCTCAACTTCTGCTGACAACCTACAAAGGGATTCCGTTACTGGTACTTAATGTAGGAACGCCGAAAAATAGCCCGTTTTTGTGCAGTTCAAAAACGGGTTTGTCCCTTTCCGTGCAGTTAATCCGCATATTACCTGCAAATTCAACGTTTTAGCGTTGGCACGGAATTTGCTGCTACCTCCACAATAGTTATTTTTCGGAGGTAATAACAAATGGGTGCGAAAAGAACTTCAAGTGCTCTCACGGTTTCCCTGGCACTTCACCTCGTTGTGGTGTTCGTTACGGGTATCTATCTAATCACGCAGACACCAAAATTCCAAGAATTCATAGGTGTCGAAGTGCTCCAACGCAAAGTACCACCGGGACCTAAAGTACAGAAACCCATCGTCAAATCTATTACGAAACCGAAGCTTCCGGTGAGAAATACTGTTGTCCAACAGATTCAGTTACCGCCTCGTGTAACCGCTGTGTTTCTTGACAAGCTCGTTTTCCAACCGCGAACGGTGCTTGAAATTCCAAAACAGATTATTAAGGTTAATCCACCAATTGACCCAAATCTGCTGAGAATCCTAACAGAGAAAAAAACCGTACCTACAGTCCTAACAGAGACAAATTTAAGGGTTTCGGACGCTCCGGATGCCTTGGCGTTCTCCGCGCCTGTGGTAACCGCCCCTTCTGTCAAACTGGCGAACACGTATCGTGGTGTCGCAGGCACTGCTGTGCAGGTGAAAGTCGCTTTTGAACGTCCACCCGGACTTACAATGGTAGAAAATGTCGGTGCCGCGCGTGAAGCACTCAGCGATGTTGTTGAAAACATTGTCCTCGGTAATAACGAAGTACTGCCACTGCCAAAAGGCGACCCTGGTGGACGCGTCATCGGTAGAGGTAAGGACATTCGCGGTGTCCTTCGGTTCACACGGATTCGTCACAGTCTCTCTGACTGGTGGGCAGATACTTCGGCTCTCAATGCCTTAGCGAACTGGCTCAACGAGCGCACTAAAATCAAAACCGATATGAACGTTGAAGGCGGCGCAGTGAAACTCACCGATGCCAACCTCCTCCAAACACCACTTGTCTTCATGACAGGACACGATCCAGCCTTTGTTCGGAACCGTAATCTTGTCGGAAAAGGATATAGTGGCGGTAGAATGGATAGTCGTTTCAGTGAGGCTGAAGCGACGGGACTCCGTCGCTACCTCGTTGAAAAGGGCGGATTCCTCGTCTTTGACGACTGCGGCGTGAACGCACCCGCACAGGCGATGGCGCGCCTCTTCCTCGCACAGATGCGTTATGTGATGCCTGAATATCAGGTCGAACGGATTTCCAACAATCATGAAGTTTACAACAACTTCTACGAAATGGGAGGCCCGCCTGTTGGCTTCGACATCTTCTGGTGGGGTACACGTCCACCCAAACGGAACTACCTTGAAGGTGTTTCTGTCGGCAATAGGTTATCAGTTATTGTTGTCCGTCGCGATTACCTGTGCGCGATGGAGACAGTGAGTACCCCAACACGCAGTGTACACTATTCTCCCGGTGTCTATCGTTTTATGACCAACGTCGTGGTGTACGCCTTAACACACGGTCAAATCTCCGATTATTCCGACTATATCCCCAAACACATCTTAGCCGAGAAGGAACTTCCGACACGTCCACCCCAAGCAGCAAGGGCCTCCGATTTCTGAACCACTTCTTCGCGTAACCCTCTTTTGAAAACTGAATCTTTCCTATTGACAAAAAAGGTAAATCCTATAAAATAAGATACACAGTTTCGGGTATCTATCAGACAACTAATGGAAATCAGGACTTACGCATGATGCTCTTTTGTACCACAAACTTCATAGTTTGTGCCATCACAACGCTCGGTTTTCCGAGAAATCTCATCTAACAGAACAGACCACAGTCAAAATTGCGTAAGTCCTGTTCATATCAGAAACCCAACAGGTCCCTAAACCTGTCGCGAATTGACCAGAAACCTGCCCGTAACGAAATGGAGGGCAGCCCAGGAGGCCATAAATTAAAAAATGGAAAAGACGCATCTACTTCAAGCACCCCACCTACACGCTATCGCACGAAACATATTTGTCGCCGCAGGTACGACACGGCACATCGCCGAAGATGTCGCCGAGATACTTGTCAACGCACACCTCGCCGGACATGATTCACACGGACTCTTGCGCGTTCCAGCCTATTTGCGCGGTATCGATGCCGGACATCTGAAACCCGCTGCAGAACCTAAAATCCTCGCAGAGACACCGAACACCTTGCGCATTGATGCACAACACGGCTTTGGACACTACGTCTCACGCTGGTCAATCCATAGAGCCATCGAGAAAGCGAAATCTGCTGTCTCCTGCAGTGTCAGCATCAGTAACATTGGACATATCGGACGGTTAGGCGAATACGCGGAAGCAGCTGCGAGAGCCGGATGTATTGGACTTATTACTGTCGGAACGGGCGGCAAAGGCGCAGGACCGACAGTACCTTACGGCGGTTCGCAAGGCACTTTCAGCACCAATCCCATCGCGTTGGGCGTGCCAACTGGAGATGACAGTCCATTTATCGTTGACTACGCCACGAGTGTCATCGCGGAAGGGAAGATACAGGTCGCACGGAGTAAAGGGATAGATTTACCAGAGGGTTGCATCCTTGATAAAAATGGGCAGCCGAGCATCAAACCTGCCGATTTCTATGATGGCGGCGCGCTCCTCGCGTTCGGAAAACATAAAGGTTATGCACTCGCGATGTTCACATGTCTCCTCGGTGGGTTAGCAGGGACATTTGATGTGGAAAGCGGGAGAATGAACGGGACCTTCATGCAAGCAATTGATGTCAACGCCTTTACACCGGTTGAAGAATACCAGAAAGGTGTGCGCGCCTTCTTAGAAGGCATCAAATCGACACCCCCCGCACAAGGCTTCGACGAAGTGTTGGTCCCCGGTGATTTCGAGTCTCGCTCGCGTGAACAACGTTTAAAAGAAGGCATTGAAATACCGGATACGATCTACAATCAATTGCAAGAGTGTGCAGAGAAACTCGGCATATCCATCGGCGAAGACACCGTCAAAGATGATGACAAAGCACATTACGGACCACTCTCATAACTCGCCTTACTGAACCGCAAGGAAAATTTAAAAATGAAGAGGCATATATTTAAAGCCGCAGACCTCCAGAAATTCACAAACGATCTCTTTGTCGCCGCAGACACGCCACAGCACATCGCCGACACCGTTGCCGAGATTTTGATAAAAGCCAATCTCGCTGGACACGATTCGCACGGTGTTCTGCGGATTCCCGCCTACCTTGAAGGCATCGAAAACGGCGGCATCCAACCCGCTGCCGAACCCACTGTGCTTCGGGAAACGGAGAACACGCTTCATATTGATGGCGAGAAAGGGTTCGGACACCATACGACGCGCTACGCGATTCGCCGCGCGATCGAGAAAGCAAAAAGCGGACGCACCTGCTTCGCAACGCTTATTCGGACAGGACATATCGGTAGACTCGGTGAATACGGTCAGGAAGCCGCTGAATCTGGATGTATCGGTATTATCACAGTCGGTGGCGGTTCAAAGGGCGGTGGACGGATCCTCCCATTTGGCGGCGCACTCGGCACACTCGGTACCAACCCTATCTCCATCGGTATCCCGACCGGTGATAATAGACCGTTCCTGATTGATTTCGCAACAAGTATGATCGCAAACGGCAAAACCTACGTCGCTACCAGCGAAAATCGGGACCTCCCTGAAGGGTGTGTCGTCGATAAACACGGGAACCCGACCGTCAAAACTGCTGAATATAACGACGGCGGCAATCTGCTTGCATTCGGTAGACACAAAGGCTACGCGCTCTCGCTGTATGTGGCACTGATCGGCGGATTGGCTGGAACGTTTAATATTGCGTCTGGACAGATGAGTGGACTCCATATCCAAGTGATAGATGTCAACGCCTTCACACCCCTTGAAGAATACCAGAAAGGCGTTCGCGCGTTTTTAGATACCATCAAGGCGACACCACCCGCCCACGGGTTTGATGAAGTGTTAGTCCCCGGTGATTTTGAAGCCAATTCGCGAGCACATCGTCTAACAAACGGTATCGATATACCGGATACGATCTATCAGCAGCTTCAGGAGTCCGCTGAAAAGTTGGATGTTCCGATGGCGCAGGCACAATAAAATATAAAAACATATAGAACAGGCCCAAACCCGTCCGTTTACCTGCAGGATTGGAAGTGTTCCTATAGGAAGGTTGGAAGGTTGAAGATCCATATCCTTCTATCCTTCCATCCTTCCATCTTTCCATCCTCAATATTCGTGTTAAGCACAATCCTTGGAGTCCTATGTCATTCAAACACCATCTCCTTCCCGCAATAACGGTTCTGTTGATGCTTCCGTTCACTGCCTTCACGCAGGAACACACTTTTTTTCGGCACGGTGGGAGCGTGCGGACAACGGCATACTCGCCAGTGAACCCGCTCGTCATCGCGAGCGCAGGGGACAGTCGCGCCGTCATGTTATGGGACTTGCAGAACGATACCGTGACAACGCTCGGTTCACACGCAGACACCGTCAACGCTGTCGCCTTTTCACCGGATGGGCAGCTGCTCGCAAGTGGCGGTGATGACTACGCTTGTAAATTGTGGGATGTTTCACTTAAAAGGCGTGTCGCGACGTTTGAACATATTGTCGATAGAAGTCGCACACAAATTAAAGCGGTTGATTTCTCGCCTGATGGACAACTGCTCGCGACTGCCGGCATCGATGTAAAATTATGGAACGTCCAAACCCGTGCAGAGATAGGCACGCTTGAACACGGTAAATGGGTGTTTGCACTCGCCTTCTCACCCGATGGACAGCTTCTTGCCACAGCGGACGAGACCGGACAGGTTAACGTCTGGGACGTTCAAAGGCAACAGATTGTTACGCAATTCACAGGGGACGCGACAACGGTCTATACAGTTAAGTTTTCTCCCGATGGCAAAATTCTTGCGGGCGCGGGATACGCCGGTGAGATTGGGTTGTGGAAGGTAGAGAATTGGGAACGTCTCGGCACGCTTCCTGTCAGCGCGACCGTCTTTACGATCGATTTTTCACCCGATAGCACCACGCTCGCCGGTACGGGCCACGAATCTGTGAACCTCTGGGCAGTTAGCACCGGTGAGAAGATCGCCTCGCTTACGGGGCACGCGGGCTGGGTAAATGCGGTAGCTTTTTCACCAAACGGAGAGACACTCATGAGCGGCGGCGATGATGAGACGCTCCGTCTCTGGGATGTCGCCCCTTATGCTTCCGCAACGCAAGAGATCGTACGGATGATCTATTTCCTCCCTCGCGATCGCAATCCGCAACCGGATATGTGGACGAAACTCGATAAACTCATAAAAGACGTACAAAACTTCTATGCAGATGAGATGGAACGCAACGGGTTCGGCAGAAAAACCTTCTCCTTTGAAACCGATGAAGATGGTGAAACGCTGGTCTATCGCGTTGATGGACAGTCCAGCGACGGGTACTATCATACACAGACACAGGCGAAAGTCTATGCCGAAGTCGCCTCCCAGTTTGACATGACAAAGCACGTCTATCTCATTGTTGTAGACATTAGCAGCGAATCCATTGAACATGAAGATATCTGCGGTGTCGGTGGCGGGAATTGGTTTGAAAATGAAGAACTGATACGGAGCGGTGGCGGATATGCTGTCGTCCCTGCGTCCGGTCGATGTTTTGATGCTGAAGCTGGCACGGTTGTAACGGCGCACGAACTCGGACACGCCTTTGGGTTGGAACACGATTTCCGAGACGATGCCTATCTCATGTCCTACGGTGCAGCACCCGATCGGTTATCGAAGTGTGCCGCCGGTTGGTTAGCTGCGAATCGCCTGTTTAACACCGACCAAACAGCCTTCAATGAACCGACGCTGCTACGGATGCTCACGCCAACCGCTTACGCACCAAACGCTAAGAATTTTAGCCTCCAATTTGCAATAGCAGACACAGACGGTATCCACCAAATCCAGTTACTGGTTCCAACAGTTGAAGAGGATCCGGCAGATGGTATCAAGCTGCACAGTTGTATGGACAGACATATACAGGGCAGCACCGTCGAATTTGAGACACCGACATTAACCGAATACCGAGAAAACACCGTCGCACTTCAAGTGATTGATGTGTACGGCAATATCACGCGGCAGGAATACACGCTCACCGCAGATGATACATTGATTGTCGAAAACATTGAGAACCCAGCAGATGTCAACGGCGACGGAATCGTTAGTGCTGACGATCTGACGTTAGTTGTGGAAAGTTTCGGCGAAACGATTCCGAAGAACACCGATCCGAACCCCGATGTTAATGGAGACGGTGTTGTTAACATTATAGATGTCTTCTTGGTTTTTGAACAGTTGAATAACGTCCCAGCAGCACCAGCACTGCACGCGCTCACAGTCGCAGACCTCCGAACTTGGATCAACCAAGCCAAAAGCCTTAGTATTTCTGGTAACACTTCACCGCTCCGCCCTGACACTGTGGAAAAGGGAATGGCTATCCTTGAACAACTTCTTGCTAAACTGGCACCGACAGAGACAGCACTCCTGCCGAATTACCCGAACCCGTTCAATCCGGAGACATGGATTCCCTATCAACTCGCTGAAGCAGCGGAGGTGACGTTGTACATCCATTCCATGAACGGCGTTTTGGTGCGGACATTGAGATTGGGGTATCAGTCAGCGGGTATGTATCAGAATCGAAACCGTGCAGCGTATTGGGACGGTAGGAACGCACGAGGTGAGCCTGTTGCAAGTGGTGTCTATTTTTATACGCTAACGGCGGGAGATTTTACCGCGACACGCAAGATGTTAATAGCGAAATAGGATCATAGAAGAACGGAAGACTGCGTATAGCGAAAATGCCCCTGTGGTTTTACCGCTCAACCCAACCTACAGGAATCCATCTATAGACATATCACGCCTCTGGCGTGAGAAGAGCCAAACCCCTCCAAGAATCTCCTTGCTCCAGCGGAGCAATATATCTATAGAAAAACGGGCTGAAGCGACCGCACTCCAGCGGAGTGCTATGTAAACACATCTAACAGCGGTATCCTTCTCGCGTTTCATAGGGACCTCCATGAAGAGCGTGTTGGGAATGCCAATACATCTACTTGTTAGGCGAACGCATACTATGAGTCTGTTAAATCTAAACTGATAGATGGTTCGTAGTAGGTCAATTCTGCGGCGTACTCGCCCCGGGGAATGCCATAAGGCATTCATACCGTTGATTCATGCGATCTGCATTATTGCCTGTCTTACATGCGGATGTCCCATAGCGTTTCAAATCTTTATAATGCAGCTTTATTTTTTAGATTTGGTATTACAAACAGCCTCTTGACCAAAAAAATAGGGACTTGTGGGGAAAAATATGCTGAAAGCTTTCTGAATTCTAAAAAACGCATTTTTTTGAAAATTTAATTTGACAAAACGTTTTTTAGCGAGTATAATAGATATTATAGCGATTTAAAAACTCGTTGTTAAAATTAACTTTCAGTATTTTATTAATTTACATTATAGTCTTTTAACCACTCTCGTAGAGGCATTTTTCCGCATTTTAAGCCAAAATGTTCTAATAAACGCGAAAAAATCAACACGAAATTAAATCATTATAGAGTCTATTGAATACGACAAACATCCTAATCCGACATGTATCTGCTATAATATTACGGGATGGGTGCCGAATGAAAATATAAGCGCCCAGAAGAAAAGACATTTTTTTCTACTAACGACGCAAGAAGAAACAGCAGATGCGTGGGAATTGAGAAGTGATAGAGGACACATTTTCAACCCGTATTGGACACCGCTTTCACCGAAACCCGAAATCATATCGCCACAAGACAGGTGGTTGGATTTTGTTTATGAGAAAATCTGAATTGTGGTAAAATAGATGTTAGTAGTAGGATGAGGTGACCTCGTCCCTACAGTTAGCATATTGGAAAGGGGAGCAGGCTAATTATGGAACGCATTCAACTAACTTCATTAGGACAAATCCGTGAAGCCGACATCTCCTTTGGGGATTTGACAGTATTCGTCGGTGAGCAAGCGAGTGGAAAGAGCATTCTGCTCCAACTTGTGAAGCTAATTTTAGACGCAGGCGATATTACGCAAACCCTAAAAAAACACGGTTTTGATTGGCATGGAGAGCTCAAAAATTTTTTATCGCTCTATTTCGGTGAAGGCATGGACGGTATTTGGGACAACGCCTCGACTCAGATAACGGTTGACGGTGAAGCGTTTGAACTTGACAAAGTATTGTCTCGGAAAGGAAAGAAAAAAGCAGAGTCTCTCTTCTTGATCCCTGCTCAACGGGTTATGACGCTCAAAGATGGATGGCCGCGTGCTTTTACGGACTACGCTATCGGTGATCCGTATGTTGTTAAGCAATTCAGTGAACATTTACGTCTATTTTTGGAGACAAGTTTGGGCGTTAGTGAAGATGTTATTTTTCCGAAAGCACACCGTATGAATAAAACAATACGGGATGCGATTGGTGGGAGTATCTTTGGTGGGGCACAGGTCAAACTTGATCGTTCCAGTTTGCGGAAACGCATTATATTGGATGTTGAGGGGAATCAACTTCCGTTTATGGTGTGGTCTACTGGGCAGAGAGAATTTGTACCACTTTTGTTGGGGCTGGATCGGTTAATGCCTTCAGGCGGTGCGAGAAAAAAAAATAATCTCAACTGGGTTGTCATTGAAGAACCGGAGATGGGGTTACACCCTCAATCCATATCAGTTTTGCTGATTATTCTTTTTGAGCTCTTGCGGCGTGATTATAAAGTCCTTGTCTCTACCCACTCAGCACAAATTTTAGAACTCGTCTGGGCAATTCGATTTATTGCTAAATCAAAAACCGCTCCTGCACGTTTAAGAGAGTTATTGGATTTGAAAGCAAATGCCTATTCTTATGACCTTACAGAGACGATCTTAAATAAAAAAACTTTCAAAACCTACTATTTTTCTCGTCAGGATGGTGTTGTGAATGTCAAAGACATTTCAACCTTAGACGCTGAGGATCCAGATGAAGCCGTATCGGATTGGGGCGGTCTTACACTATTTAGTACGAAGTCTGCTGATGTTGTCTCGAAAGCTGTGTCGGAGAGTGGTCTTTGAATTTTACGAAAAAAGGAGAAAAAGATGGCGACTTATCGAGCAGGTGTAATCGGTTTGGGGCGTATGGGAAGCACTTTTGATGATGAGATCACGCAAGGTGGGTCTCTGTTTCTGCCGTATTGCCACGGTCCGACCTACCACGCGGCACCGAATGTGGAACTGGTATCGGGTGCGGATCTGCATGCCGAACAAGGCGCGATTTTCGGTGAACGGTGGGGATTGGGTTCAGCGCATATCTACAGCGATTATCGTGAGATGCTGGAGAAGGAGGATCTCGACATCGTCAGTGTTTGCACGACGGCACGGGTCCGATCGACTATTGTGCAAGATGTCGCGCGTGCCGGGGTGAAAGCGATCTGGGCAGAGAAACCGATTTCGCTGAGCCTCGCTGAGGCAGACGAAATAGTAGAGACCTGCCGAGCGGAAGGTGTCGCGTTGGCGATCAACTGCGCGCGCCGCTGGAATCCGTTCTTTAGTGAGGCTCGAAAACTGATAGACGACGGCGAAATCGGTGACGTGCTTCAGGTGACGGTCTACGCGCAATGCGGACTCTCACATAACGGTAGCCACGCTATTGATATTCTGCGCTATATGGCGGGCGGGAACGTGGAATGGGTCTTCGGTGAGATGCAGTCCGATGAAGCCGCCGCTGGTGAAGGTGATCTGCAGGGAAACGGTTACCTCGTTTTTGATAACGGCGTGCGTGGGTATCTGCGGAGTACGGCTTGTGGTGCTGCACCGTGGGAGGTCGATGTCATCGGTACAACGGGACGTATCCGTTCTGTTAACAATGCTGAGACGTTTGAATTGATTCGTATGGTCCCCGGTGGACGGCGTGGACGGGGCGTGCCTGCGAGGTGTCCGTTCCCGTGGCCTGTGCGGATGCAAGGTATGGGGCTGACGATTGTTGAGGATCTCATTAGTGCCATTGAGAACGGAACTTCTCCGAAGTGTTCAGGCGAAGACGGGCGCGAAGCGTTAGAGGTTGCGGTCGCACTCCGAGAGTCGCATCGCCGTGGTGGCGTAAAAGTTGCGCTGCCCGTCGAAGACCGGAGCCTCCAGATCCTTTCATCAGAGATTCGGGGTGACGACACACCTGCTCGAATTCGGAGATTGCAGGCGAGATAAAAATCAAAAATGTAGCCTGCAACAACGGCGCAGGCGGATTTAGGAAGGCACATTGAAATCTAAACGCAGGTCGTTTTTCCGCAAGGTATGATTAAAAATCTGTGTGTTTTTTAAGATCGGAACCGTAGCCTGCAACAACGGCGCAGGCGGGATTTAGGAAGGCACATTGAAATCTAAACGCACGTTGTTTTTCCGCAAGGTATAATTAAAAACATGAAACCAGCAGATTATGCGTTTTTTAAAGAGAATGGCTATATCTCACTCGGTAAGATTCTGAGCGATGCCGAGGTTATGCATTTTGCCGATGTCTTTGACAGGGACCGCACTGAAGTTGAAGATCATTGGTATCGTATCGGACATCACCAGACGGTGAATTGTGATGCGCTTCTGACTGCACCTGAATTCGACACTGTGATTCGGCATCCGATTGTCATGGATTGCCTATACGCGCTGATGGGCAATGCGCCATGCTTTTCAGAGATCTGTATCCGGCACATGGCACCGTACGATGATGCGCTGCATCGCGGCTGGCATCGAGACGGTCCGAGGCACTGGCTTGAACACCCGTTGCGTATCGGGTTCATGCAGTTGATGCTGTATCTGACCGATGTTGATGAAACGACACACTGTTTCTCCTTATCACCGGAGTCGGCGGAAGCCGAGATTCTCGAAACAGATGCACAGTTGGCGCGTGGCGGAGTTGTCGATTTGTATGGTCCTGCCGGAACAGCCATACTCTTCAACATCGGTGTTTTACACACTGCTACGACGCGTCCGACGCGGGCAGAACGGAAGACGGTGCAAGTCTATTACGGGCATCCGAACCGTCCGTACTTGAGCGAGGATTCGTTGATACCTGTCGAACTTTGGCGAGACCATCCGGACGGTGAAGTGCGCGCCTTTTATGGTCTGCTCAACGATAAGACGCGCGATTACCTTGCACACACGGCTTCAACCGGTGAACTGTCGTTTGAAGATACGCTGGCACTCCTTCGCGAGCTGGATGTCAAGTACAACAGGCGGCGGGCGTGAATTGACGCATCTAATATGACAGACCGCTTTAATTGTGATTTGGTGGTGTTATTGCTTAAATATCTGTGTCTGTCAAGACTTCCGCCTGCACCGGATTGACGTAGCACTGATAATGTCGTTCAACATCTGCCGTTGGCGTAACACCTTCGTGGACATAGACCCCAAATCGCAGACGGAAACAGTCATCTTCGAGTTCATCAGGCGGATGGTGGAGGATACTCATCTGTTCTGGTACAGCGATTTCGCCGAAAAAGCCTGGATGTTCAGCATTTTCTGGGTGATCAAACAGGGCGATACCTGCCACGCCATCTCCGACGGTGCCCCCTAAATCGCACCACCGCGCGGGTTGATGATGGACTGCTGTTCTACCGATCTGTCCTTCAGAATTTTCGACGTGTCCTTCCTTCGGGATACCCATTGATGGATTCAAACGTGCTACACAGAGAAATTGCCGATCACCGATGTCGAGTGGTGGTGTCGTTTCGTGTGTAATTTCGAGAAACCGGTGCGTATCGTCCGCATACCATACCCGCGCCGTCCGCGTTTCTGTCATGATAACGTCACCATTCCCCTTGACATGGATCAGGTCTTCGACGAATTCGGCGTATACGTTCCCTTCAGTGATTCGGACAAAGCGTTGGTGCAGCATCTTCCCACAGGGACCGTAAGGGGGTTCATCCCAATCGGACCAGATATTCGCGGACCCGCCTTCACCGTGTCCGCCGTAGGCGAGATAAAGTCCTGTGTGATGCGGATGGTCGCTGCCGCCAGCCCCGCGGACGACAGTCCCATGATTCGCGTTGACGGGCCAAAAGTAAGGTTTCCAGACACCGAGAAAGTTGTATCGTGCGAATAATGCGGCATCGGCAGAAATGAGCAGATGCGCCGGTTTCTGTTCGATTTGATAACGCGCTTTCGGTGGTTGCCCATGGGTCTGGCGGATCGCGTAATATGCCGATGTCTCTGCTGGAAGTTCGCCTGTCTGCCATGCAAGTTCACGTAGCGTCGGTTCAAATTGACAGGGGACATCCTTGCCGGAGACATGACCGTCTGCATCCGTGATGGACATTTCAAGTTGTGAAGTCCCTTCTTGCCAATCGCGGAAATAATGTTTAGGTTTGAAAGGCAAGCGGACGAGGTCATTGTGCCGCTTGATCGAACCTGCCTCAATTTTGATGATTACACTTCGATTTTGTGTCAAAAGTTAACTCCTATTCGCTTCGTGGTGGAATTGTTCAATCTTCGAGCGTAAGTTGCACGCCTCTTGCGCGCCGGACATATCTGGTTGGTTCAATAAGATTGTGAGGCTTTAATCCGTCCCCAAGTAAGGCTCAGTTTTCCAGTGCTTTTCTGATGTTGTCGGCTTGTTCGGTATAGTATCGAAGTTGCCCGGTGTTCTGATTAAAACCGAGTCGAAAGAAATGGTCGAAGAAATTCGTTTTATTTGTCAGGATGTATTGCCAACCGACGCGGCTGTCGGGCGGTTTCAAAAACCAGGCTTCATACGACGCTGGATTCTCCCCGATTTTGAAAATGCTCGGTAACTCCACGCAATCCGGTTGTCCACTAAAGTCGAGTGCGTCCCCGAGATGCCCTTCAATGGATTTCGGTTGACCGACGATTGTTCCATCTTTGCCACTAATGACATCTTTGACTGTATCGTCAGTAATATCGTTTTTATCGAGCGTGTAATAACTCACTAAACCGTCTGTGACGACTTGGGCGTTCACCCCAATAATGAAGACGAAAGTACAGAAGAGCGTAAAACCCGTTTGAATGGCTCGCCAATTTAAACGTTTCGGTTTCATGATTGCCTCCATTTTTCAGTTCAGGTCAAGAAATTCGAGGGTTCTGGTTAAATAACGAGGCGAAAAAATAACGAATACTTTCTGAATCGCGTTTATTCCATTTCAATCGTTGCCATGATAGCGAATTTGACGAAGATTATCAATCAAAAAATCAAACTAATTTTTTGATTGACTTGTGTGTCCAAAACCTGTATTCTAATAAAAGACAACTCATTTATGAACAAACAAGATTTAGGGGAAAAAAGAATGAAACGCGATCAGTGGATACGCCATCACATTAATGGCACCAGAACTCAACATCTGAAACCAAAATTGAGCATCCCTGTTTTACTTCTAAGTATACTCTTGTCTCTACCGTTTGTCGGTTGTGGCACGCTTTTTATGTCAGAGCGGGCGTATGAGGTACCGCAGCTGCCAAAATCTGAACTCGCCATTATCCAAATTGATACAGAAAGTGAATGGATACAACGGCCTGACCTTATCGTGTTGCGAATTGATGGTCGGTTAGCCTTAAGTGCAAAAATTGAGTTGGGCAAAGATCTCGCCATTGACGAGGTTTTGGTTGTCCCCGGAAAACACAACATGTCACTCGCAGTTATATACGAAGCTTTTCATGAACATAAGCTGAGAGACAGGCAAATTCTGTCAACATTCTCTGCGAATGTGAAAGCCGGGGGGACCTACATTTTGCGCGGCGAATTTTCGCATGACACTGATGGCGAGCTCGGCTTCCAATGTGAGCTCGTTGATACAGTTAAAGATAAAGTTGTCGCTGAATCGAGGATTTCCACTGCGGCTACGTCAGGTGGCGAAAATGCCAATATAACCTTCCATTTTTAGGAATATGGCTTTGAACTCGGAGAAGTAGGAGACAGTATGCTAATTCGTGGTGCAGACAGTGCTATTGACCTTCTGTCTACGCTAACGGAAGCGGAGAAATGGCACTACGATCTATTTGGCTATTTAGTGCTTCGGCAGGTGGTGTCGCCAGCAGAAGTCGAACAGATGCTTGAGATTGCAAATAGATGGTTTGCAAACCCTGAGGTTGTGCCTGAGCCTGTAAACGTCACGCAAGACGAATATAGCGGTGTGCTAAACAATGTTCAATACGGCGATCGGATTTTCGAGCGGTTATCGCTCAACGAGAAAGCCTTACGGATTGTGATGGGCTTGATGTGGAACCGTCCGAGGCTTTTCAATTGCGCGCTCGTCTTGCAGAAGCAACGTCCTATCCCTGAAGGCGAAAAGGAGAGACTTCACCGTGACACAAGCGGTTTTGACTTTCCGGACGGGTTCTATAACCCGCATAACGATTACCAGGCTGGTAATGGTCATATCTACAGCAATTATGTCAACACGGCTATAACGCTCGTTGATGTGCCGAGGGATAACGGTTTCATGTGCATCCCCGGCACGCATAAATCGCAAATCAAACTACCAATGACGCTTGACATTGATAACGAATGGGCACCCGCGATCACTTTTGAATTGAAGGCAGGCGATTGCCTCATTTTTTCCTCACGACTGATGCACGGCGCAAAGTTTTGGAAAGAAGATTATCCGCGTCGCGTCGTTTTCAATCGGTATCAATTCAGTTTCTACTTCAATGAGAACTATAACCTCCCGATAGAAGCACACCGGCACTGCATTTCTGACGATCAATACGAATTGGAATCCGTTCAACGGAGCGAAAAGGGGTTTGCCAAGCGGATTCTTAAAAAACTTGATGAGGGAGAGGCACTATGCTAACGCAGGAAGAAAAATGGTACCTTGATCTGCTCGGCTATTTTGTGGTGCGTAATGCTGTCCCGAAGGCGGATGTCGAACTGATGAAAGCGCAGATGTTCGAGTGGTACGAATGGGACGAGACAGATTTCAAGCCACCTATGCGTATCAACGCGCCGGAGGGAAAACCGTGGTGGGTCTATAACATGCATTACGGTCATGAAGCGTTCCAACGGCTTATTTTGAACCCAGAGATATTGCGGGTTGTGACTGCGTTGACATGGAACCATCCACGCGTTTTTGATGTCGTGGCGAATATCTGCTATCCCAACGCTGACGGCTTGGAACTCCATGGTGGACACAAAGGGTGGTTCAGAAGTCCGTATCATCAGTACCAAGTCGCCAACGATGAGGTCTTCGCAAGTTTTTTTAATCTCTCCGTTTCGTTAGTGGATGTACCCCCCGGCAACGGATTTGCCTGCATTCCGGGAAGCCACAAATCCAACTTCCAGTATCCTGAACACATCACGATGGACGATCCGCCGCCGACGGTCCACAATATTCCAGTGAACGCTGGCGACTTCATCGTGTTTCTGCCGAACTTACGGCACGCTGGACGGCGCTGGACCCACGAAGCCTATCCCCGAATGACGGTGTTCTTGCGTTGGGTCTACGCGAAACAGTTTCACCACCATGACTCGTCTCGGTGGCTTCCGTTTGATGCCCATAAAGACGAAATTCCAGAGGCATTACATGAACTTGAAAGCCGCGATCACGGACAGCGAAAAGCGTTGAACGAACTTATAGATGGTTTTAAAGTTGATGTTCCTGAATGAAGGTTTTTTAAACTTTGCCAGTCGTAAATTTGTACAGAGGAAGACAGGATGCTGATAGTGCTGATCCGTCGAGAACTTCTTGACAATCTAATGACGTTCCGGTTCGCTGCAGCAGTTTTCATCACACTCTTGCTTGTGGTTGCCGCCACCGCTGTACTCATCCAAGATTACGAGCGTCGATTGGAGAGCTACAACACCTCCATTGAGACAAATCGGCAGAGATTGCATAGGTGGCACACCTATTCGCCCGGGATGGGAAGATTGTACGTTGATCGCCCCCCGAACCCCTTGAGCGTGTTCAATGTTGGGTTGGATAAACGGCTGGGGAACAAGATTGCGGTGTCGCATTCTTTTGTTCCGTCACTGTGGGATGCCGAAATGGACAGTTCGGATAATTCGTTTCTCAATATCTTTTCTTTCATTGATATTGTCTTTATTTTTGAGGTAGTTCTCAGTCTACTTGCACTCATATTCGCCTATGATGCCCTTGCGGGAGAACGCGAACGCGGCACCTTACGTCTCGTTCTGACGCATCCCGTCCGTCGCGGGCATATCCTGATTGCGAAATACACCAGTGCAATGCTCTGCTTGCTTGTCCCGTTGCTGGTGAGCCTGCTCCTCGCGGTGATTTTGCTAACGACATCGACTTCAATTGCCTTGCGTACTGAGGATTTTCTCCGCCTTGGTGGCATCGTCCTATCATCGTTTATGTATCTTTCAGTGTTTTACCTCATAGGGTTACTGATTTCATCCGTAACACGCCGTACCAACACCGCGCTGATGCTCTCAATATTTGTTTGGGGATTCTTGGTCTTGGTCTATCCGAATATGATTCTTGCCACAACTCACCCCGAAGATACCTCGGGGGCCCGCGGAGCATCTGCTCTCAATCAAATAAAGCAGATATATGAAGAGTTCGACAGAGCGCGAAAAAATTTCTTGGCTAACGACCCTGTTCCGGGAGATGATCCAACGTTTGATATGGACAGTCCGAGTGGATGGACAAGCGGTGATGGATTTATAGAGAATCAATTGACCCTGTTGTATTACTATTGGAATGTTCTATCCTATAACGACTTCTATGACAGACACCTTTCTAAGGTTCCACACGTCCAAAATTACTACGGTTTCATGGTACCTCGGATGATCAATACGGCAGACCGGGCATGGCTTATCCGAAAACAGGTCCTTGAGGATATTTTCGTGCGTCCAGCGTTCATTGATAGAATATTGTTGAGGCTTTCGCCGGTTGGGATATACGATGCTGCAACACAGGCATGGGCGGGCACCGATTTGAAAGGGATTCAAGATTTTTTTACTATAGTTTGGACAATTTTAAGAATTAAGATGACAATAAGCAGAAAAAAGGGTATCCTTTCATAATAAATCATAAACCTTGAAAGGACATATCTAATGACCCCTCTTTCCTGCTTAGAAGACATGTTATCAGACTTT
>JAJDXV010000010.1 GCA_022823085.1 Candidatus Poribacteria bacterium
GATACACGCCCCTGTATCTCGCAGAGGCGTGCTATAAATACAACTATCGTCATGAAAATATCTTCGCGAAACTAATAACAGGATGTTTCCAATAAATGGAAAGTTTTAAAATTTTCTCAAGTCCAAAACGACTAATTCCGTTTCGTTTATAGTATCGTCCATACAGCAGTCAGATATTTCGCGTTACATAGGACGTTTTCACTACCGGGGGCATTCCCGGTTAAAGAATTCGTACAACAGCTGCCGGAAAACTTATTGTCTTTGCTCCGTTTTTTGGCGATTTTACTCTGTGTTGAGTTCTTCGCGTATCAATCAAAAAGTCCATTCACTTTTTTTCATTTGGTGCTGGCAGTTATTTTGTCATACACGCTTGACCTGACCACGAAAAGATTTGGGATCAAAGCCTACATTTCCTATCCGGTGTATTTCATCCCTGTCGTTGTCATTTTAATATTGAATCCAATTCTTCTACAAGCGTATTGGAAAAAATTTCTATTGTTTGCCGTTATCTATCAACTTATTCTACCTATTGTGAACGCTTATATGCTTAATTTGGACAGGTTGTGTCTGAGTCAGTTAGTTCAAATTGAACATCTCCAACCGGGTATGATTCCGGCTGAAAAAATTGTCAAAAATCAGACAGATGAGGGAATTGTATACAGCAAAGAGAGTGCGGTTATTTCAGATGCTTTTGATGAAAATGTGCTGGTCTCACCAACTCCAGAAGGATTGTCTGATGAAGATGTGAGGGAACTTAAGGATTTGGCAAAGTCGGGGAGTTTTGGAAATTTTGGAGGAGCATTAGGGATTCAACATTCTGTGCATTTCGCGCCAATAATTCTAACAGGAACACTTGTGACAATTCTTTGTGGGGGCGTATTTTATGCCCCGATATTTTAAGAGCATTCCCAGATTTTTTTACTTTTAAAGCTTCCTGCCTATCCATTCGGCGATAGGCGGAAAATTAAAAGAGAAAGGAGGTGATACTGATATGCGAAGTCATTTACACAAGCAGGTGAACCGTAAAGTTTCTCACTTTATCGTGGGTGAAGAAGGTAAAGTGGGAAGTCGGAGTGCGTTTACCGCAGCAGCCTTCATCAGTGCAACATCACTGGCGGGCCTACTCCTCAACGTGCCCAATGCAGCAGCGGGACCTAATGATTGTGGTATTCAAGGGACGGATAATAATCCCATATGCAACGACTTTGATAGATGGTGTTGTATATGTTGGGATCCGGAACTAAATGCGAATTATC
Source organism: Candidatus Poribacteria bacterium (assembly GCA_022823085.1). Lineage (GTDB taxonomy): Bacteria > Poribacteria > WGA-4E > WGA-4E > WGA-3G > WGA-3G. The sequence continues at coordinate 1,257 of JAJDXV010000010.1, forward strand.
ACGGTTGTCATATAGAGGGTGAGTATAGGTGCACGTCCTCGGACAAGAGCTCACCCGGAATGACTTGTTGGGACGTGATGGATTTTTAGGGCTGAAACGGTATCCGAGTACCAGTCGGTTGCCTTAGGATACTTAAAATCAAACTGGCGTTTGTCCAGGTAATGTAAAAAGGGAAGTATGGGGATGACGAGAATAAAGAGCAATTTTGCTGTTTTTTCTACCCAGGGTATCAGTTCCGTATTTCCTTTTTTACCAGAATTTTGGTAGGTGGTGTTTACATTGTGAAAGTTATTGACATTTTTTTTAGGTCTTGGTAGATTCTATGCTATGAAAACAGAAAACACAGAACCCATTGAAGACCTACCTGTGATGATCAGTGATGCTGTATGGAACAGCCTCCTGTCATTTCTCAAAGCATTGCCCAACGTTTATGCACGAAACTCTATGCCGCAGTGAGTGATGACTTTCTATCATTACGTTTCACCTTGGTAGAGGGACAACACCATGACATCACGCAAGGCTCGACGTTAATTGCTGGCTACACTTATGAGTCGGTTATTGCCGATACTGCCTACGACTCGGACGCTTTTCGGGCAGAGATTACTGCCGAAGGTGCCGAAGTTGTTATTCGGCCTCGCAAAAATCGGACTCAAGACCGCCCTTATGATGAAGTTTTGTATAAACTTCGCAATGTCATAGAACGTTTTTTCATCGTTTCAAACAGTATCACTGGGTCGCCACGTGCTATGATAAATACGCTATCCGATACCTTGACAACTACGTTATGGATACTTGAGAGGTAAGCAGCATTGGTCCAGTAATGGATTGTGCCCTTACTTTGGGGTCTTATAGTTTCTTCCTCTGACCGCGGAGGTACTAGCAACCTCGTACACAACGAAGTGAAACAGATTTCATCTCATGCTATAGCACCTTCATGTCATTTTAGGAGTTTTAGAACAATGAAAAGAATATTGGTATGTTTGATAGTATCAATGTTAAATAGTCTCCTTCTCACGATGAACCTTTATTCACAAGAGCCTAGTGTTGAGTATGTTGCCTTTAGTTCCAATCGAGATGGCAATCATGAAATTTATTTGATGGATATAGATGGCGGGAATCTTCGCAACTTAACAAACCATCCAGCATCTGAGTACCATCCAACGTGGGCCCCTGATGGTCATCGGATAGCTTATGTTTCCCATCAGCACGGAAAAGGCGAAATTTACGTGATGGATGTTGAGAAACAGGAACGCCGACGATTGACAAACCATCCGGCGGGTGATATAGAACCAGCGTGGTCACCGGATGGTCAATCAATCGCCTTTGTCTCGTACCGGACGGGTAACAGAGACATCTACAAAGTGGATGTTAACACGGAAAATTTGCAACAACTCACAGATGCGGGAGTTAACGCAAAACCAGCGTGGTCGCCGGATGGAAAACAAATCGCTTTCAGTTCAAATCGGACTGCAAACGTTGACATTTATATCATGGATTCCGATGGGAAGGAATTGAAACGACTTACAAACCAACCGCAATCGGAAAGTGAGCCAGCGTGGTCGCCGGATGGAAAACAAATCGCCTTTAGTACCACGCTTTTGGGAAACACGGACATTTATATTATGAACATTGATGGACAGAATGTTCGCCGATTGACCCACCATCCAGCAGAAGACGGTTCTCCTACGTGGTCTCCAGACGGTCAATCGATTGTCTTTGGCGCGGAATTCGAGGAAAATAAAGATATCTACATTATAGATATCGCAGCGATAACTCGTCGGCGGTTAACAAAGCATCCTGCAGTGGACTGGTCTCCCACCTGGAAACCTGCTGGTTTTTTCTCTGTTTCACCGACTGCGAAGGCGCAAACGACATTCTGGGGCAGACTGAAGCAGTCTGCTCGCGATTAAATGAGGCGTATCTCATGTCACAATATGGCACTTTCTATGTTGTAACAACAAAGCAAGGGGTCAGACCGAACCGTTTGAAGAGGTTTCTTTTAAAGGAATGGTTCCCTGCACTACAATCTGCTTCAGGTTGCCTTGATGTAGAACTCTGGGAAAGCCAACGGAGTCGCGGACGTTATTTGGTGTGTGAGCTCTGGGAGAGTCAGGAAGTTTATCTTCAGAACTCTGAGAAACTCTGGAATGAGGAAAAGAAGGATATCTTTGACAAACTTAACTTGTATGGGACGATCAAAACTGATTAAGGCAGCAACGCTGCGGGAATAATACTCCAAAAAGTCAGAATGTATGAGAGGAACTAATGAAAAAAAAGCATATTCTGTGGATACTTCTGCTAACTGCTGTTGTGGCGACACCGCCTATCTATCAGCGGTTGAGCGAGGCACATCGATTAAAACAGATTAAAACGATAAAACATGAAGCATCTCAAATCAATGCGGTATCGTTAAACAATTTTCTGGAGCAGTTGAAGGAAGTTTCACCACAAGAGACGTTGCTCGTGCTGTATACGGGCAGCACGCAAGGGCATCTTGAACCGTGTGGTTGCTTCATTGGTCAATCCGGTGGGCTGCCGAGACGTGCTACTGCGATCTCTTCCATTCGAGCGCAAGGATTTTCACCGCTGTTAGTCGATCTTGGGGGTATCCTCCCGACAAAGGAATCAAAAATGAAGGAAAGTGTGATCTCAACGGCGACTTCTCCCAGCGATGCCGTCGCCGAAACATTCCGTACCAATGTGGTGCATCCGTTGGATCAATTGAGAACACAGAAAGTGCTGGAATCGATGCGATTGTTAAAATATGAGGCACTCGTCCCCGACTTTGGTGGTTGATGGAAAGGTGATTTCTGGTAGCCTCTGGAGAGGCAAAGTATCAGGTATCTGCCGTTAATTGTTGCGGTTTATTGAAGGTTTTTGTGCAAGTTTTGATTCTTTTCAGGAGGGAATGCCCGTTTATGGTTTTTGAAGGATTTGAACAGCAATTTGAAGCACTTTTTGAAGAGAAATCCAGAAAGTATCCAAATTCATCTGACTATCTCCGTCACTCATTCTTGCGTTCGATCGCATCTCAGATCGAATTGATGTTGGCACGTTTACAGACCGAGATTGCTAAAGATGACACTTATTGGGAGAACTATGAACAGGTCGTTTCAGATGTTCTTTCTGTGATGGAGATGAAGGCTGACGAATTGTTAAGTTTGGAGGTATCTGACATCGAAATCCACGCGAGGTGTTAGACTTATATGAACGCGCAAATTTGGAGGTTCTTGATTTTTCGGCGAAGGAATTCAAGATAGACACAGGTTCGTTTATAGCGACTTTTGCTTTAAGTATAAAGGTTTGAATCGTCGTTACAACGTTCATCTTTTCAGGTTTTACCATAAAAATTCGCTTTTTTTTCATAAAACAGGTTTAGAAGGCAATCCTAACATCTGTTCGGGAGCTCTAACGGGAGAACACTGTCAACTTTTCATAACTCCTAAACTTAGCAAACTGTCCAAACTATTGTTCCTTTAGGGAGTGGTGAAAAAAAACGTAGGCAGTACAGTGTTTACTGACCTGCTGAGTGGGCAAAGCGGTAAAATCGATTCTGAATGACATGAATGGAGAAAATAAAAATGAAACGGCACCTGACTTATATCATGTTTGGAACGATACTAATTTTAGGGCATTTCCTGCTCGCGGCGAACCTTTATGTCTACGCGTCCGATGTTCCTTATATTGCTTTTAGTTCCGAGCGGCGGAATAAAAATTATGATATCTACATGATGGATATCAACGGCAATAATCTCCAGCGGTTGACAGACCACTTGGCCAATGATACTTCTCCTACGTTTTCGCCAGACGGACGGCGGATGGCTTATGTTTCGGGTCGGGATGGCAATAGGGAAATTTATGTGATGAATCTCAAGACAAAGGTATCGCGCCGGTTGACGAACCATCCGGGACGTGACCATAGTCCCGCATGGTCTCCAGATGGACGATGGATTGCGTTTGCCTCTGAGAGAGCAGGGACGCTTGACATCTACAAGATCGAACCCAGTGGTGCGAATCTCCAACAGTTGACGGACGCGGATGAGAAGAACAACACCCCGGTTTGGTCCCCTGATGGTCAATTCATCGCTTTTCGTTCTTTCAAGGACCCGGCTGGCATTTATATCATGGATGCAGATGGCGGAAATGTAAGTAGGATCAAAAACCAACCCAACCAAGCATATACGCCCGCGTGGTCTCCGGATGGGAAACAGATTGCCTTTTGTGCAGTTTTTTTCAAAGGCTATGACATCTGCATCCTAAACGTTGATGGGACAGATCTCAGACGGATCACCCGCCATCGGAACGGTGAGGGGTCGCCCGCTTGGTCCCCTGATGGACACACGATTGTTTTCATGTCTTGGTGGGAGAGAACTTCTGACATCTATCGAACAGATGTCAATGGCATCATAAGGAATCGCCGCCGATTGACTCGCCATCCGGCAATGGATATAGGTCCGACGTGGGTACCAACAGGTGCTTTTTCTGTTTCGCCGATGGTCAACACACAAGCAACCTTGTGGGGGCGACTCAAGCAGTCTATTAGTGCTAAATGAAGTTAATTGGATAAGGGAAAGTGAATCTACAGAGAACGACGTAAGTGATTCGTGGGTTGAAAATGGAATATCAAGGATCTGTAGTGTCTCACATCACGGGATTAGGAGTTTCCAACTTCTGTGAAGTTGGAAACCAAGGCTTCCTGTCTATACATTTAGCGATAGACGGAAAATTGAAAAAGAGAAAGGAGGTGATACTAATATGCGAAGTCATTTACACACGCAGGTGAACCGTAAAGTTTCTCGCTTTATCGTGGGTGAAGAAGGTAAAGTGGGAAGTCGGAGTGCGTTTACCGCAGCAGCCTTCATTGGTGCGACCTCGTTGGCAGGTATACTCCTCGCTGCGCCCAATGCAGACGCAGCAGGTTGGTGTGGGGATCAAGGGGCTTGGTGTCCAGATCATACGCCTTATTGTTGTAGAATGGGGATGGGAAATAACTATGTATGCTTGCAGCAGGATCCAAATATTGCTGGAATTGAATGTTGGCAGGTCTAGCATCAAGATTTTAAAAGTGAGTGGTATATTCAACTTCCACTCACCTTTTTGAAATTCCTCTTTGGGATGCCTCATCGATGTAATCCCAAGTACGGGGTTTCCGGAGAGATAAACGGTTCGTTTTGATAACACAAGAGTGCCTCTATCTCTCCTCCTCAATCTTTTAACTTTTAGGAGGCATTGAACAATGAAACGCAAATTTGTATCTCCGCTGTTGTGGACAATATTACTGTTAATAAGCGACATGCTGCTTGGGATAAGCGTCTCCGTGCAAGCCTTTGGAGTAGGTGATATTTCTTTTGTATCCAACCGGGATGGGAACTTTGAAATCTATCTGATGGACCTAGATGGCGGGAATCTCATCAATCTAACGAACCATCCAATAGATGACGTTTCTCCTACATGGTCCCCTGATGGTCGCTTTTTCGCATTTGTTTCGTATTTAGAGGACCTGAACTCCGAAATCTATGTGATGGATGTAAAAACGAAGAAACGTCGGCGGTTGACTAACCATCCAGGATTGGACAAAGATCCGGCGTGGTCGCCTGATGGACAATGGATCGCGTTTTCCTCCAGCCGCGCACGGGATCTTTTTGGGGAAACTGATATCTACAAAATGGATGTGAACGGCAATAACTTGCAACAGTTGACAAAAACGGGATTCATGAACGAACTTCCTGCGTGGTCGCCGGATAGCCAATGGATCGCCTTCCGTTCCACTCGGAAAAACAGAGGGGACATCTATACAATGAATGCGGAGGGTGAACAACTGAAGCGCCTCACGGGTACAAGAGGAGCGACAAATCCTACGTGGTTACTTGGTGGAAAGCAGATTGCTTTCCATAACATGGTTCAATTCTATCTCGTTACCCTCGACGGGCAAAACGTAAGACCTTTGGGGGTTCTGCCGAAGGGATATACGTCTCCGGCGTGGTCCCCGGATGACCAATGGATTGCCTGTGTTTTGGAAGAAAATCCGGAGGCGATCTTTAGGAATCGCGATTCAAACATTTATCTTATCCCCGCAGAGGGCGGCGAACCCCAACAGTTAACAAAACATGCAAGGAAGGATTTCTCTCCCGTTTGGGTGCCCTCTGGTTTTTTCTCCATCTCTCCGACAGCCAACATGCAAACAACGCTCTGGGGAACGCTGAAGCAATCTGTCCAGGACTATAGTAAAACCGAAAAATAAAGAGACACTTTCCTCCCCCGGGTAGGTTCGGTTTCCTAACCGAACCGGTGCGGAGTGTCCTATTAATTCTAAACTTTACTATAAATGAGGTATATCTAATGTCCCAACATGGCACTTTCTATATCGTAACAGCAAAACAGGGGGTCAGACCGAACCGTTTGAAGAAGTTTCTTTTAAAGGAATGGTTCCCTGCACTCCAGTCCACTTCAGGTTGTCTCGATGTAGAACTTTGGGAGAGTCAACGGAGTCGTGGGCGTTATCTGGTATGCGAATTGTGGGTTTACATCTCCTCTGGTTGAGGATAGTGTGATTTTGTTTCCTACGTAGTTTCTTTCTGTATTGAGTGTCGCGTGGGTAGCTAAAGCACCCACACCGCCATCTTACCCTCGCCACGATTACACCACGCATAATACGGGATCGCCGTAACGTCTATCTGCTTCGCAGTGGGTCCTGTGATGTAGAGGTTATCTTCCCACTCGGTAGCGTTCAGGACGCTGCCTGTGCCACGGATAACCGTCACACCACCCAATAAATCGCTGTTGAATGCTGTTTCCAAATTGCCATTATCGGTGAGAGATAGCGTCTGAAAAGCACCACCGGGGTTGTCAATCTCTTCAAAACAGTAGACGAGCGGACCGCGACGCAGCGCAGACCGTCCGATGTTTTCTCGCACGAGTGGATGCGCGTGGGCGCGTGTAACAGGCATCGGCAATCGAAGTTCCACACGGTCGCCGGCACGCCATTCTCGCGTGATGGTGAGATAGCCAGCGGCGTTTGGTTGTGCGTTGTCCGCTTCACCGTTGATGCGCACTTCAAATTGATCGCACCATCCCGGAATCCGTAGGTTCAAACTGAAGGAGACCGGTGCCTGTGGTGTGATCGTCAGCGTTACGTCGCCTGCCCAGGGGTAATCTGTTTCCTGCGTCAGTCGAACGGGGACGTTCCCTGCAGCGATCGTATCGGCAGTGCTGCCGACGTACAGGTTCACATAGATACCTTCGTCCGATTCGGCATAGATGTACTGTCCGATGGAGGCGAGGAGTCGAGCGATATTCGGCGGGCAGCAGGCGCAACCGAACCATTCGTGTCGATGTCTATCGCCGTGGCTCGCTAACGGGTTCTGATAGAAGAAACCGGTACCGTCAAGCGAGATACCGGAGAGCGCGCCGTTGTAAAGAGCCGTCTCCAACGCATCGACAAAACGGGATTCCGCACGGAGCAGGAACATCCGATGTGCCCAGAATATCAGTCCGATTGAGGCGCACGTTTCGGCATAGGCGGAGAAATTGGGAAGTTCATAATCCGTTGTGAACCCTTCGTTGTGTCCAGACGGTCCCACGCCGCCGGTGATATAGAGCCGTTTCCCGACGTTCTGCCAGAGTGCTTCCAATGCGTTTGTGATAGCGGAATCACCGGTTTCATAAGCGATGTCGGCGGCACCGCTGTAGAGATACATTGCCCGTACGGCGTGCCCGACACACTCTGTCTGCTCCTGTATCGGGAGATGTGCTTGTGCGTAGTGCCCCTCAAATTTTCCGTCGCGTGTGAAGTGGTGTTGGTACGCACCGAGTCCACCCGGAAGATCGGGGTTCTCTAATTCTTTCTCGAAAACTGAAGGCGAGTGTCCACGTCGTGTGACAAAGTATTCCGCGAGTGCCATGTAGCGCGGTTCACCGGTGACACGCGCCAACTTCACGAGGGCGAGTTCGATGCCTTCGTGTCCCGGAAGTCCGTCTCGTTTATCGAAACCGAAGGTGTTGTCAATCAGGTCGGCGAACCGACAGGCGACATCTAACAGTGTTTGTTTTCCGGTGGCTTGATAGTGCGCGACGGCTGCTTCAAAGAGGTGTCCGGCGCAGTACAATTCGTGCATCATACCGAGGTTCTGCCACCGTTTCGTCGGTTCAACCAATGTGAAGTAGGAGTTCAGGTAGCCGTCGGGTTGTTGGCACGCTGCGATCTTTGCGATGACTGCGTCGAGTTCCGCTTCCCACGCCGGGTTCGGATGCGTCCAGAGCGTATACGATGCTGCTTCCACCCATTTGTGGACATCGGAATCGTTGAAGAAGATCCCTTCAAAGTCCCCGGACATGAGACCTGCGGCTTTCGCGAAGTTATCGATCCTGCCGGTTGTCTCGCATTGTGTCAGTTCGTGCGGAATCGTTGCGTCGGAATTCGTCTGCTGGCGTGGTGCCCAGAACCGATCATTAATCGTGACAGCCGTGAACGGAAGTGCTCTCAAAATTTATCCCTCGCTTCAATTAATATCAGCGGCTTTGGACGCTAATCTCTTGGAACGCTGCTTCAGGTAGATAGTCTCCTAACGCTTTCCGAACGTCGAGTTCCGAGAGTTTTCGGGGTGTGATTAAAATACATTTCTTCCGTGAGATTCTGCTCCAAGATGCCTCGAAATCTGTGTAGGTCAATCGTCGCTTGTTGAGATTGGACGGATTTTCGAGATATACTTCACCCAATTGGTTATTGTATTGGGACATCGGTAAGATTTCGGGGGTCCGTCCCTGAAATTCGACCATGACAATCGGGGCCCACCCTTTTGCGATAAAAGCCTTCAAAATATCGAACGAACAGTTGGCGATGACCGCGCTATGTTGTATTTGTCGGCGTGTCGTGGCATGAAAATCGTCAAGTCCGCCTCTACTACTCACGCGTACGCGTTCTTTGAAAGCGTTTCTGAGGTAAGGCAGTTTTTCCAATTGGATGGTCGCACTTTCAGGCAAGGTGGTTTGGCTTTGACTGGATTGTGTCGTTGCTTTCGTCCTTTCGGCAGCAGCGAGCGCGGATTCAGGGATGTGGTATTGTCCTTGCGGTGGCGGTCCACAATTTATTGCCATAAACACAAAAACAAACAATGCGACACAAGCACAAGCCGTTGAATATGAAGCACGGCTCAGTAAGGGTTGACGGACTTCTCTGAGAAAAAACAGATCTCGTTTCATAATTTCATTCCTCCTTGCATATAGAACGCTATACATGAGAAACAGTTTACAACTGATCGTTAATCCATCTTGACCGCAATCTCGCGTTTCTCTTTCCATGACTCGACAATCGCTTCCGTAATCCGTAGTGCTTGCAACCCGTCTCTTCCTGTCGGTGCGGGCGGTCGGTCAGCGAGCAGATCGTCAACGAGTGCTGCCATCCGTAGAGCGAATGTCCCGTTAAAGGCGAGTTGTTCGTCTCTAAAAATGGAGGGTCGGTATTCTTCGACGACTTGGTTATCGCGTTTCATCAAGGTTGCGCGTGTCAGGACATTATCGACAGTGATTTCGCCATCGGAACCACAGATTTCGAGGTGTTCAATGGGATGGATGAAATCGCTATCCCAACTCGCCAGCAATGTTGCGACGGCTTCGGTTTCATAACGGAACGAGATCGCCATACTGGTGTAACATGTATCCTCACCTTCACGCGCTTCATGTTTCCGCGGTTTCGCCATTTGGGCGCAAACGGCAACAATTTCGCCACCGAACCAGCGGAGCAGATCAATCGCGTGTGTCTCGAGTTCATAAAGTAGGTAATACTCGCCTTTCCATGTTGAAGCGGGACCGCCTTGCGATAATTTCATATCTAAGTAATAGGTCTGTCCGATAGCGCCGGCATCGAACCACCGCCGCGCTTGGACGTATCCGGGTGCGAATCGACGATTGTAATCAATAGCGAGGTGAACGCCCATCTCTTCTGCTTTCGCGACCATCTGTTCTGCTTCGTCAATGTAAAGCGAGAGCGGTTTTTCGGAGATAACATGTTTGCCGGCTTCCAGACATTCCATCACGGGTTCAAAGTGTAGGTGGTCAGCGGTTACGACATCTACCAAATCGCATTCCTCATGGTCAAGCATCTCCTTGATGGAAGGGTACCATTTCGCGATATCGAGTTCTTCGGCGCGTGCTTTTGCTTTGTCAACATCTATATCGCATACTGCAACCAATTCTGCCCCTGGATGCTGAAGATAGCCGAGCTGATGCAGATGCCCTATGCCACCGCACCCAACTGCTGCGACTTTCAGTTTTCCTGCCATAATGATATGCTCCTTTACGCGCTGGGCGCGTCGCTAACACAATGCGCTACTACCAAAGTTCTCATCAGACCTCGCAAAACTATCTTTCAAATCTGTCTCTATCTTACAAGATTCCGCCTACAGAGTATAATATACCATGCAGAAAAAAAATATCAAGTGAAAATTTTTTGCATTAACCATACAATTGAAATTATTGCGTCGCCAACGCTTTTGTGTTATACTTTTCTTATTAGGACTTACGCATATCGCTCTTTTGTACCACAATCTGTTAGATTGTGACATCAGAACGCTGTGTTTTCAGAAGTATTTCATCTAACAGAGCCACCTAGCCAAAAGTGCGTAAGTCCTACTTATTATAGACTACTGCGGAGAGGTGTCCCGAATGAATTGCCCGCGTTGTAAACAGAAAAACGCTGTTAAAAATGGGAAAGCGAGAGGAAACCAACGTTATAAATGCAAAGCTTGCAGTTTTCAGTTTACGCGGCTGACAACCCGCGGTAGACCCCCGTGGCAGAGAGCCTTGGCAGTTTTCTTATACTGTCGTGGGATTTCTATAAGTGATATTGCGCGGATGTTTTCGGTGGAACCGAGCACGATCTTCAAGTGGATCCGAAAATTCGGTTCCGAACGCACACCGCTACCGGTATCTGAGACAGAGGGCGCGACTTTTTTTAACGAGAGTGAGATAACCGAATATCTGAAACAACAGAGCAAAAGCGGTGAATCTGGGAAAATTTTCGTTGTGATACCGGAGGACATGTCAATAGCGGATGTGATGGTCGGAATTAAACGAGATTGACCAGAAATTGCCTTATCGACACACAAGTTGATTTGGCTTGACAATCCGTAGGTATCTGTCTTAAAATTGAACACAGGAGGATAAAAATTAATTTATGAGAACCCAACTTTTAAAAGCGGTCTTTGGCGTGTCAATTCCGCCAAAATTTAGCAAGGTTATCACGTATAGTGCTGGTGTTTGTCTGTTTATGCTCCTTTTCACAGGTGTAGCCGCTGCAGCGGATTCGTTTGGCGACCCGTTTGAAGGTGGCGATTTGAAGAATCCTAACTGGGAATGGCAGAACGAACCTCCGAAATGGGATGTCGGCAAAACCCGCGCGGATTTCTTGTATATTGACAGTGAACCCAACCGCAATCTCTGGGCGACAGACGCATCGCACTTCCTGTATCAGGAAACCGATACGGATATGTTTGATGTCGAAACCCACTTCTTTGCCAGATGGGATACCAGTTCCGGGGTCAATGGACTTGTTGTGAAAAGTCCATCGGATGATAATTGGGTGACCATCAAGTTCTGGTCGCGGGATGCAGCAGCGAAAGGTCATATCCAGTATCAAACCAAGCAAGCTGGGATGGGACCCCCCGATATCCAATGGAGATTTGGGGATTGGGGTGACATCGAAATGTCCCTCCGCCTGAAAAAAGACGGCAATACATACACTGCTTGGTATAAAGCAGCGGAAGATAAGGATTGGATGGATATTGGAGAAGGGGAATTTGAACTCACACCCCCCTTGTGGCTCGGAATTTATGCCGGTGTCGCAGCAGGCACAGGCAGTTTGGAAGTCGAGTACGAATACTTCAGAGACAATTTGAACCCGTTCCCAGTTGAACCGAGTGGCAAAGCGACGACAACCTGGGGTGCATTAAAATCTCAATATTAAGGATGGACGCAAGTCATGCGGTATTGTCTGATCGTTTTTTTTCTATTCTTTGGTGTTTCCGTCCTCGCGGCATCCACCTTCAAGGATGTCAGTCGCACCGCAAACGTCTATCAACGTGAAACACCGGTTGATACGGAATCCGGGGCCTGGTGGGGTCCCGGTACCGCCGCTGTAGATTATGATAACGACGGTTGCTGGATGGATATCTTCGTCGTCGGTGATGGTGGTTTACCTAACGCACTCTATCGCAATAACGGGGACGGCACCTTTACAGACGTGGCAGCTGAGGCAGGGGTTGCAAACACGCCGAACGGACGCGGCTGCGTCTGGTTCGACTATAACAACGACGGTTGGCGCGACCTCTATGTAACCTGCGCCGGTCCAAACTTCCTCTTTGAGAACAACGGCGATCGCACCTTCACGGATGTGAGCGAATACGCAGGTGTTGCCGACGAGAAACACGGCACCGGTCCGGTCGTCGCCGATTATGACCACAATGGCTGGTTGGATATCTACATCGCGAACTGGGGACGAGCACCTTCTCTCCTGAACCCAAACCCTGCTCCAAAAACCAACGTTCTCTACCGAAATCGTGGCGACGGCACTTTTGAAGAAGTCACAGGGAGCGCCGGCGTCGCCGATGACGGCATTGCGTGGGGCGCGATCTTCTTTGACTACAACGGCGATACTTGGCAAGACCTGTTCGTCGCAAACGATCACGGCCCCGATAAACTGTATCGGAATCTTGGCGACGGCACATTTGCTGATGTTTCGGAGTCGTCCGGCATCGTAACCGAAATCAACGGAAAACCGACAGGCGCTATGGGACTCTGCGTCGGAGATTACGATAACGATACGGATTTAGACTTTTTTATTACCAACTATGATGCCGATCTTCTCTGGCGGAATAATGGCGACGGCACCTTCACGAATGTTGCTGAAGCCGTCGGTGTCGCAAACGAAGGCGTGGGGTGGTACGCCAGTTTCGTTGATTTTGATAACGACGGTTGGCGCGATCTCTATGTCGTCAACGGCGATGTCGATGGTTCACAGAAGACCAACCGCAACCGCCTCTATCACAACCAGAACGGACAATTTGTTGACCGTGCAGACGCACTCAACGTCACTGTTGATGCTGTCGCACGCGGTGCAACCACCGGTGATTTCGATAATGATGGCGATGTTGATTTCTATGTCGTCAGCAACACCGGCAATACGCTTCTTCAAAACGATCTGGATCCCGGCTTTCCGAATTCTAACCATCGACGCGTTCAATCTAAGCATCGACGCATCAAAATTAGGTTGATCGGCACAGCAAGCAACCGCGATGGCATCGGCACACGCGTAACAGTGAAAGTAGGGAACCACGTTCAGACGCAGGAGTTAATCTGCGGTACCGGCTTTTTGGGCAGTGACAGTTTAGAACTCGAATTCGGTTTTGGTCCTGAATCGTATCAATCGGGTTCTATCACCTTAGCGTGGCCCTCCGGGATTGTCGAAACTTATCAACGGTTCGGCTATGGTGCCGATGTCTATATCTTTACGGAGGCAGGCGAGGTCGTGACGGCGGTTGAACCGGCTGGGAAACAGACCACAACATGGGGACGGATTAAAGTCGCCGAGGTCTTTCAAAACTACCCCAACCCGTTTAACCCAGAGACTTGGATTCCGTACGAACTTTTTGAGTCTACTGACGTGCATATCTCTATCTATTCTCAAGCAGGTGAGCTGATTCGCGACTTCGACCTCGGACATCAAGCGCACGGCGAAAAGACCCTCTATTGGGATGGTAAGAACCGGGATGGCGAACCTGTCGCCAGCGGTATCTATTTCTACCAGTTCCGAGCAGGCGGCACCGAAAGCACTTGGAAAATGTGGCTGATGAAGTAGAGAAGAGAATAGTAATCAGTAAGGGTTTTGATTAAAAACGCTTCTCTCTAACGGATAACCGACAGCTGATAGCCAGATGGAGCAGATCCAGAATGGAGGTAAAGGATGGGTGTGATAATAGAAGAAGGCAAAATAAGCAATGGACACATTGTCCTATCCAAACCGCTCTCCTTACCGGAGGGTACTGAAGTCCGCGTACAGATAGAACCCGTGGATCCAGTTATTGTTAGCGATGCTGACAGTCAAGACAAGGGTTCCGACGAATCTGAAGATTTTGCTAACCAGCCTTTCTTTGGAATGTGGGCAGATCGAGAGGATATGCGTGACAGTAATTAGAAATTAGTCAACCCTACTGAACCGTTATGGAGAATATATTTTTTAGATGGTGGGGATGCGGTGCGTTTGATGTTCGCTTCGGCGATGTCAACATCGCCTTCGATCCATACCTTTTCAATCAGAACTTAGCCGATGCGCAGCCGATATATGACTATATCTTCATCTCCCACGAACATTTCGATCACTGCCATCCTGTTACTTTACGGAAGTTATGTCGCGGCGAGCGTTTTAAGAAACTGTTCGTCAATCCCGGATGCATGACACCCGCACAACCGATCGCTGAGAAATATGGCGATGCCGCGTTTGAACGCGACCTACCGATCCCCAAGCATGTACCTGCTGATACAGTGCAAATTCTCTATCCGAAGCATCTCAACGAGAATCAAGGAACATCGCGAGCGTTTCAAGGTTCTGATACGCTTGACCTCGGTGATATTCAGGTCGAAACAATCGTGGCGCGGCTGATACAGAAATAGAATATTTTTTTCTATCATTCCAAGATACGCCTACAGCAAGGAGTTCCGACGATGAGACTGATACGTTTCCTGATTTTGGCAGTGTTTTTTATTCTAACATTTTTTGACACGAACGTCTCTGCACAGGATTATACCGAGTGGAATTTACCTGAGGGTGCCACAGCACGCCTCGGTAAAGGCACAATAACCGGAGATATCCAGTATTCTCCTGATGGTAGTCTACTGGCAGTTCCGAGTTCCGTTGGTGTCTGGATTTATGATGCGGACACCTATGAAGAAATTAACTTGCTCGTCGGGCAGACGGTTCAGATAACAGTCATCGCATTTTCCCCGGATGGAAATGTACTTGCTGCCGGAGGTACGGACGGAACAATCCAGTTGTGGAACCCACGTACCGGCGAACAGAAAGCGTCGCCGAGAGGACACAGTCGCGGTCGTATTACTGCCCTGGCGTTTTCGCCTTTGTCGCAAATCAGCTTACTTGCAAGTGGTAGTTCAGACAAAACAATTCGATTGTGGAGTGCAACTACAGGCAACTACATAACGACTTTAATGGGGCATACGGGAGCCGTCACTTCTCTCGCGTTCAGTTCCGATGGGCTCATGCTTGCCAGTGGTGGTGGGCACAGAGACAATACAATTCGCTTATGGAAGGCAGAAGATAATTTCCGTATCGCTGTCACCACCCTCACAGAACACGAATATGGGGTTACGTCCGTAGCGTTTAGTCCAGATGGGCGGATGCTCGCAAGTGGAAGTATGGATGATACAATTCGATTGTGGGATCCATATACTGGGGAACAGAAGGCGACCCTCACTGAACACACACAGGATGTCACTTCTGTTGCGTTTTCTCCCGATGGGCAAACACTCGCGAGTATAGGCAGCGATGAAACCATCCGATTGTGGAATCCTGTTACTGAAACGCTAAAAATAACGCTTACCGGACATACCGGTTCGGATGCCTCTGTTGCGTTCAGCCCAGATGGGCGAACCTTTGTGAGTGCAGGGAATGACCAGATGATCCAATTTTGGGATGCTGTCACTTTCGAGCATAAGTCTACCCTCACCGGTCATACTTTTCCGGTTAATGAGATTGTGTTCGCTCCCGATGGACAAATTTTCGCGAGTGTCAACGATGGTCAAGCGATTCATTTGTGGAATACCGACACCGGACAACTCCGAGATACATTGACTGGACATAGCGGGTCTGTTTTTTCTGTTGCGTTTTCTCCAGATGGTGAAACACTCGCCAGTGGTGGTGGGAGGGGGGATACCGCAATTCTGTTATGGGATGTACACGCCGGGCAACCCAAGGCACCTATTACAAGCCACAAGCACGGTGTGCAGTCCATCATGTTTAGCCCAGACGGTCGTACACTTGCGAGTGGAAGTTGGGATAGCACTGCTCGGTTATGGGACGCTGATACCGGTGAAAACAGAGCGACCCTCAAAGCCGGTGCTAATGTCTATACTGTCGCATTCAGTCCAGATAGCCGGACGCTTGCCAGCGGCGGTCAAAACGATACAATTCGTTTATGGGATGTAGAAAGTAGAGAATACCGAGAACTGATCGGACATACACGTCCTGTTGATGTTGTTGCATTTAGTCCGGATGGTCGGGCGCTTGCGAGTGGAAGTCGGGATAACACGATTCGATTGTGGGATATACAGACAGGACAATCCTATGTTAGGCTTATAGGTCATACGTCTCGTATTAAGTCTGTTGTATTCTTTCCAGATGGTGTCACGCTCGCTAGCTGCAGTTGGGATAAGACGATTCGATTGTGGGATACGCAGACAGGACAGCTTCAATCTACACTCCCGGGACATCTTGGTGGTGTTAATACGCTTGCACTCTCGCGCTATGGTGGCACACTCGCCAGCGGAAGTGAAGATGGCACCATTCTCTTGTGGGGGTTTACGCCTATTGAACCGAAGATAATAGTGGATGTGAACGGTGATGGTATTGTGAACATCCAAGACTTAGTGCTGGTCGCCTCGCATTTCGGCGAGGCTGGGCTGAGTCCTGCCGATGTGAACGGTGATGGTATTGTGAACGTCCAAGACTTAGTGCTGGTCGCTTCCCGTTTCGGAGACAGTTAAGGAAGTAGATAAACACTGAAAAACAAAATTTGGAGAATAGTTAACGTGTCAACATATCAACGCCTCCGAGTCGCTATCTACGGCTGCGGCAATTTCGCGAAACGGACGCGCATCCCGAACCTGTTACAGACAGATGCTGTCGATATAGTCGCTGCCTGTGATAGCCATTTACAAGCAGCGCAAGCGCTCGCTGAAACGTTCGAGATTCCAAGGGTCTATCACAGTGGAAATGGTGGCGCGTATAAAATGCTTGACGCTGAAGCCATCGATGTGTTATACTCTATCGTGCCGGCATACGTGCGAACCGATGTTGAGGTGACCGCAGCAGAAAAGGGTATCCACCTCTTCAGCGAGAAACCTCAGGCGATCACGATGCGGGTTGCCCGTCGCATAGACGACGCTGTTCAACAAGCCGGTGTTATTAGTACTGTCGGTTTTCGCGAAAGGTATCGTCCGCTCTTTCAAGAGGCGCGTCGGTTTTTGGCAGACAAAAACGTTGTGCATATCCGTTTCCAGAGTTTCGGCGGGTTACCGCCTTCAACAGACGATGGTGCTAAAACGTGGTGGGCGGAGATGGATAAATCTGGCGGTCGCGCTTTGGATTGGGGTGTCCACGCAACGGATTATAGCCGGTTCATGACGGGGTTGAATGTCGTACGCGCGCAAGCTTTCTATTGTCAGCGTTCGGCTTACGCAACGGCGCTGTCCTCAAGTTTTAACTACTGTTTTGACAATGGGGCTACCATGGCGCTTAGTTTCGTCTCAACCGGTTCCAGTCCGAAGAACGAACCGTGGTTTACGGTCTTTTATGAAGGTGGATGCCTCGAAATCTACCGGTACGATCGGATTGAAGTGAACGGTGATGTCCTCTATAAAGCGGACGAGTTTGATCCGTGGCTGGAACAGGATAAAACCTTTATCCGCGCTGTACAGACCGGCGATGCGAGCCTGCTACACAGCGATTATCATGATGGATTGTTCTCTTTAGCACCCGTTCTGGCGGGTTGGGAATCCGCCCGACGTAACGGGGAATGCATTGATGTCGCGTCATTCATGGATGACGTTTAACAAAAAATAGATGAGGAACGAAATATGGATGCAAGATTGAAAAAGATTCAGATTACACCGATGAAGTTCGATAAAGAGGGCGCGATGCAGCGAGAAGAATTCGCTACGTTGACCCTTGAAGTCCCCATGGACAGCACAGCGCAACGCGCCGCGATTATAGAACTGTGTGAACTCCTTGACCAAGAATGGGTTACGGTTGACGTTGAAGGCAAAAATGTTGTAGCTGTCAGCACCGCCTAAAATAGTTATAAGTTGTTGGGAAAATGGTTGTTGGTTATTGGTACGCTTCGCTTTAGGTTATAAGTTAAGAGCACTTCGTAACAATAAACCTCTTAACTTATAACTTATAACCATTAACTTATAACCACTTTAAAAAAATGAAAAAGAAATGGCTTTTTACGCCCGGTCCTACGCCGATCCCGCCTGAAGGATTGTTGACGATGGCACAGCCGATAGACTACCATCGCAGCAAAGGTACCGTCGCTTTAATTAAAGATGTTCTCGAAAAACTCAAACACGTCTTCCAAACTGAGAACGATGTCCTGTTTCTAACATCATCTGGGACCGGCGGTATGGAAGGCGCAGTCGCTAACCTACTGTCTCGTGGGGATAAGGTGATTGTCGTCCGGAGCGGTAAATTCGGGGAACGGTGGGGTGAGATTTGTACCGCTTTCGGCGTTGAAATTATACCTATTGACGTAAAATGGGGAAATGCCGTTGATCCGGAAGCGGTGGAAACCCGCTTAGGTGAACATCCCGATGTCAAAGCGGTCTACGCAACGCTCTGCGAGACCTCAACCGGTGTTTTACACGATATTGAGGCGTTGGCGCGTCTGACCCGTGTTCGTCCGACGCTTTTGATTGTCGATGCTGTCAGCGGGCTCGGGGCTGACGATTTACAGATGGATAATTGGGGCGTTGATGTCGTTGTCTCTTGTGCACAGAAAGGGTTGATGACACCGCCGGGTTTGGCGGTTGTGGCACTCAACGGACGTGCATGGGATGCAGTCTCGCGTTCGGATCTCCCGAAATATTACTTCGATTTTCGTAAGGCGTACGAGACCGGATTAGAGGGGTCTGTCCCTTACACACCGGCGGTGACACTACTCACCGCGCTTCAGTGTGCGTTGACGCGTATCTGTGAGGAGGGCATCCGCAGCACGATTGCGCGCCACAGTCGTTTGGCTGAAGCGACGCGGCGTGCCGTTAAAGCGTTAGGGTTCACCCTTTTTGCTGCATCACCGGCGAATACCGTAACCTCAATCCAATTACCAGAAGAGATTGACGGGAAAGCGTTTCTCAAACTGATGCTCGATACATACGGTATCACTTATGCTGGCGGTCAGAGCCAGTTGAGTGGGAAGATCGTCCGCATCGCGCACCTCGGTTGGATGGATGAAAGCGATGTGATCGTTGCGATTTCTGCGTTTGAGAGAGGTTTAATAGAGATCGGCTGCGATATTTCACTCGGTGCAGGCGTTACCGCTGCACAAGAGGTTTTTCGTGCTTTTTAACTATTAAGTTTTTGTGCATCGCTCCACTACGTTCCGCGATGATTTCTGATAAAGAAGTTAACAGTTTCCAGTTAACAGTTTCCAGAAAAGAGATATTGTGTTATCCGCACACCTCTTAACTGCAGGACTTACGCAAATTGGACAAATATCGGACATTTAGATGCAAAAAACAGTAATTTCCGTCCTTTAAACCCCCTAAATCCCCCTTATCAGGGGGACTTTAAGATGGAATGCGTAAGTCCTAAACTGGTTACTGGTTACTGATACGCCAATATCGAGCAGTCGCAACGAAGGCGCGACGGACAACAGAGAATGACGTATTGGCCACCAGAACCCTGATTGAACCGCAAGGAAAGTTAAAATATGTCTGAGACGACGCTTTTTGATACCTCGTATGAACAACGAAAAAGGCCGTTGCTGACGCAAACATTAGAACGGCTTCGTCCGATCTATAGTAGATCGGAGTTGAACGTTTTACGTATCGACGGTATGAGCCGCGAAGGGTTAGCCCAACGTTCTGGGCGCGGGTTTGTGAACCGCGATATCCTTGAAACCGTTCTCGGTAATTTGCTCGAATGCGTTGCCCCGGGTTCGCATAATGCGCCGCATCTCCAACACCAAAAACGCGAACTCTCGGAGGCGATCGAAGAGGTCGTAGATCAGTTATACGCCATGGTTGCGCAATCCTTTTTGGCTGTCCCCGACGAAAGGCACCTTGATGCTGCCCTCGAAACGACGTTTTCACTCCTTTGGGAACTGCCGCGCCTCAAGAGCCGAGCACTCTGGAACCGATTCGCCTCTCTCAAGGATCCTGCTGTCTGGGATGCGTACCTACTCCACACCGGTATCTCACGTGAAAAAATCGCTGCCATTGATTTCCGTTCTCAGATTGATACTGCAATCCAAGAACGTACTTTTGAACCGTATCAAGATTTTCTTGGGACGTTGAACCTCGCCACCGTTTTGGATTACCAACTCCAGTTAGTCGTGAGTACCTATCCGGGGTGGCGTGTGCTTTTCTACCACGATGTTGCGCACGCGTTGACGCGCAGTGAAGCGCCCGAAGATAACCCCGGCCTTCAGAGAGTCCCTGTCCCGTTATTGCCGCGTGCTATCTCAGAACTCGGCGGACGCTACTATCAAGCCGATTTACATCCGGAAACGCAGATCGGTGATGCCAATTTCCTTGAACACCCGCATCGCGGGGTAACCACTGGTCAAACAGGTATTATCGGTTCGGGATGCGTCATCTATCCGAGCACATTCGGTGGGTTGAGCGTTAAAGTCAAACAACGGCACCCCGTCATCGGCGATTTCGTTGAAATCGGTACCGATACCAGCCTTCTCGGGCCCGTCCAAATTTCTGACCATTCTACTGTCGGCACGAACACTGAAATCTATGGGTTTGTTGAAATCGCACGGCGATGCCGCATCGGGTCCTCTGTTGTTATTGGAACCATTCGCGGCGCAGCCGATCATCCCGGACGTATCTATATTGGGGATGAAGTGCGTATCGGCGATGGAACGGTTATTGAAAACACGTCAGAAATGGACCTGATTATCCCGAACCGCGCGCAGATCCCGGCGCGAAGCCACGTCGCGAATGATGGGTTCGGATTCCCGCGATATGTGGTCTGACTCTGGAGAAAAAAGATGAAAAACATTATGGAGATGGACCCTACTGAAGCCCTTGAGCTGCTAAATATCCTCGTAAACGATCAGATTTTTGCGGCGCGCGAGCGGCTCATAGTGTTGCTCAACGAACCGCCTTCCGCTGAGAACAGACAGAAACTTGAGACAGAGTTCCGTGAATTCTATTGTGGTTATGAAAGCCTCGCGTTCTTTCTTGAAACCTACGAGGAGGACCCATTGGAGGGGTTGCCGCCGCACACATCGCTAGCAAAAAAATTGAAGCGGCAACGTGAATACATCCTTGCCAATCGGAAGACGACCCTTGACGAACGGATGGCGAGACGCTCTGGTGCCTATATGATCAGCGACTCAATACCGGAGAAAAAAATCTCGGAACTGCCACCAGACCAATATCGACAGTTGTTGTGGAGGCTCGTCAACTTAGAACTTTTCTCTGTACGTGAAAGTTTCCTTGTGTTGTTGGAGCGGAAGGCACCACTCCCGGAATTAGATGTCGCGTTTCGTGAGTTTTTCGTCGCCTACGAACTTTTGGAACTGGCATTGGAAGAATACTACTATGATCCGGATGATGGATTGGAAATGCGGCCTGAATTCCTTGAGGAGTTAGATCGGCGTATAGCTGATTACGAAGCCGGAAAAGCTGAACTGATTCCGATGGATGAAGTTTTCAAAAAACTCGAAACAGAGTAATCATGTATACATTGGTATTAGACTCACGAGCGGAATCGGACTTACAGCGCTTGCATCCCTCAATAGCTCGGAGTATCCACAGAAAATTAGCGTGGCTCTGTGAGAATTGCGATAATTGGAGGCATAAAGCGTTGAAGGGCAGACACAAAGGGAAATTTACTTTGAAAATGAACGATTACCGTATCCTCTATTCCGTTGATAGGCATGTTAGAGAGATTACGGTTCACCAAGTCGGGCACCGTAGTAAAGTTTACTAAATGTTGCCAGATTTATCTTTTTAGCAGAATGGAAAGAATGAAAAAAATACAACGCGCGCTCATCAGCGTCTACGACAAAACTGACCTTTTAGAGATAGCCACTGCGCTCACAGAGCGCGGCGTAGAAATCCTCTCTACGGGTGGCACGGCACAACACCTTCGGAACGCAGGGATTGATATCGTTGATGTCTCTGACTACACCGGCTTCCCTGAAATGCTGGACGGTCGTGTGAAAACGCTCCACCCAAAAATCCACGGCGGACTCCTCGCTGAACGCGATAACGCCGAACACAACGCACAAACGGACGCACACGGTATCAACCCGATTGATATGGTGATATGCAATCTGTATCCGTTTGAAGCGACCGTTGCTAAACCGGATGTGACACTCCCCGAAGCGATTGAGAACATCGACATCGGCGGACCGACGATGATTCGCGCCGCATCGAAAAATTATCGGCACGTCGCAGTTCTCACGGATCCGAGTCAATACCCACAAATCATCGCTGATTTGGACGTGAACGACGGCTGCCTTTCAGAGGAACGACGGTTTGAATTGGCGAAAGCAGCATTCGCACATACCGCGCAGTATGACACGGCAATCGCTGCCTATCTTATCGAAAATGATTCCGAAACAGACAGTTTTCAGGAAACCTTGACGCTCCGTTTCAAGAAAGCGCGCACGCTCCGCTACGGTGAAAACCCGCATCAGCGCGCCGCTTTCTACAGAACTGAGACCCGTCCAGGCCCCGCTGCAGCGTGGGCAAACCAACACAGTGGGCAACCGCTCTCTTTTAATAACCTCCTCGATTTAGAAGCCGCTTTGGAGATCGTCAAAGATTTTTCGACACCAGCGTGTGCCATTATCAAACATAACAATCCGTGCGGACTCGCAACTGCCGACACCCTACAAGATGCCTTCACAAAGGCGTTGGAATGTGATCGCACCTCTGCTTTCGGTTCGATTATCGGACTAAATCGCAAAGTGACGATCCAGACAGCGAACACCATCCGCGAAGCCGCGAATGACGGTGTGAAAATTGATGCGATTATCGCACCGAGTTATACTGATAAAGCGTTGCGTGCGTTGTCGCGCGTCAAACGTCGTCCTATCCTTGAAGTTGGGGCGTTGTCAGCCGCCGAACCTGTTTTGCAGATTCGCAACATCACCGGCGGTGTGCTCGTCCAAGAGCCCGATGTCCACGAGATGGAGGCAGAGGCGTTACAGGTTGCCACCAAACGTCCACCGACAGATGAGGAGATAAGATCTCTATTGTTTGCGTGGAAGGCGTGCAAACATGTCAAATCCAACTGTATTCTGCTGGCGCGCGGTACACAGAGCGTCGGCATCGGTGCCGGACAGATGAGCCGCGTGGATGCCGCTATTATCGCTATTCGGAAGGCAGGCGAAAAGGCGAAGGGTACCGTGTTAGCCTCGGATGCTTATTTCCCGTTTCCAGACGGTGTCGAAATTGCGGGTGAAGCAGGTATCACTGCGATTATCCAACCCGGTGGTTCCGTTAACGACGAGCCTGTGATTGAGACCGCGGACGCTTACGGTATGGCGATGGTGCTAACAGGTGTCCGCCATTTCCGGCATTAGTAGTGTTCTGTCATGCTTCTTTTGAAGGATTGTAGGTTGGGTTGAACGCAGTGAACCCAACATCTTCAGTCGATAGCGTCTGTCATTTTTCACGTGACACAACAGTAGTGTTAGCGTGAATCGCTCTTGAACGTTTATACAGAAAATTGGACATCTGACAATTTTTATGATATTCTATGCCCAGGAAAATACGACAACTCATCTCGGATTTGAGAAAAGCGGGTTTCATCAATACGGGTGGAAAAGGGAGTCATCGGAATTTCAAACATCCAAAAGGTCTACGAGTTACCATTTCTGGAAAACTCGGTGCCGATGCCGAACCTTATCAAGAAAGAGATGTCAAGAGAAGCATTGAGGAGGCTCGAAAATGAGCGACAGTGTGAAGTACATTAAGATCGTTGAGTGGTCAGACGAAGACCAATATTTTATTGGATATTGTCCCGGAATTATCGGTCCATGTTGCCATGGAACTGATGAGATTGAAGTGTATCGGCAGTTATGTGAGATCGTTGACGAGTGGATAGAAATTTTTCACCGAGACAATGAGGCACTACCTCCGCCAACTATCGGTAAAAACATTGAGGAATTTTTGAACGGTATGGATAGATAATAACCAAGGAGAAACAGATGAAAACATACTCATTTCAAGTTGTCTTAGAAAAGGACAAGTGGCCCGATGAACCAGATGAGAACGCCGTCTGGCGCGCTTACGTTCCCGCATTAGAGCATAAAGGTGCTTCAAGTTGGGGATATACAGAAAAAGAGGCTCTAAAGAATTTACAAGACGCTGTGGATATCCTCTTTGAATATCTATCAGAGCAGGGAGAAGAAATTGACCTTGAGTCGTTATTAGCAGATGAAGAAAAAAAACTTTCTGAAACCGGCTCACAAATTCAAGTCAGCGACATTCCCTTAATTGCTGTAACTGTTTAATATGCCTATTAACTATAGTCGTTTACGTTCACTGACTGCGCGAAGGTTAATACGCGCATTGCAAAAAGACGGGTTTTATGAACTCAGGAGAAACGGAGCAACTCGCTTTTTTGCACATCCAGATGGACGGACAACAGCCATCCATCTTCACAAAATGGGACAAACCTTTGCTCCTGGAACCCTCAAAACTATCATTGAACGACAAGCAAAGTGGACAGAGGCAGACCTTGAGCGTCTTGGATTGCTTTAGTTTGTTCTACACTCAGTTAAACAATAAATGCTCATAGGAAGTAAACATTGGCTACAACACTAACACTCCTACCCACAATAATTACAGGAGCAGGGGCATCCGAGAACGTCGGTGAACAGGCGAAACAACTCGGCGCAACAAACGCACTCATCGTGACCGACCCGGGTATCGCTAAGATCGGATACGCCGACCAAATTGCCCAAAATTTGCAGGATGCGGGGGTAGCGTCCTCATGTTTCTCTGATGTTACACCCGATCCGACTTTACAGAACGTACGAGACGGGTTAAAACAATACACTGACGAAGCCTGCGATGTTATTGTCAGCATCGGTGGCGGCAGCGCGATCGACTGTGGCAAAGGCATCGCCATGATACTGACAAACGGTGACCCTTCTGTCGTAGCTTGCAAGCCAGAACTTGCTATGGGAAAGTTCGCCGATTATATGGGTGTCGATAAAATCCCGAATCCGGGTGCACCGTTGATTGCTATACCGACGACAGGCGGCACCGGCAGCGAAGTCTCTAAGGTTACCGTTATTACAGATACCGAGCGGAACGTCAAGATGATGCTCAGTAGTGCTTGTCTATTGGCACACGTCGCGCTCGTGGATCCCTTGTTGTCCCTGACAACGCCACCGCACCTCACAGCGGCGGTCGGTGTTGACGCGTTGACGCACGCAATAGAGGCGTACATCTCCAAACGCGCGCAACCCATCACGGATGCACTTGCATTGAAGGCGGTTAAGATGATTTCCGGGTCGCTACGGCAGGCGTGGGCGGATGGCGAAAACATTCCTGCACGCACGGATATGATGATCGGTGCGTCTATCGCAGGGATGGCGTTCAGTAATTCCTCTGTCGCTCTGGTTCACGGGATGTCGCGTCCGATTGGGGCGTACTTCCATGTTCATCACGGGTTGTCCAACTCGGTGCTGCTCCGCGATGTGATGGCATTTAGTGTCGTCGGTGCACCGGCGCGTTTCGCCGACATCGCACGTGCCATGGGTGAACCGATTGACGGATTGTCGCCTATGCATCAGGCAGACGCAGCCGTTACTGCCGTCGAACGACTCGTCACCGACATTCAGATGCCGAGACTCGGTGAAATTGATAAAATTGACAAAGAGAAATTCGAGGACGTAATTGAACAGATGGCAGCCGATGCCATTGCAAGCGGCAGTCCGGCTAATAATCCACGGCAGGCAACTGCTGAAGAGATAGTTGCGTTGTACCGTCAGTGTTTTTGAAAAGTAATAGGGATGCTCCGTCGTGCCATTCACACTTAAAGGTATCATGCCTCAATCATCTTGCATCGTAATTCTAAGAAAATTAATCTTACCTTTTCTGTTGTGCGTGTCCCTTGCTGGGTGTGAGACTTCTGATGTGCTGCTCCCTGAAAGCAAGGCACCGATCTATTATGGAACGATTGATAGCATTGATGATGTCTATGATGGCGACACAATCCGAGATGTAGCTGTTTTGATTTATCCGTTTTACTCACCAACACCCGGAATGAGTGAAGCGGAATTAACCCTCTGGCCCGGTATTGAACGTCGCATTGATGGCATTTATAGTATCACGAATATTAGAATAGCGGGAATAGATACACCTGAAAAGCGTCCGATCCGCGGTGACCGAAGCGAAGCCTCAATTCAACGCGAAAAAGAACGTGCTGAAGCGGCGACGGACTTTCTTAAACAACTCCTCCTTGACAACAGCAAGGATGACGGCACCCTCGGATTTGTGATTCAGAATCCAGAGTTGGATAAATATGCAGGTCGCATCATCGCGGATGTGATATGTTTCAAAGAGGGTGTATCTACTGATGTCGCTGAGGCGTTGATAGAAGCAGGACACGCCGTTGTCTATGACGGTGGCACAAAAACGCACGATTGGGGTGCGGAATAGACAGAAAGGAATGGCTTGTGAATAGACTCAAAATTGTTGTCCCCGGTGATTTACCACCGCAAATCCAAGGCTCACCGCATCTCGAACGCCTGAAACCCTACGGCGATGTTGTGCTATATACTGACCGACCCGAAACGCCGGAAGAGAAGATCCGACGTGCTGAAGATGCGGACATCCTCATCAACTCACGCGGGATCGTCAAATGGCCCGCGGAAATCCTATCCCAACTTCCCAAACTCAAATTAATTTCGCTCTGTTCCATCGGCACCGATATGATTGCGCTTGACGAAGCGAAAAAACGGGGTATTACCGTCTGTAACCAACCGGGACGCACCGCGCCAGTCGTCGCAGAACACGGGTTCGGACTGATGTTCGCACTCGCGAAACGGGCGGCATTCCTGACGGCTTCCATGAAAGCGGGAGGCTGGCCCCGGATGGACAACATTTACCTTCAAGGTAAAACTTTAGGCGTCATCGGTACTGGACATATCGGCGCAGAGATGGCACGTCTCGGACGCGCCATCGGGATGGACGTTATCGCATGGACGTATAACCCTTCACCGGCACGTGCCGAAACGTTAGGGGTTCGGTTCGTTGAATTGGATGAACTGCTCCAGACTGCCGATGTTGTGAGTCTGCACGTCAAGTTAACGGAAGATAGTCACCACCTTATCGGTGAACGGGAATTCGGGTTAATGAAACCGGACGCGCTCCTCATCAACGTCGCGCGTGGCGGTGT
Organism: Candidatus Poribacteria bacterium; assembly: GCA_022823085.1. Classification (GTDB taxonomy): domain Bacteria; phylum Poribacteria; class WGA-4E; order WGA-4E; family WGA-3G; genus WGA-3G. Next base: position 28,639 of record JAJDXV010000010.1, read on the forward strand.
ACTTGACACCGATGCACTGATCCGCGCACTAAACAGCGGACACCTCGGTGGTGCTGCAATTGATGTCTATGACCAAGAACCGCTCCCGGCGAACCACCCACTTTTGGCGTGTGAGCAGGTGATTCTGACACCGCACTGTGCAGATATGACCCCCGAAGGCGTTGAACTGCTCAACGAAGGCGCGGTAGACAATATCATCGCTTTCTTGGAAGGTAACCCGCAAAATGTTGTTGTTTGAGGTTTTTATTTACGATGGGAGATAACCGAGTAGGAGCTGCTATAGGTAAAAATATAGGCGTTGATACCGGTGGTACTTTCACGGACATCGTGATGCGTATTGACGGCGACATAGTTACGCACAAAGTCCTCTCCACACCACAAAATCCTGCACTCGCTGTGATACAGGGTATCCGTGAAATATTGGATATACACAATACCGATGCTGAACATCTCGAAATTGTCCACGGTTCGACGGTCGCAACCAACGCGCTCCTCGAACGTCGGGGCGCGCGCATCGCTCTCGTTACAACGAAAGGTTTTGAGGACGTTTTAGAGATCGGCAGACAGACGCGCCCATCGCTCTACGATTTTTTCGTTGAACGTCCGGCACCGCTTGTCCCTGCTGAGAGACGGTTCGGTATATCGGAGCGGACACTACACACAGGCGACATCCAAACCGAGATTGAACCCACCGATTTGAAGGCACTTGCATCCGAACTCGCGACACTGGAATTGGATGCCATCGCAATCTGTTTCCTGTTTGCCTACGTCAACCCACAAAACGAGCGGATTGTTGCCTCGCACCTCGCGAAACTTGGGATACCGATTTCATGTTCACACGAGGTACTCCCCGAATACCGTGAATATGCGCGTTTCAGTACCACCGTCGCGAACGCGTACATCTGTCCGACCTTAGAACGACATCTCTCCACACTGACAGATTCCGATTTGTTGCGCAGTTTTAACGAGACCGTAGCACGTAATGAAATGGAGAGCGGATACAAGGAAGTGAACGTTGAATCTGAAACCGACTTGACAAACCGCAAGGAAAAATTAAAAAATCCGCAAGGAAAAGTTAAAAAATTGTTTCGCCTCATGCTCTCGAATGGCGGCTGCGTTTCTGTGAAAAACTTTGAAGCTGCTGGTATCCGGACGGTTCTTTCGGGGCCCGCAGGCGGCGTTCTCGGCGCGTATCAGATTGCGAAAGCTGCCGGCTACAACCAGATTATCACCTTTGATATGGGTGGCACTTCGACGGATGTGAGCCTCTGTAATAACGGCATCTCGCTCACGACGGAGAGCACGATTAGCGGACTTCCGATCAAGGTGCCGTTGATTGACATCCATACCGTCGGTGCGGGTGGCGGCTCTATCGCAACTCTGGACGCGGGGGGCGCGCTACGTGTCGGACCGGAGAGCGCTGGCGCGGACCCCGGGCCAATCTGCTACGCAAACAGCGGAGAAAACATCACAGTAACCGACGCGAACCTCTTTTTGGGACGTATCGCTGCGACCCAGTTTTTAGGCGGGGCGATGTCGCTTGATACCGATAAAGCCGGCACTTATATCGAAAAATTTGCGGCTCGGCTCGGTATCCCCGCACTGCAAGCTGCTGACGGTATCCTCAAAGTCGCCAACGCAGCTATGGAACGTGCGATCAAGGTCATCTCCGTTGAACGTGGATTTGATACACGCGATTTCACGCTCGTCTCTTTCGGGGGTGCTGGCGGTTTGCACGCCGCGTTTATGGCAGAAAACCTCGGCATCGGAACGGTACTCATCCCACCAAACGGCGGTTTACTCTCTGCTTATGGGATGCTGTTTGCGGATGTCGTCAAAGACTACTCACAGACGGTGTTGCTGCGGTTTTCAACGGACAGCGAAACGCTTGTTTCAGAATTGAACGCCGGGTTTAACGAACTCTTAACCCGTGCCGAAAATGAGATGAAAGCGGAAGACTTTCTCCCGAATCAACTGAAGATCGACCGTTCACTTGACATGCGATATGAAGGGCAGTCTTATGAACTCAATATCCCTTATTCTGACGAGCGGCGTGCGCAATCAAACAGTAGAGATTGGGTGCCCGAGCCCCTACTGCTTGAGCGTTTCCACACTGCGCACGCGCAGCGGTTCGGTTATGCGCGTACCGACGCGCCGGTTGAAATCGTGAACCTCCGTCTGACAGCCACCGGCGAAACCGACAAACCGCCCATTGAATTCTCACCACTTTCGGGTGCTGATGCGTCTGATGCGTTTACCGGTCAAGGTCCTGTTATATTTGAGGGTGAGGCACTCCGCACCGATTTCTATCGCCGCGAGGCGTTGCGTCCGGGTAATCGAATCGCGGGCCCCGCAATTGTAACGGAATTCAGCGCGACGACTGTAATACCCCCAAATTTTTCCGCTGTTGTTGATGCCTACCAGAATCTTGTTTTGACCAGAAAATTGAATGTCTCTGAACAGTAGCTTGGATTCACTGAGCCACATCCGGCATCGGTTTTCAAGATATGGTATCTGCTGAATTGAATTTGACGATTTCCTCCCAAAGCATGTTACCTTCTGCATCACAATATTTCCCGATAAATTCAGCAGTAAACTTGTTGACGACTTTAGCGTACTCTCGCATAAACTGTTCATTCTTTTCTTTCGCTTGATGTCCTAAAGGTTCAATGATGTCAGTATATAGATTGGCATCACCTGAAATGAACTCCCAAAATTTTTGTCCGCACAACTTCAAGTAATCACCTTTATCCGGTTTTTGATCTTTTCCGTAGCAGCATCCATTGATCGCAACAACATTCGTCAACGATCTATTGGTGCCGAGGATTCGTTTAGCTTTCTTGAAGTTATCCCGCAACTTTGCGACTTGGCTGCTATTTCCCCAATTGGGGCCAGATTTGATTGATACAATGTATCTTATACTATCTTTTTCAAACTCCAAATCAATTCCCTCTGCTGCAGATTTCTGACCACCATAGACCTGTGAACAGATAAAAATGGCAAGTTCCTCCAGAAATCCACCAAAAATTGTCTCTTCTTGCGAAGATAGATGAGCATTGAGGATAAATGTCACGAAATCTTGTGCGGTGTTAATATCTTTTGCCTTGAATAGATAAGGATTTTTTCGCTTGACAATATTCAGCAGTTTCAATTTTTGGAGGCTATCCAACCTCTTCTGATGAAAGACTTGAATGTTCGCTGCAACATAGTCAGTGATCTCCTGTTGTGTAATGGACTGCATTTTGATCCTCTTCAAATAACTGATACTGTGTCAACTTTATATTTTCTCGTGCGAGTTGATAATACTCTGGCAAAATTTCAATACCGACGGAATTTCTCAACAACTTTTGGGCAACTTGACACGTCGTACCAGAACCAGCAAACGGATCAAGCACCCAATCATTTTCTTTCGTAAACAACCTTATAAACCATTCAGGCAGCGACTTAGGAAAGACGGCACTGTGTTTGCGATTTCCTGTTTCCGTTGCTAAGTGCAAAACGTTCGTTGGGTATGCCATCTGTCGGTCCACCCAATTAGAGACGTTCTTCCCAAATCCGCTTCCGACTTTTGAGGTATCCCGACTCTGGTCTGTCTTGCTGAGTTTCTTCAACCTTTTCTCTGCCCAATCGCCCATCGGGACCATCACTGCCTCTTGATACATATTGAACTTTCTACTTTTATTAAACTGCAAACATCTCTCCCAAGCATCTCTGAATCGGTTTGGCCATTTGCCGGGATAGCAGTTCTTCTTGTGCCAGACAAACTCTTCTGTCCATAACCATCCTTGCTTTTTCATCGCAAGTATCAATTCGATAACATAAGTATGCCGTTCTCCGTCAACAGCTTGCTCTTTGATATTTAGAATGAAGGTGCCAGATGGCTTGAGGACCCTTAAAAATTCTTCAGCACGAGGCGTAAACCAAGCGACATATTCATCCGGACTGATTCCGCCATACGTTTTGGATCGACGGTCCGCGTACGGTGGAGAAGTCATAATCAGGTCGAATGAATCGTCCGCAAAATCGGCGAGGACCTCCAAGCAGTCCCCAAGATAAAGGTCCGTTTTTATCTGTGTCATCCAATAATCTGCCTTTGTCCGAAAGTGTTTTACAGCATAATACCACGCTTGTAAAGGGAAGTCAAGCGGAAAAACTTTACACACCCATTCGCAAATTCCTTGACACAGCGTATCCGGTTTGATATACTTTCGATTGGCAGAAATCGTCAAGAAGCAGCCCGCTGCTACAAGAATTAAAACCAATATCGCGTTGTCTAAAGATTCGATGAAATGGAGGATGGCTTCAAGAACGCACATCTATTAGCAATCGCACCCTATTTAACCGCAAGGAAAATTTAAAAAATGAAGATCACAGATGTTAAAACGATTCTGACGGCACCTAACGGGATTCGGCTTGTCGTTGTTAAAGTCGAGACGAGTGAACCCGGTTTATACGGACTCGGCTGTGCCACATTTACACAACGTCCACTCGCTGTAGCGACGGCGGTCGATGAATATCTCAAACCCTTCCTCGTCGGAAAAGATCCGGCAAACATAGAGGACATCTTCCAAACCAGTTTTGTCAGTTCCTATTGGCGCAATGGACCCGTCCTGAACAATGCACTCAGCGGTGTGGACATCGCCTTGTGGGACATTATGGGCAAACGTGCCAATATGCCTGTCTACCAACTGCTCGGCGGTAAATGCCGTGAGGCTGCGACGCTTTACGCACACGCCGGCGGCGGAACTTTCGAGGAAGTGGAGCAGAGCATCCGCCGGTATATGGAGCAGGGGTACCGCTATGTCCGCGCACAAGTCGCGATCCCCGGATATTCGACTTACGGCGCGGGCCGTGGAAAGCGGAGTTCGCCTGCCTTTGAACCGACACCTTATGTCAATACCATCATCAAACTCTTCAATCACCTACGTACGCAGTTAGGCGACGAGGTGGAACTCCTGCACGACGTGCATGAGCGGATACCGCCCATTCAAGCCATCAACCTCGCGAAAGGACTTGAACCGTATAACCTCTTCTTTCTTGAAGACCCGTTTGCACCAGAAGATGTAGACTATTTCCAGTTGATGCGTCAGCAGACAAGTATCCCGATTGCGATGGGTGAGTTGTTCAACAATCCGAATGAATACGTCCATCTTATCAAGGATCGGCTTATCGATTTTATTCGGGTGCATATCTCGCAGATCGGCGGTATCAGTCCGGCACGTAAACTCGCTGCGTTCTGTGAGTTCTTCGGTGTCCGCACGGCGTGGCACGGACCAGGAGATGTCTCACCTGTTGGACATGCTGCTAACGTTGCACTGGATCTGGCATGCTATAACTTCGGCATCCAAGAACAGCATGTCTTCGGGGACAATACGCAAGAGGTGTTCCCCGGCTGCCCTGAAATTCGGGACGGCTGTTTTTGGGCAAACGAGGCACCAGGACTCGGTATCGATGTCAACGAAGAACTCGCTGCCCGATTCCCGTTCCCTGAACATCCACTCAATGGCGGTTGGGCACCGGTACGCCGGATGGATGGCACAGTTATTCGTCCGTAAATGGAATAATGACACGGATGCGCGTATGAGATCTATTGTTTATACTGCTTTGGTGCTCTGGGCAAGTTTCGTGAACGCTGAGATTCGGTTCACGCGTGTGACCGATGAAGCAGGTATCCAGTTCCACCATTTCAACAGTGCGACAGGCGAAAAGCATCTCCCGGAGACGATGGGGGGCGGTGTCGCTTTCTGCGATTACGATAACGATGGTTATCTGGACATCTACTTCCTCAATGGGGCACCCCTCACCGTAGGCGGGGTTTTTAACCCCGATGCCTCACAACCCATAAATCGGCTCTATCGGAATAACGGTGACGGGACTTTTAGTGATGTGACACAACACGCTGGCGTGGATGATACCGGTTACGGTATCGGTTGTTGCGTCGCCGATTACAATAACGACGGCTACAGCGATCTTTTCGTTACCAACTACGGTCAGAATGTCCTCTACCGCAATGATGGCGATGGCACGTTTACGGATGTGACGACCGACGCAGGTATCCTCGGTGAACCGCGCTTTTCAGCCGGTTGTGCCTTCGCAGATTACGATAATGACGGTTGGCTGGATCTCGTCGTCGTCAACTATGTCTCTGTTGACTTAAAAACGGCACCTGATTGCGCACAAGGACGGACGCCTGCGTATTGTCGCCCGGAAGATTTCGTACCGGAACCGGATGTCCTCTACCGCAACAACGGCGACGGCACTTTTACCGATGTAACACACGATGCCGGAATCGTCTCACTCGGCAGAGGACTCGGGGTGATTTGGACAGATGTTGATAACGACAGTCGGCTCGACCTTTACATCGCTAATGACCGGGAACCGAACTTCCTCTATCGGAATAACGGGGACGGTACGTTCACGGAGCTCGGTGAGCTGCACGGCATCGCACGCAACGAACACGGCGACGTTGAAAGCAGCATGGGTATTGATACGGCGGACACCGACAACGACGGCGATTTCGATGTTATCCTCACGCATTATCAGGCTGAAACGAATACGCTCTATCAGAACGATGGAAACGGTATCTTTTGGGACATCACCGCACAGAGCCGTTTGAGTGAACCGACACTCCTACCCTTGGCGTGGGGCACCGGTTTCGCTGATTTCGATAACGACGGTTGGTTAGACCTCTTTTTTGCCAACGGGCACCTCCACGATAATATCGCAGAATTAGAGGAGGTCGGGGTTTACAAACAACAGAATCAATTGTTCCGTAACCGAGGCGACGGGGGCTATACAGATATTTCAGACCTATCTGGTGAGGGGATGTTGATAGAGAAGTCCAGCCGTGGCGCGGTCTTCGGAGACTACGACAACGACGGCGATCTCGATATTCTTGTCACGAATATTAGCGATACACCTGACTTACTCAGAAATGATACACCACCGGTTCATCACTGGCTCAGCATTAAACTCGTCGGAAACCAAAAGTCGAACCGTGACGGAATAGGTGCGAAAGTGACACTGCAGAACGGCGACACACGCCTACTCCGAGAAGTGAAGAGTGGCGGCAGTTATCTCTCCCAGAATACACAACAGTTGTTGGCCGGGTTGGGCACCGCAGATCAGATTGATCGGGTGGTTGTGCGTTGGCAAAGCGGTGTTCAGGATGTCATTGAACATGTGGAATGCAATCAGGTATTGACAATTCAAGAGGGAGAGGGTATCATATTAGATTAAGTTAGTTAATTGAACGAGTTTCCGATAACCTTTATGGGAGGATCTAATGAATAGCAGGTTCTTTGTTACAATCCTGACCTTTGTGGTCGCGTTTATGCTGACCGCAAGTCCGTCGGTACTCGCAAAGGTTGACCCGGCGAATCTTGTCGGCATGTGGCTGTTTGAAGAGGGCGCGGGCGATGTCGCTAAGGATACTTCCGAAGCAGGAAACGATGGGACCATTGCGGGACCTAAGAAGTGGCGTGACGGAAAATTCGGACGGGCATTGGAGTTTGATGGTGCCGGTGTCTATGTAGAGGTAGAATCCAACGACAGCATTACGCTGGAAGAGTTAACGATTGTCTCATGGGCGAATCTGGAACCCTCACAAGGTACGCGTTGGCAATCTATTATGATGCGCGGTCAGAATCCACGGAACTATTTATTGGCTGTTGATAAAGACAGTCAAACCCTACAACTTAGTATTACCAAAGGTGCACCAGGGGCATGGGGAGGTCCTACCGGCGGTCCTGTCATCACAGGGGACGGGTGGCATCATCTCGCATGCGTTATCGGTGAAGATGCCGGATTGGTTATCTACACCGATGGTGAGGAGGTCGGCAAACAACCGTACGCAAAACCGAGTCTCGATGCTGATCCGGGGCGGATGCGGATTGGGGACGGGTCGAACGGTGGACACCAGTGCGAAGGCTTGCTTGATGAGGTCGCGCTCTTCAATGTTCCGCTTGAACAGGACGACATCAAAGAGATCATGGAAGACGGTCTTGAAGGCGCAACAGGTTTGTTGGCAGTGGAGCCCGAAGATAAGTTGACGACAATATGGGGAAAACTGAAGACAGGCTTATAACGCACTAACCAGTGGCCAGTACCCAGTTAAGAGGTGTGCGGATAACACAGTATTTCTTTTCTGGAAACTGGAAACTGGAAACTTCTAAGAGGTTTCTAACTTCGCCTGTTTTTATTTTCTTCCTTGATGGATCTCTCGCAGCCCTTCGCGGTAGAGCGGATTGTCAGGTGCGAGTTCAATCGCCTTTAAAATAGCAGTCTCTGCCGCGTCGTATCTCCCGACCTTGTAGCACAACCACGATAAGGTATTGTAATACGGCGCGGAAGCCGGAGCCAGTTGTGTCGCATGGCGTGCTAATTCAACTGCTTTTGCCAAGTTCCGATCGTGTTGACCGTACAGATAGGCGAGACCGTGGTACGCCACTGCATCTTCAGATGCAAGTAAAATGGCGCGTTTGTAATGTGCCTCTGCCGCGTCAAACTGACGATTTGCAGTGTAGAGTGTGCCGAGCAGCGTCAAAGTTTCTGGCAAATTGGCATCAATCTCAAGTGCGCGGTGGAACTGTTTTAAAGCGTTCTGTCCATCTCGGTTTTGCATATAGGCGATACCGAGGTTATGATAGACCTCCGCTGTCTCTAAACCGAGCGCGACGGCACGTTCATAGTGTCTGATCGCTTGCGTCGGGTCTCCTTGATCCGCTGCGATTCTGGCGAGTCCTGCGGATACTTGTGCTGTGTCGGTGTCTGATGTACTGTATCTCGTGACCCGATTGAACGTTTCGATGGCTGCATCATATCTTTTGTGTTTGAGATAGATATTCGCGAGTGTAAGCAGTGCTACCGCTTTTTCATTCGTATCAGCAATAAAAACCGCCTCAAGGTGTTTCTGTATCTCCGCATCCGCTGCTTTTAACGTGTGAAATCGCTGCATCGCCTTTTCAGCTTCCGGTATATTCCCAGTTTGTCGGTAGCATCTGGAAAGTTGGTAGTAGGCATTCGGCATCGTCGGCATTAAAGCGACGGTTTTCTGATATGCATCAATTGCTGCCTGCCAATCCTGTTTACGGCTATAAAGCACGCCGAGGTGGTAGTGTGCATCGGCAAAATCGGGATCTTCTGCAATGGCTTGCTGTTGCGCGGTAACTGCTTTCTCAATCTCTCCGCGTCCAGCATAGATGTTGCCGAGGTTATGATACGCCTCGGGGAGCCCTGTCTTGCCTCGCTTTACCACTTCCGTGTATAATTCGATCGCTTCGTCAAACCTACCTTGTCGGTAAGCGATATACCCCAGCCCTAATAACGCTTGTGCGCTTGTGATTTCGGTGTCAGCGGTGTGCTGTTTGTCTATATTGAAGCGCAGCGCGTCCTGATAGGCGCGGATCGCTTCCGTGTAGCGACCGAGTTGCGAATAGGCGTACCCTAAACGCGCAAAAGTTCTACCATTTTCTTTCGCATTGGTAAAGTGCCGGATGGCATCCTCGTAATTTTCCTGTTGGAGTGCCGCTGCTCCGAGTTCATAAGCGTTTTGTGCAATGGCGAGATGCCCACCTAAGACATGGAGACATAGTGTAATAGATAGCCAACAAAGTAAAATTCTCATCGCTATTTCGCCTGACGATAGTATCACAGGACTTACGCAATTTTGACGACAGTCGGTTCTATTCGCTGAGATTTTTCGGAAAACACAGCGTTCTTGTGTCACAATCTAACAGATTGTGGTACAAAAGAGCGGCATGCGTAAGTCCTATATCACTCGAATCCTAACCGTTTTACCTCTGTCTGGAGAGATATTCCCGTCTTTTCGCGGACCTGATTTTGGATATACGCAACCAACTTCAGTACATCTTCAGCGGTTGCGTTGTCGATATTGAGAATAAAGTTCCCATGCACCTTAGACACCTCTGCACCCCCGATGCGATAGCCTTTCAATCCGCTGATGTCTATCAGGCGTCCGGCGGAATCGCCGGTTGGGTTTTTGAACATACACCCTGCATTCTCTTCGGCAAACGGTTGTGTCTCGACTTTCTGTTTGTAGAACGCCTGCATCTGTGCGGTGATAGCGTCAGCGTCCCCGGGTTCAAGTTCTAACGTGGCACCTGTTACACAGAAATAGGCATCCAAACCGCTATGCCGATATTCAAAATGTGCTTCGTCGTGTGTGAGCGTGATAAGTTTACCGGTGTGATCCATGACTGTAACGTTTTTAACGACATCCCCGAAACTGCTGCCCCAAGCACCGGCATTCATAATCAGCGCACCACCGACGGAACCGGGGATACCGAATGCGAATTCCACACCACTCAAGCCGTGTCGCGACATCGTTTTCGAGAGTCTCGGCAGTGAGAGTCCCGCACCGACGGAGATGACGTTCCCGTTTATCTCGAGTTTCGCTAACTCACCGACTAACCGGATACTGATACCCTTGAAGCCGGTGTCGCTCACCAGTAGATTAGAACCACGCCCGATAATGGCGACCGGTACATTCCGCTGTTTGTGGAAACGTGCCAGTGCTGCCAATTCGGACACTGTGCTGACTTCGATATAGGCGGTTGCTTCACCACCGATGCCGAAGTAGGTGTGCTTCGCGAGCGGTTCACTGAATCGAAGGCGTGAACCGGGTTGTGTTATGATTTCCGACACTGCGTTTTTCCAATCCATTCTACCCTCCTTTTTCCTCTATTAGTATTTTAGCATAGACGCGCTAAAGTTACAATTAAATCGCTATAACGTCTATTCGCGTTACGATAAACTTCACATTCTGTTCCAAAATAGGGAGAAAACTGAATATTCCGCTCTTGACGAGACCTCGTAAAAGTGGTATATTGGTAGTTGATTATTGGTTAATGGTACGGGCGAGTACGCCCTTTTGGTTATAAGTTATAAGTTATAAGTTAAGAGACTTCTTTCCAACAACCAATAACCCTCTTAACCAACAACCTAAAACGCAGCGCACCAACAACTAACAACCATCGCACCAACAACTTAAAGCGCAGCGTACCAACAACTAACAACCATTTGAGGAATTTCAGAGATGGCGACACATCATTTCCAACCGACAGTCTATCACACAGCGATCGGTGCACACGAATCGGTGCTTCATATTGAGAGCGGCGACACTGTTTTCACAACTACTGTGGATAACGCAGGTTTTGATGCTACGGATACACAGGTTACCCCGGGTGGTAACCCGCAAACGGGTCCGTTTTTTATCGAATCGGCAGAACCTGGCGATACACTATCTGTCCATTTTGATCGGATTGTTCCGAACCGGAAGATCGGACGGACGGCTACCGTCGTCGCGCCGAATGTTCTGGATCCGCACTACGTTGCGTCCGAGATGCCGGAAGGCGGTCGCGCGGAGTGGCATGTGGATTTAGAGGAATGGACAGCAACATTAATGACACCGGAGACACAGTTGGGTAAACTCACGTTGCCGCTTGAGCCGATGGTCGGTTGTTTCGGAGTCGCGCCGCCGCGCGGTCAAGCGATTTCGACAGCGACATCCTCTACACACGGTGGGAATATGGACTATCGCGGATTTAAAGAGGGGGTTACCGTCTATTTGCCTGTCTTTGTTCCCGGCGCGCTCTTTCATCTCGGTGATGGACACGCCGTTCAGGGTGACGGTGAGATCGTCGGTACCGGCATCGAAATCTCTTTTGACGTGCAGTTTACGGTTGAGGTCCTCAAAAGCAAGACCATCAACTGGCCCCGCGCCGAAAACAGCGATTATATTCTTGCAGCAGGCAATGCGCGACCGTTAGATCAGGCAGTGCAACATGCCACGACAGAACTCTTACGGTGGTTGGGTGAACTCGGTTTAGAGAAACGGGCAGCACACATCCTGTTAGGACAGGCAGTGGAGTATGATATGGGAAACGTGTTCGATCCTGCGTATACGATGGTCTGTAAAATCAAAAAGTCAATACTTCGTGATATTGGGATTATGTAACGTGTGTGCAAGTCCCCCTGATAAGGGGGATTTAGGGGGTTGCGGATTTAGTGGATTTTATTGCAGATATATGTTCGCATAAATTCCGATACACCCCTTCAAGATTATTTAGCACTTCAGCGTTGGTGTATCGAATCACCTCAATACCATATTTGTTTAGATTTTCAGTCCTCCGTTTATCGTACTGTTTTTGATCTACGTGCGTGTGCCCATCAATCTCAATAGCAAGCATGAGTTCAGAACAACAAAAATCAACAATGTATTCATCTAACGGTTTTGAGTGGGATAGCCTATTCTTTCCTTTCCGACAGGGTTTATCTCGGTGAGTCGTGGCATAGGGTGCCTTATCCCTCATTATTTTTCGTTAGAGCTGCTTGTTCTGTTTTGCCCGCTTCAAGGGCTTGCACTGCGGGATTGCTGCCCTTGTCTGCTTTGTCCACTTCAAGTACCTGCACAACAGGATCACCTGTTTTAACTGAACTATTATCCTCATCAAGCATACCAGGAGCGTCGCCTGATTTTTTCAATGACTCATACTTTGTCACCCAATTGGGTGGCATAAGAGCTCGAGCGATCGGTCCATATCCCAGAGCAGGATATAAAGCAACTCCCCCGATGTTAATCTGTGTTGACTTGTATGTAGAAGCCACAGCCAATTTATCTTGAACATAGGTGACCCGCACTCTGATTCTTGGACGTTCAATAGAACCTAACACTTCGTCTGTATCTGGATCCTTTATATCTTCCCCTTGAGCATCCATCACATCAAAGTACATACCGATATCTACGCCGTGTGTTGTTCCGATGTTTATTGCTATTTCCCGATCATTAAGTACTCGTGCGACTTTTCCGCGAATAGGTTCAGTCATCATTGTCCTCCAATGCCTTGTCAGGTACAAGTTTCTGTATCAAAGTTTGTAACTCTTCAGATGTTATGGTTTCTTCTCGGAGTTTTTGTATCAAATCCTCCAATTCTTCTTTGAGGATGTCCCGCCAATTTTCAATTGCATTATCTGCGGTAGCAAGTTGTTCGCCAAAAATACCTAAAAGATATGCACGGATAATGTTGTAATTCTCACGTGATTCAAAATTCTGCGCTGATTCGGTTACTGCTGCGGCACGGGTAACGCTTTTATATAAAGATACAAGGTAGCGGACAGCATTCCGCGCTTGTGGTTTGAGAATCTCATCTCTTGCTTTTTCAACTGACTGTTTCCCAACCTGATACGAAACACCACATCCGATTGATAAAAAAATAAATTGCAATAAGACATTTTCCACGCTGCTCAAATCTCGTATTGCTGCAATGATCACGAAAACAGCTGTTGATGCCAAGACAACTAAACTGATTAAACCTGGCCAAATCCATTGCGAATTTTTCTGGTTGTCGGAAGTATTCTTTTGTTTTTCCAATTTTAAGGCCTCTTATCAAATATTGATCATGACTTTTGAAACTACAAGTTTGGCAGCAACGAAATACCAAAACCGACTACTATACTTCACAGAATCTGTAGAAACCGCTATTGCTCCGGAATGTGTAAGTTGTCATAATGCAACTCCCTCTCAAAACTGAGAAAACCTGTGAAAAGATGTCTAATATTCTAACATCAATTGGTATGGTATGGCAAGTAGTTTCGCTTTTTTGTAGGGCTATTGCGTTTTAGGTTTTCGTCTGCAAGGACTCCTAAATCCCTCTGTCGTTCAGTAAGTTTCGCTCTGCTCTCAGCGTTGGGTAGCACGGGGTGTTTGACGACATTTTGTGAAATTGCCTCATTTAACCCCTAAATCCCCCTTATCAGGGGGACTTTAAGAGTAAATGGTAAATCCTATTCTTTATTCATATCTAATTCCGCCATAGACCTGAGATTCAACAGTGGGGTCATCACGCCGCCTGCTGCGGGGATGACGACACCGGTATCGTAAAGTTTCATCGCAGAAATCGTGGCGTGTGCAACGTCTTCGGGCGCACCGGCGCGGACCATAAAGATATATCCCTTCTCTGCTGCCTCCTCATAGTCCGGGATACGGACGCGCGAGAGATCGGTATTGATGACACCCGCAGCGATACCGTTGACTTTGATGCCGTGTGGTGCTAACCGTCCGGCAAAAGCGCGCATGCTCATCTCTAACCCCGCTTTCGAGATACAGTAGGCGGTGCGGTTGTCGGATGCCATTGTGTCTGAGATTGAAAGTGTATAGATAATACATCCGCGTACCTCGTTTGCGACCATGTCATTCGCGACGCGCTGCGTGAGGAAATGCGTCGCCTTGAGATTGGTGTTAACAATCAGATCAAACTGTTCCGGTGTCTCCTCAAGAATATCGGCGATACGGGTGATACCGGCGTTGTTGATGAGGATATCCACCTTCCCGAAAGCGTTGTGTGCGGTGTCGAGCAATCTTTCGTGTGAATCGAGGTCGCTGATGTCTGCCTGAATGATAACGGCTTTTCTGCCGAGTGCCGCTATCTCTTGTTGTACGGATTCCGCTGCGTCACGGTTTTGGTTGTAGTTGATTAGCACGTCTGCACCTTGACGCGCCAATTCGATGGCGATTGCGCGTCCGATACCACGGCTGGAACCTGTTACGATTGCGGATTTATCTGTGAACGAAACGTCTGTTGCGAAGAATCCGAGGTCTGTTTTTTTTACTTTCCTTGCGGTTCGGTCAAGTTGGTTTTGCATTGAAAGTTCTCCTCTGTATATCCGCCTGCGCCGTTGTTGCAGGCTACGGTTTTGGTCTAATTTTTTTTTCCTAGCCAGAAGAAACCTGTGCATAAGACTGAGTAGTATAAAATTCGGTGCGATTAGGAAATCGCATCTACCGGTCCTGGGGAACCTTTAATCGGAATACGGGTCTGCGGCATCTCGGAGTGCATCGCCTAAGAAGTTGAAGGCGATGACGACGACAAGCACCGGTACTGCCGGAAAAATGAGCCACGGGTAGTGGAGCAGAACGGTGACGCGCTGCGCCTCCTCTAATAGCACTCCCCAACTCGTCATCGGTGGACGGATGCCTAACCCTAAGAAACTGAGGGCGGTTTCGCCGAGAATCATACCGGGAATAGCGAGTGTCGCGATAACAATGATATGGCTATAACACCCCGGCATCAGATGTTTTGTGATGATATGCCAATGTCCGGCACCGGCAGCGCGTGCCGCCATCACGAAATCGCTCTCCCGATACGCCAAGACTTTCCCGCGTACCTGCCGCGCCAATCCACCCCAACGGATAATCGACAAAATAACGGTAATTCCAAAATAGATTTGAATGCTCGACCATCCCGGTGGGAGTGCTGCACCGAGTGCCATCCACAACGGGATATCCGGGAACGCTGATAAGATCTCAATAACACGTTGGATAAGGTTATCGACCCAGCCACCCCAGTATCCAGATATGGTACCGAGAATAGAACCGAGAATGATACTTAAAAAGACACCGACCAGGCCGAGCGTCATTGAAACGCGTGCCCCGTACATAATCCGCGAAAGTAGGTCACGCCCCATCCGATCTGTACCCAATAAGAACATGGGACCTGCAGAACTGAAAAAGTGTCGCTTTCCGTCGGCATCCTTGAAAAAGAATTCAACCGGATGCCGTTGCGTCATATCCTTGGTGAACGCTAACTCAAGGCTCTCTGGATTCCGAACGGATTTCAAGCCGTAGACGTAGAACCCGTCCTTGAGTGAGAAATGGAGACGTTGCGGCGGAACGTGGCGCAGGCGCATGTTGATTTCGTTATAGTGATAGGGCGCGAAGAAGTCAGCACCGATGGCAAGTGCGTAAAAGAGGATTAAGACCGCACCGGAAATGACACCCATGCGGTTTTTTCGGAACCGTCGCCATATCAGTTGACGGTAACTCAGCTGCCCTCCATCTGTCCAAGGGTCGCCTGCATCCTCAATCTCTTCTGCTGTCTCGGTTGTAGCTTTCATGTTTTTTAATTTTCCTTGCGGTTCGTCAGCGTTACCATCGCTAATAATCCGTTCTCTGTTGTCCGTCGCTTTGAAGTTACCAGTCGTCAGTACGTTCGCTTCGCTCACTTTCAGTTTTCAGTTAAGAGGTGTTGGAATTATCGTATCCCTCTTTTAACTGTTAACTGCGTACTGAAAGGCGTACTCGCCGTACTGTTAACTGCGTACTCGCTATCAGAAATCATCGCGGAACGTAGTGGAGCGATGCACAGAAACTTAATAGTTAAAAAACGCGGAACGTAGTGGAGCGATGCACAGAAACTTAATAGTTAAAAAATTATTCATAGCGGATCCTCGGATCCACCCATGCCAAGGCTATATCGGCGAGCAGATTACCGATAACCAGCAGCAGGCTCAACATCATAATCAACGTGCCGGCAAGGTAGATGTCCTCGTTTAGTAGGCTGTTTAGGAGGATCGGTCCGACCGTTGGCAACCCCAATACAATAGAGACGATCGCTGAACCGGAGAGGATACCGGGTAGGCTCATCCCTAAAATACTGATAAGCGGGTTGATTGCGATACGGACAGCATGTTTCGCGACGACGACAGTCTCTTTGAGTCCTTTTGCACGTGCGGTTTGCACGAACGGTTGTCCTAACACATCAAGGAGATTACCGCGCATGATGCGCATTAGGCTCGCCGTGCCGTTAATACCGACGACAATCACTGGAATCCAGAGGTGCTTGATGAGGTCGTTGAGTTTACCCCACGTCCACGGCGCGCCTTCATAGTAAGCCGAAAAGAGCCCAAACAGCGGAACACCGAAGATGTCAAACGCGAAGACCATCAACGAGAGTGCCAACAGAAACGCCGGGATCGACATCCCGACGAAACTGAGGAAGGTCAGAAAGTGATCTGACCATTGGTATTGATGCGTGGCAGAATAGATACCGAGCGGGATTGCGACGATATAGGTAAAAATGAGCGAACCCATGGATATGAGGAGCGTAAACGCTATCCTGTCCCATATCAGTTCATTGACTTCGCGCTTATACTCAAATGACTCACCGAAATTGCCGCGCACAAAACCGCTGATCCAGATGAGATAGCGTTTCCACAACGGCTCGTTCAGTCCGTAGCGTTCGCGTAATTCTTCGACTTGTGCGAGCGAACTGCTATCGCCGAATTCTTCCTCTAACCGCTGGATTTCTCGGTCGAGGTAATCGCCTTGCGGGAGTTGGATGATGATAAAAGAGATAATAGAAATCGCCAGAAGTGTCGGCACAGCGATGAAACATCGGCGAATGATATAAGTAATTATGAGCGTATCTCCTTTTTTAAAGTTGTCAGTTGTCAGAAGATTGGTTATAGGTTATAAGTGGTAGGTTATAAGTATAGGACTTACGCATGCTTCTCTTTTGTAGCATAGACTGTTAGTCTGTGCCCCAAGAACGCTGTGTTTTCCGAGAAATATCCGCGAAAAAAACTGGCTGTCGTCAAAATTGCGTAAGTCCTGAAGTAAAGAGCGGTTGGGAGTCTCTGAACTCTCTTAACTTATAACTTATAACTTATAACTTATAACTTATAACTTATAACTTATAACTACTCCTTAGATATCCAACACTGCTCAGGATAGTGGGTTGCTGGTGTAACGATTGCCCACGGCCCTAAAATGCCGTCGTTGGGTACGTTGTGGAAATGGTTCGCGACGACTAATAGCGATGGCGAACGTGCTGCGGAACCGAGGTGAAACGGTCCCTCGTCAATGTGGATCTGGACTGCGTCCCGAACATACTGATGTCGTTTTTTCAGGTCGGGTTCGCGTTTAATCTCATCATATAAATCGAGAAGTTTCTTTAGCGGTCCGGTGGGAGGTTCACCCTTTTCACCACCGGTTTCATACCATTTCCCGACCTTCGGATGCCAATACTTCGGGAGCGTCGGGAAGACCCAATCTGGATAAGTGAAGAGGTCCATCTCCGCTTCACCGTGCATGCTGATTGTAAATTTTCCGAGGGTGCGGCGGAGGCTCAATTCGGCACCCGGCGGCGTATAGAGCAAGGTTTTCAATCCGAGTTGCTCCCATCCGTCTTGAATAATCAGTCCGATGTCATTTTCTTGGCTGTTGAGATTGGAACTCGGAACATCCATAAGCATCTCAATCGGTTTGCCATCGGGGCGCACCCTATAACCGTCCTTATCGCGTTCGGTGAGCCCCATTTCATTGAGGAGTCGGTTTCCGGCGGCGATATCGAAGTCGGCATCGGCACGTTTCCACGCCTCAAAGAGTGCCTGCCCGTCTTCATCAGCGAAGTGCCAGCCTTCTTGGCTGACAGTTGCGGCTTGCGGTTCGAGCAGTCCGCGCCATGCGATCTCGTTACATTTTTCACGGTCGATGCCGTAAGCGAGTGCTTTTCGGAACCGTTGGTCTCGGATGATTTGCCGCAACACAGGGTCGGGTGCAGTCCAATTAATGAGGATGGCAGGTTGCGCGCCAGCCGTGCTTTTCCAACGTCGTACCTTATAGCCACCTTTCTCTTGACCCTTCAGATAGAGTGCCAGGTCTCGAAGTTCCATGCCGCGATATTGGCAATCAATCTCGCCTGCAAGGATTTTAAGCACACGCACCTGCGGCTCAGGGACCAAACTGGTCTTGACTCTGTCAATGTAAGGGAGTTGTCTGCCGAGTGTATCGACGACGTAGTAGTACGGGTTCCGTTCGAGTTCGACCCGGAAGCCTCCTTTTTCGTATTTCGTCAACCGCCAGGGCCACAACGTCGGACGCTCTGTGTTCTGATACGGTATATTCTTTTTTTCAAATTGGATAAAATCGGTGTATTCGGGGTTACGATCCGGATGAAATTGCGTCATGTAGTGTTCAGGGATGTTGTACTGATTACACCACCAAAAACCGGTCGCTAACCAGAGCGGGACAAGCCAATTAGGACCTGCGAATTTCATCACAATCGTATAATCATCAGGCGTTTCGACCTCCATCGGGATGCCGTTGACTTTACACCAGACAGGCGGACTGTATTTGTATCGTTCATCAAGGCAAAGTTCGTAATAGTAAGCAAACGAGGCAGAAGTATAAGAGTGTCCGTCCGACCATTTCACCCCTTTGCGCAGATGTAAAGTGAGGATACTGCCGTCTTCGTTAAATTCCCACGATTCCGCTAAACCGGGTTCCAAACCAGAGGCATCGAATTTCCAGCGGATAAGCGGGGCATAACCGGCAGTCATCTTCCATGTTCCTAACTCTGGGTGCGTATGGAACCGGTGCCACGTTCCGCCGTAGGGACCGGGCCCTTCATACCCGTCGAAATCGGTTTTAGCGACGAGCGGGTTTGCTGGTAGCCGCTCCGAAAGCGGTGGCAGTTCGCCTGCGGCGACCTGTTTTGCCCACATCGGTGCCTCTTTCGCCTCTATCCCACGCGGAAAGTCGGAGGTATCTTCTAACGGGTTTCCCGAACACCCAACGATGAAAATCAGCAGTATCAGTAACGAGTGAGTCAGTAACCAGTGGCCAGTCACCAGTGGCCAGTTAAAGAGAGGACGATTCTTTTCTGACTGGTAACTGGTAACTGGAAACTGGTAACTTGAAAAACTGGTAACTGGAAACTTCTTCTCTGCACTTGCTTTGTGCATCTCAAACGTCCTCCTCACGTCTGACGAGGGAATCCGTAAATATGTTCATATCTTCAGAGACACGTTCAAAAAGTTCACCAATAGATTTCGCATGCGGTATGGTCATTTCATATCTCAATTCCTTGCCGTAAATGTTAGTGACTTTGTGTCGGAATTTTAAAAGTTCTTCCAGTTCGCGGCGTGTATTTTCGGAAATCACCGGTAGACGTTCTGGTCGCTTTTCTGCCATTTGTGCAAGTAGATTTTTATGCCATTGGCTTCCTCTCGGCACGTGCATATCCACCTCACGGCCAATCCGTTCAAAAATCCGCTCTATACCCATATAGATATCGGCGAGATCTGTAGCGATTGTATTTTCAATGAACTCTCTTGCCGCAATAGGTAACACGTCAATACTCTCTAATCCTCTTTGAATTCTTTCAAGTGTTCCTTCTATTTTGTCAAGTTCGTCGTTGATACGCTGCGTGAGTCTCTTGCGGTTCATTTCGTAAATGTCTCCCTCCTCGGTGGGGAAAACCTGTCGCTGTAAGTGTTTGTAAAGCGTCTGCCACACGTCTGTCGTATTATTGGGGGGCCGCGTCCCTTTTTCGATGGGGATCGCTTGGTGTTTCATTCGTTCTCGGAAAAGCCCTTTCGACGTATCAAAGTTAGCGAAGTCTATTTTGAAGGGAGCATCGAAATACACAACCTTTCCATAAGCTTTATCGTAGGCATCGTTGGAGAGTCCTGACACAGCGATATCGATATCGGACCTGTCTGTGAACGCCATCGGCTCTGTGAGTGAACCGAAGACAAAGACTTGGGTTGCACCGAACTCTTCATAAAGCAGCGTCGCGACTTGATATGCGGTGTCCCATGCCCGATCAAGCAGCCCTTCGTCCATTACTCGGCTTTTCCATACTTGTTCCAATCGTTTTCTACACGCTGCGAGCTCAGTTGGCGATATTTTTTGCTTTGACATCATTCTACCCCCTGTAACGTCAACGTATCACTGAGATGACACGCCACCTGAACACCCGTTGCCACCTCTTGAAGTTCCGGGGTCTCCTGTCTACAGATATCGGTTGCATAACGGCATCGTGGGTGGAAGTAGCAACCTGTAGGCGGGTTCGATGGATCAGGTACGTCGCCTTCAAGTCGGATATGTTCACGTTTGCGTTGCGCGCTCGGATCGGGGAGCGGCACGGCGGAGATGAGTGCTTCTGTGTACGGGTGCTTCGGTGCTTGATAAAGCGTTTCGGCATCGCTAATTTCCACAATTTTGCCGAGATACATCACAGCGACGCGGTCGCTGATGTGTTCCACCACGCTTAGGTCGTGTGCGATAAAGATATAGGAGAGTTGAAATTTTTCGCGAAGTTCTGCCAAGAGGTTGAGGATTTGTGCCTGTACGGAGACATCCAACGCGGAGACCGGTTCATCTGCGACGATGAGTTCGGGTTGAAGTGCTAAGGCGCGTGCGATACCGATGCGCTGACGCTGCCCACCGCTGAAAGCGTGCGGATACCGGCGCATATCTTGCGGTCTCAAACCGACAGATTCGAGCAGCTCTACAATCCGATCTTGGAGTGCCGATCCTTTTTCGGTACGATTGACACGCATCGGTTCGCCGACAATATCTGCTACGGTCATACGTGGGTTGAGAGAGGCGTGCGGGTCTTGGAATATCATCTGGATCCGTTTCCGAAAAGGACGCATCTCGCTATGTGTCAATTTTGCGAGGTCTACCTGTTCGTCTCCGAAAGTGAAGCTCCCGCTTGTCGGTGGTATAAGGCGAAGGATGCACCGTCCTGCGGTTGTTTTTCCACAACCGCTTTCGCCGACGAGTCCGAGGGTTTCGCCACGTTCGACATCGAAACTGATACCGTCCACGGCTTTCACGTAGCCGATGGTGCGTTGAAAGATCCCTTTCTGTATCGGGAAATATTTTCGGAGGTCGTTCACCTGAAGCAGTTTTGTCATTTTTTTAACTATTAAGTTTTTGGTGGAGCCAGCAGCGCACGGCATGTGTGCCGTTATCGGTTGTCTTGAGTTCGGGCATCTGGTCACATTCTGGTATCCGATCCGGGCAGCGCGGTTGAAACGAACAACCCGCCGGTAGTGCCAACGGATGCGGCACTGTCCCCGGTATAGAAGGTAATGTTTTTTCGACTGTCCTACCGAGAACCGGTATCGATTTGAGTAAGCCTTGTGTGTACGGGTGGCGCGGGCTATAGAAGATGTCGTCAACGCTCCCGCGTTCAACGACGCGTCCTGAATACATGACGACAACTTCATCAGCGAGGTCTGCGATGACACCGAGGTCGTGTGTAATGAGCATAATCGCCATCCCGAATTCCGCTTGGAGTTCCTGCATGAGACCGAGTACCTGTGCTTGGATTGTCACATCGAGTGCTGTTGTCGGTTCATCAGCGATGAGCAGTGCGGGTGAGCAACAGAGTGCCATTGCGATCATGACCCGTTGGCGCATACCACCGGAGAGTTGGTGCGGGTATTCATCAACACGTTGTTTTGGCGCGGGGATTCCGACACGCTCGAGCATCTCAATCGCACGTTCACGCGCCGTTTTTTTATCAACCTGTTGGTGTAAAGCGACCGCTTCCGCGATCTGGTTTCCAACGGTATAAACCGGATTAAGCGAGGTCATCGGCTCTTGGAAAATGATGGCTATTTCGTTGCCTCGAATCTGACGGATCAATTCGCTTTTCGGGGGTACCTGTGCGATATCCAACGGATCAGCATCGCCGTCGCGATAGAACAGGATCTCACCGGCTTCAATCCTACCCGGCGATGGGACTAACTGGAGAAGTGAGAGACCGGTAATACTCTTTCCGCAGCCACTCTCACCGACAACGCCTACAGTCTGTCCGCGTGCAATAGAGAAACTGACATCGTTCACGGCGTTCACGATGCCATCGTCTGTTGGAAAAACCGTCTTTAGACCGGAAACCTCCAGAAGCGGTTTTTGATGAGATGTGTTTTGTTCTGATGCCATGCTTTTTACTTACTTTGCCAATAGACCAATTTTAGGCAATTATACACAAAACACGGTTGTGTGTCAATCATTTTTGATTTTGGAAGGGTTAGGTTGTCAGTACGGTTTTCTGTGGATACTTTCCGACGTGACAAAAAACAGGCGAGGTAGGTTACCTCGCCTGCTAAGTCTAATTTATGAAATATATGAAACAGACTATAATTCTGTTTTAATCTGATTCCAAAACACCGTCAACTTTTCGCTTGCCGCGTCTTGTACGTATCCAGCGACACTTGTTTGACCTGTCTGTCTATTCACCTCAGCGTAATCGGTGTGCCACGCTCTTGATCCAATGCTCGTCGGACTAAAGAAGTGGTTATAAGCGTTTTCGGCAGCAATAACCGACGGCTGCGACATGCGTCCGTCTTCGGCGGGTGTCCCAACATCTTTGAGTCCTGCCCACGGCGATGTGGAGATTTTGATGTTTTGGAGCACCGTCTTCTTCATCGCTATGAGACCGGATTCCGGTTCCTGTGGGTTTGGAAAAAACGCGAGTTTCATAATAAAACCGGAAGCCAGAAGAAAAAAGAGCAGCGCGGTAGCGTTAACAAGCCGTGGTGAGAGATCCAACTTTAGCCGATCAAGGCACCACGCCAACGGATTCGCGAAGAACGCCAACTGTTTCTGGTGATGGAGTTCTCGGATGCGTTGCTGAATGTTAGCAGCCAGTTTCGGTGGTGTTGCCGGTTCATCTACGCTCTCAAGCATACTCGCCGTGTTCCACAACGCTTCGTATTCCCTCTGGCATCCTTGGCAGCTCCGAAGGTGTTCTAAAACAGCACGCCGCGACACGCCGCCAGAAACCGCGTCTGTTGTTCGGGCATCTTCCGCTACGACTAAGTGAGGCAGATTGTTAAGAGCCTGTTCGCAATTCATCAATAAACGCCTCCTTCTTAAAGATAATATTTGCTCAACTTCCGCTTAAGATTCTTCAGTGCCTGATTCAATCGTGAGGCGACCGTGCCTTCCGAACACTCCAAAATCTCCGCAATCTCTCGATATTTCAGGTGTTGCATATAGTAGAGCGTGACGACTTCGCGTTGCTTCGGGGGTAACCGATCAATAGCACCTTGAATCATCTCGCTCTGTTCGGTTTTAATCAGCATACGTTCAGGCGAGTCGTTCTCAGAAGCGGGACCATGGATTGCCGCCTCTCTGGTGTAAGCCGTCAACTTCCGCTCGTTGGATTGCGATTTGCGGATATACTGCTGGCACGTGTTAATGCCGATACGATACAACCACGTTCCGAACTGGGACTGAAATTGGAACGATTTAACGGATTTGTATGCCTCTAAAAATGTCTCTTGTGTCGCATCGGCGGCATCATCGGGATTACCAAGCATCCGATAGGCAAGCCCATAAATTTTTGAATGATGCCGATTAACAAGCTCGTTGAATGCTTCGGCATCTCCCTCCACTGTCTGGTGTACGTACACATCGTCAGGAATCATAAATCAAACTCTCTTTAGCAGGATGTTGTGCATTCTGTTGCATCCAAGCCGGTTTTCCTTCACTTTTTTACAGGGACAAACGCGTTGTAAATATTTTGTTGTCTCCACATCGGTTCTTCTTCATTTTTTTCAGAGTTATCGGTTTTCAGTTATCAGTCACCAGTTAAAGAGGTATTTGGACGCGTCTCAGGTTCCGTGCGCGGCGGTCGCCACGCGTGGCAACGTCCGGCAAAACGTTTTAGGGAACTGCTTTTAACGATGATCGCCTGCGGACGGAGCACCGTGGCGTAGGATGTCAGGAGCGCGATCGTGTCAAGCAGAGAATTGTACCCTGACATCCCGGACATATCAATATATATTTTACTGAACGGTTCACCGAGTTCCAATGCTGCCCGAACATCAAAGCCGTCAAGCACCTCAAAGTGTAGATCCGGGTGTCGCTCCCTCGCACGTTCAATGCATTTAAGGCTGATGTCCGTACCGACAACTCTTTTACAGTGCGGGGCGATTAGGGTTGTTGTCGTTCCCCATTCGCAGCCGATTTCTAACACAACATCTTCGGCGTTTACCCATACGGGGATCGTTGCGCGGTATTCTTTAACACCGCGTGTTGCGATAAACTCGGTGTGTCCGTCAAATAACTGGTTTTGGGTCGCCATATATATCTCTGATATAGACGGTCTATGTCTACACGGATTCACACGCTTCACAGACCAAAGCGAAACGTTTTGTGCCGTTCGTCTCAAACTCTGTTTCGTAATCGTAACTGACTTGGACGTTTGCGTCACCGCACCAATCGCAGCGTCCGGAGAAAGTGTGTGCTTTCTGCGCCAGCAGCATCTCTTTCTGTTCTTCTACCTTCCGAGTTTCGGCGATGAGGTCGAGTGCGCGTTGGCGCAGTCTCGGATCGGTCTCCTCTTTAGCGATTTTTTCGAGGAGCGGTTGCAGTCTCGGATCGTTCGGGTTTCCGCCGTCATCGAGTGTATGCCATGCGGCTCTACGGACACGCAGATCGGGATCGACCATACCTTTGTAGAGTGCCACCCAGACGGCATCAATCCGTTTCCGAACATGGCACGGACAGAGGTTATCCATTGCTTCAACGCGGTCATCGGGGTCAGAAGAGTAGGCGAGTTCGAGGTAGTATTCAACTTCATCCCCACGCAAGCGGTCCTCACGTCGGCGATGCGCTTTCTTCTGATACTTGTTCATCCCTTTAAAATTCTTTTGTTTTGGCATCTGCGTCCTCCTATATTAACTTTAACACAATCTACGCTGCTTTTCTTCAAAAAATACGAAGTTTACAGAAATCGCTAACCGAATATCGCTTCTTAATCAAATTTAAGCGGCTCCGTAACCTGTTGAAGCACTTCGTTTACTTTTTCTAACACCTCTTTTGATGGCGGTTCGCCCTCGGCGGTAATTGTGAGGCGAAACTGGAAGTCAAGCTCAGGGGCGATATCCGCCAAATCAGCGACGGCTTCAGCTAAATCTTGGATTTCAATTTCGGTAAGGTTGGATTCAGTATGACCGATCCACGCTGCCTGACGCACCGGGATATGATAAAAGTCGTCTGTTAATTCTCCATCCGAAATGATTAATCCACCGTCAATCGCGCCTTTCGCCGCTTCAAGAAACACATGATCGGCTATAATGATTCCTATATTGGATTCAAGTGTTTGTTTAATCAATCCCAATGTTGGATTTCCAGATTCCCATGCGGCTTTGGCATCAGTACCAATAAGATCTTTTGGTGTTATTTTCACAGTTGTCTGTGAAACTTTTAAACCGACTTTATCGGCTTCCTCAGCAGCACAGGGCCACGGTGGACTCCCCTCAACGAATTCAAAGAGTCTTTTATCTCGAGCGTCGTTGACAGCCTCAACAATTAATCGCCACGGAATCGGAGTACCTTTGAGAACCGTTAGTGCGTGCATTATCTTACCGACAGATGAGGTTTCATTTTCCCATGCATCAGTCAAAACTTTCGCACTAATTTCAGAACCGCTGATGGGTTCTAACGGCGCGAGCAATTCCATATCGTCGGTTATCTCTGTGTCAGCAATCGGTTCTCTAAAATATGCCTTATTTTTATGGCGTGCCATCAGCAAACCGTTTTGAATAGCAGACTGGATGATCTCTAAAAGAACATGGTCAGAGGCGAATTTTGGTATTTCATCTCCGTCAAAGAATTCTTGAATTGCGCCTACCGTTGTTGGAACATTATCGTCTTGCCACAATTCCGGTAATTGGCCGGGTGCTAATAACCCAGGACTGAGGTTGTGGAGTACCGCGTGTCCAATCGGAACGATTTCTAACGCTTTTTCTTTCTTCCAAAAATCCTCATCAGTAGTCGGTGTCTCGCGCCAGTAGGTATGCTGGGAACCGTCTGGACGGACGGTACGCAACACAATCTGACCTTCTGTAACGCCACGCCGAAGTGTGTCAATGAATACCTGTCGGTTTAGCAATCGCGGTAGACGCGGCAGACTTGCAAACATGCCGTATAAACCTTGTACGGGTTTAGCGGTTTCGTCTCCGCCCCAGATATCAAGGTAACTGTCCGGTGTAAGCAGTTCTGGGTCGAGTGAAGTTGCTAACAATCTATCCTCGTCAATTAAGGCTTTCTTCACGCGTTCAAACGGTGAATTCGGCCCTGGTGGTAACAAACTCGCTTTAATATCTCCATCTTCGTCAACAGCAATAAGTACATTGTACGCGGATATGACAGACTCCGAAATACCCGTTTCATCATCTCGTTTTCGTTTGGGGAGTAATGCTATCTGTTCTGGATTTAGAAGGTTTATGTCGTCTCCACTTTGGATGGATTCCCACCCAAGGATTTTACGAATCCGTTGTCGCAGTCCTGCTAACAGTGCGTTTTCAGGGGTAAGCACGATAACACTGTTCCGATAAGTTCTATCGAAAAATGCTGAAAGCGGTGCAGAAACATTTTCACCCGGTACTGCCGTATTTTTAGGATCCGCGATCACAAAGCGGAGTTCTGGCGTATCGGAAATGTCAGTGGGTGAAGTGGGTAACGTATGCACATCAACTTTATCTGTGTTCCGACCCAATGCGGCACTTCTTATCCGTTTCACTAAGTTTTCGGTGATTTGGTCTTCGGTAATTCTTGCCATTGCGCGGACGTGCATGTTCGTCAGATTAGGTGTCGTTCCTAAAGCCCAACTGTTATCGTTTTCTTTAAGGAACCATGAGGCATCTCGCCATTCGGCAAGTCCTTTTTCAACGGATACTGCGTCGATGTCAGCGTGTGCTAATAGGAGGTGTAGGTCTGCCAATTCTGCTTTTTGTCCAAACGGCTGTGAGTGCAAAAAAGTGGCAAGAACTGCGGCTTCAATTTCGCGAGATTTCAGGAGTGGGAGTTGCTTCTGTACGGTCCGTGCCCTCTCCAATTCGCCTCTGAGAATCGGTGTCCACTTAATCCCTTCATCACACGCTTTAGTGAGTTCTGGTAAGGCATCGGAGAGTTCGGTGTCAGCAGAGAGGAGCGCGTTCGGACCGACAAATGCTGCGGGGTCTTTTCCGAAAGCCTCTCTCAGGATAAATGCGAAAGTCCGAAACATCCCACGTGTCCCTTGAAAATTATCCAGTTGCGTCCATTTTTGCTCAAAGACATCAATGAGATTTGGGTGGAACGGGTAAGATTTTAAGAGTTTGTCATAAGTTTCCTGATCTGTGTGGTGTCCTCGGAGGGCGAGTCTTTGTCGGGCTGCGATGAGGCTATTGACGATGGGATGGCGTTTTTCTTCGGGCAGGACGTATTCAAACAGCCGTCGTCGGAGCAGCTCTGACACATCTCCCTCTGAAATAGGTTCAGCGGTCTCATCCAACCTGTGGAATATCGTTTCTAACATATTTAGGACGCGGATGTCGGTGGGATCGTCGGCAATAATATCGGAGGTGATAAGGCTCGCTACGATTGCGGCGTTGTTAACCTTTTTCACTGCTTGCGTAAGGACCTGAAAAAAATCTCGAAGACTTCCGTATCGATTTGGATTCTCCTTGACAGCAGCAGATGTATACATGAGTGTTTCGTCCAGCAAAATGAGGGTAGAGAGTCCTTCGTTTTGTGGCAATTTGAGCAGGTTGACGAGGGGCGTTTCCGCTGGATTGATATAATCGGTTTCGTGCTCGGCGACGATTTCAAGCCCTTTATCGCCAGCGAGTTGGTACGCCAACGCGCCCCACGGCGTTTTGAGTGTTTTTTCTGTTCCATCAGGGGCTATTGCCTGAAACCCGTTTTTCACGTCGAATTGGTCAAACGGGAGAATGGCAACGCGCGTTCGCGGTATCGTTGTTAACCCGCTGAATTGGATAAATTCTTGGACAGTGCGGTGTACTTGGAAATCAGTGCCGTGTTCAGCCAAGTGTAAAAGGGTAATCAGCGAGTGGGTTTTCCCGCCGCCGTAAGCGACTTGAAGTGTGAGAACAGGGTTGCCATCTTTTCCGGATAGCCGTCGCAGGACGTTTCGAACCAACGTTTTGAGTTTATGGGTCGGGTAGGTGCGATCAAAGAAGAGAGTGGGGACTTGATAGACGTTTGGTGCGTCTTTCATTCGCACTTCATAAAGATCTGCTGCGAATTCTGCAGGTTCGAGTGTGCCTTGTCGGACATCATCTCTTAAAACACAATGTTGATGCCATGCGTTCGTACTCATTATACTGATTCCTTTTCCATGTCCTCAAGAATTTGCTGGATGATAGGTTGCAGCTGCGGAATATCAACTTTAAGGGTATCCCAAACTACGACGTAGTCAACTGCAAAGTATGCATGGATAATCCGGTCGCGCATCCCTGCCATGTTTCGCCACGGCACTTGTGGGTATTTCTGCCGAATCGTCTCTGGAACGTTCTTAGCGGCCTCTCCGATGATTGCAAGCTTTCCGACGACAGCCGAAGTGGTTTTATCATCCTCAACAAATAGGTCAAAGTCCATCCCTTCAACGAATAATTGAATAGCGACCATCGCTTCAAAAATGTCCTTCAAGTAAAGGCGATGATTTCTCATAGATATATGGCTTCGCTGAATACAGTCGCACGAAGTTCTTCCCGGAGTGAACGTCGCGTTACGACATCCACCTTACATCCAAGCCTGTCCTCCAAAAAGTGTTGGAGACCGACAAGATCCAGCAGCGTAGCACCGACATCTACATCAATCAAAAGATCCAAATCACTGTCTGCGTCGAAATCTCCTCGGGCGTAGGAACCAAAGACGGCTTTGATTTGTGCTTTGTACTGTTGGCGGATTTCGTCCTTTTCTTCTGCAACTATTTTTTTTAGTTCTTCAATCATGATGCAACCCTCCGGGTGATTTCTCACCAAATAGACCGGAGCGATCCATTAATAAGTCTTTTCATGCCTTGTATCGCATAGTTTAACACGATTCATACATCAAAATCAATCGAAAAAAGGTCCGCGATGTGAGGATCATTTTTATATAGACTCGTCATTACGAACTTTCATCCAGTGAAAGTCTAAGTTGGACTACATCGGAGTCTGACCGGCCAGAACTGGAAACTCCGCTTACCGGTTCACCCGGTTCGTAATTGATGAGTGTTTCCATGAGCGACCTTTCACTGGAACCTTGGGGACTCGTTTCAATGAGTGCCTGAACAACAGCTTTGAAAAGTGGGTTTTCTTGCAAGCCATGCTCATGGAAGTAGGCGTTGATGTGCGCGCTTTCGTTTGCATCCCAAAGTTTCATAACTCTGTGGATCATATCTATCATAGGGATTCTGCCTGAGGTGTGTGCAAAGCCGATTCGATCTGAAGTACGTTCGGTGTATCCGAGGAGTTTAAGGGCATTGCCGGAGCTTGCCTTCTTCAAGATGCCGACTTGTGGCGCGCGGAGATCATCAAGTGATACACCGTAGCCTTGTGCCAGTAGGATGCACTCGCCTACCGGGGCGTTCTCTGCCCCGAAATAATCCTTGTGCATCAGGTAATAACGCGTCCATTCGTCCAGTGCTTCTGTGCTGGTACCGTGTAGGATTTGCCCCAAGGCGAAGTCTGTCACCATCCGCCGCACTTCTGTGAGGAACTCGGTTACAGTGAAGGGTTGTCCATCCATGCGTTTGACTTCCGTGTAGCTGGAGTAGCTTTCCAAAGCAGGCCCGATGGCTGCCCATACGAAGTCGGGGCCTCGGATCCCTACATCCCAGAAATAGCGGAGACGTTCGGTAATTCGTTCCTGCATTTTGCGTTTAACTTCACTATAACGCCCGTTTTTGGCGTTTGTAGGACGTTTTCGGCAGACAAGCCATAGCGAAGTTGCTAGGGCAGCACGCCCCAGCGCAGCTGTTCTGTTCCCTTTCTCGGTGTCAATTGGCCATGATGCCGTTACAGCAAAACCTGACCCAATAATTGCTTCCAACAGTGCCTCCCATGCATTCGGTTCTTTGTGAGCAAAAACGATAACTAGTAGTCTATCCACTTTGATTTTGTGATAAAGTTTTTTGACTTTTTGCGGGTTTTATGGTAGACTCTAAGTTCTATCTATATCTCCTATCAGAGAGGACACGCATGAAAAAGAATAAAAAATATCAAGTTGAACTCA
>JAJDXV010000092.1 GCA_022823085.1 Candidatus Poribacteria bacterium
CATTCAATTGTACCTATTCACTTTATATATATGGATACGTCTTCCTCTGTAGGAGCGAGCTGCGCTCGCGATCTTTCCTAAGAACGGGCACATATGTAAAGCAAAACCATGATCCAAATCGTACAATTGAATACCCCTGAACCGCGATATAGAAGCGATTGACAATAGGATGTCTTAAAATCCGCGCCATCTGCGTCATCCGCCTAATCCGCGATTCAGACAGAAACACCTGATATTTGTTATAGTCATTGTCACACGATTAAATGCGTTGCCTAAGAGTATGTGACGTGAGGGACCACAAGCCACCATGGGAGATTCAAGGGATACTACCCTTATTCTTCCGCTTGACGAAGTTAAACGGAGAACCATCATCCATGCTCTCAAAGTGACGGGCAATAATATCTCCGATACCGCACGGCAGTTGGGTATTGATAGAACCACGCTTTATCGGAAATTGAAAAAATATAACCTGCAACAGTAAAAAAAGTGTTGCGATATGAGACAGTGTTGTATTTTGCCACAAAACACGCCGGAACCCGCTTTATCAAAGGCTCCACAACCTGCACCGCTCCCAAACGTGTTGTATTTTGCAACACTTGACAAAAAACCACTTTAAACGATCCGATTACATTGCGAACAACCCGGACCCCACGTACCACCTTGACGGACGAAGTTATAACAGAGCTGGATATCACGATTTCACCCATTGGCACGGTTCTTGCTTAAATATTCTAAAGTGTAAGCCAAATCCTTGATAGAAAGGGTGGAAGGCAGGAAGAGGGGAGAAAACACCTATCCCATCGCCTCCGATCCTTCCATTGGATAGGAAACAAACGGGTAGTTGGAAGTAGGTTGCTTCCAATCTTCCATCCTTGGATAGACGTGTTGTGCGTCTGCCCTGTTAATTGTTTGGATATAATTCGTGGAGACGTGTTATACTGATTCACGTCTCTTTTACATAAAGGAGAATCTTAGAATGATTAGAAACTTTTTATCAACCCCTAATGTTCTTGGACGACTCATGATTGTCCTGCTTTTTGCTGGCGGAGTCGTATTTGCTGGCGTGTTTGATGGGTTTGTTGTAGAAACCCAAGCCTCCAGCTGCTGTGATGGTGGAACAAATGTCTCTCTTTTCTCCAGCAGTGACTGTTGCGATGATGAAGTTACTTGCTCATATAATTCGTATAGTGGTCATGGTAAACCGAGGTATTGTGATCTGAGCGATGGAACAAAGTGTGGTAGTAAGTGTTCAGGTAGCCGGAAATGTCAAACCATCGGTTGTCATGGATGGAAAGGCTAAACACCATTTCTGGTTTTGACAGTTTTTGAATAAGTGATGATATATACCATTTTAGGATTGAGAACTTAGTTTATCAGGAGCTTGAATTCTGGAAATGGGGCGAAATCATTATTAAACCGAAAACTCTCAAAATTAACTCATAGCGAGTAAGAGGTAAGAATTCAAATCAAATGGGATCTGAGGCGGAGAGAAAAGGACACAAATGATCCCCCTTCGTTCCCTATCAGACTAAATTCTCATGTTTTACTCAATATGACTTCAATACTATAACCCAAGTTGCCACTAACAGGTTTTAGATGTTTTAGCGGGGTTCTCAGGCACTTTCCTCACCCCAGAGGGGTGGTATGTCTATAGAAACAGCGCATTCAACCCCTCGCACTCCAGTGGAGTGCTATGTGCATAAAAAGGTAGCAACTTGGGTTACTATATAGGAAATCCCATGGATTTACAAGTGGCAACTTGGGTTATTAGTAAGGAATGAAAACTTGCGAATCAGTATATAATGTATCTAAAACGAGGTTTGTTATGAATGCTAATATAGAGGATAGGATACTGGACTTAGAGGCACGGATCGAGGCATTAGAACAACAACTCACACGGGCTGAAAAAAAAGAAAGTATGTATCTTGATCGAATAGAGTGCCGTGAATTGCGGATTGTTTCTGATGCCGGAGAACCCCTTGTCACAATCAATCCCCACGAAGAACTTGAGAGTGGTATTATCAGAGTATTTGACAAGACAGGTATCATTCTCGTTTCTATTTGCGGTGACGATCAAGGTGGCACCATTGCGGTGTGCCCAACCCGTAAAACAAGCCCGAACCCAGAAGAGGCACTGAGTGTGGAAATGTTTGTTGATGAAAACGGCAGTGGTTGTTTAAGTGTGTGTGATAATGAAGGAGACATTCGAGTTGTTCTAAGTGTTGCGCGTCCATCTCTGGGTGGTGCAGGAAGGTTGACTGTACACGGAACAGTGGACAATCGCGAAAGGGTCGTCATTGGATGCGATCCAGAAACAGATGTTGGCAGCATAAAAACCTACAGCGGCACTTGGCAGGAAAGGCATTCACTGGGGAGCGAAAATGGTGATCTACGGTTGATGGGGGTGCCAACTGGATATAATTGGATTTTCCGTGAGTGTCAACACAAATTGAAAGTAATTGAAGAAAGACTTCAAAA
This sequence comes from Candidatus Poribacteria bacterium, assembly GCA_022823085.1. GTDB lineage: Bacteria > Poribacteria > WGA-4E > WGA-4E > WGA-3G > WGA-3G. The sequence goes on from JAJDXV010000092.1 coordinate 2,479, forward strand.
TGAGACAGATGAAGATCAAATACGTTTTTTGAATGTCAAAAAATCTGAAATTTCCAACTTTATCTCTCAATATGAAGATCAATGATATAATTAAAATAGGTATCCTGTCTATCTCACAAAACCGGTTGTGCGCGGGGTTGTCCATCCTCGGTATTCTTATCGGTATTGCCAGTGTATTGGGCATAATCGGACTCAGGGACGGCGCGAAAAAATTAATAGCAGATGACATAGACAAACTCGGTGGTGCCCACCAATTCAAATTTACAACACGCGCTTGGATTACTAAGAATGGGCGTATCATCCGTCGGACCCGGGAGCGTCTTAATATTGAAGACGCGCTTGCAATTGAAAGAGAGTGTCCAAATGTTCTATGTGTATTGCCTAAAGTCGAAACGCGGGCGACTTTTAAAACTTATCGCGCAAACGTCCTCGGTTCCACGCTAAAAGGTGTAACAAGTGTCTATGCTAATTGGATGCGCTGGAAAGTGCAAGAAGGCAGATTTTTCTCCGAATTTGATATTTTTCACGCCACCCAAGTCTGTGTTTTAGGAAGCGAAATCGCAAAGCGTTTATTTCCGGATACCTCGCCTCTTGGACGAGAGTTGAGAATCCGCTACTATACGGATGCAGCATTCATTCGATGCCGTGTTGTAGGGGTAATGGTGCCGCGTGGAAGAAATATTAGAGGAGAATACTGGCTAGATGATAGTGTCTGTGTTCCATTGTCTACCGTTCAAAAGCGAATACTCGGTTATAAGCATGTTCCCCAGATGACGATCTTTTTTAAACAGAACGCAGATATAGACGAGGTGATTGAATCCGCACTTGTGGTGATTCGCAAAAGGCACCGAAACACGGATGAGTTTGTCAACTATTGGACGGTAAAATGGACGCTCAAGCGGCTGGAGCACTTTGAAACAGTTATGAAAATTGGGTTGGTCAGCATCGCGAGTTTCTCGATGCTTGTGGGCAGCATAGGTATTATGAATATGTGTCTTGTCTCTGTAGGTGAAAAGACGCGCGAGATAGGCTTACGGAAATCGGTCGGTGCAAAACGGATTGACATCTTCTATCAATTTTTGACGGAATCAATCTGTCTTTTTTTTTGTGGTACACTTCTTGGAATTGCGGGCGGCTGGTTCGCAGCACACGGCATGGCAAGGATCGCTGTTCGTATTGTGCCGATTGTGCCCGAGTGGCCCGTCGTCCTCTCTTTGCATTGGATATTGATTTCTGTTCTCTTTTCGATTTTTATGGGGATTGCTTTCGGTGTCTATCCTGCGATACGAGCGGCACGACTTTCACCTATTGATGCACTTCGCGCCGAAAATTAAGGAGGCGTTCTTGAAAAGTTCCTATTTATATTTAACTTGTTGCCTGTTTTTTTACGCACTTGCTTGGACATCCGCAGACTCGCCAAAGTCCCGTCCTGATAGCCACGCCCCGATCGGCGTGATGGGCGATCATGGACATAAATCCCGTGAAGTGATGTTTTCCTACCGGTTTATGGCGATGGACATGCAAGGACTGCAATCTGGCACGACCTCCCTTGAAACGACTGATGTACTTAAAGGCTTTATGGTAACCCCGACGCAAATGGGAATGCAGATGCATGGTTTCGGTGCTATGTTCGCCCCCCATGATAAACTCACGCTCATGGCGATGGCGAATTATCAGTTTCTCCGTATGGAGATGGAAGGTGCGCACCTCCACAAAGAAGGAGATCATGGGCACCCCGTTGGACATCATGAAATGTCAAGTTCGGGTGTTGGTGATGCCAAGCTTGAAGGGCTGCTCAAGCTCTGGAAAAAACCGAACCTCACGCTCCTTGGGAACATCGGCGTTTCGCTTCCCACCGGTTCTATTTCAAAAAACGGAGCGGATGGAAACCCGCTCCCCTACCCGATGCAACTCGGGAGTGGAGCCTTTGAAGCCTGGCCAGGTGTGACATTGTTTGGGTATCACGGCAACTGGTCTTATGGCAGTCAACTGCGCGGCACGTTTCCATGGCATACCAATTCACAAGAATACCGACACGGCACTGCAGTATCAGTGACTACGTGGGGTGCGCGACGACTCAACGATTGGCTTAGCCTGGGTGGAAGACTTTTCTTTACGCATTGGGGAAATATCACGGGGATCCATCCAGAGTTGAACCCACACATGAGTCCAAGCCATCGTCCCGACTGGCGCGGCGGACAAAGACTTGACCTTGCAATTTCAAGCAACCTGATGGTTCCGATGGGCACCTTTGCGGGGCAACGCCTTGCCGTTGAATTTCAGATGCCACTGTATCAAAACCTCAACGGTACACAGCTGAAAACGACATGGAGGCTTATCCTTGGTTGGCAGTACGCTTTCCATTTGTAGGAGCATAATGAAGTATATAGAAAAATTAATACCGCTTTGGAAACCCGCACGTGTTTTCCTTCCGTGGGTACTCTTAGGTGCTATTCTCCTTGTTGCCTTCTGGATTCGCATTCAAGGTGTTCCGAACATTCCGGAAGGACAATTTACCGGAAACGATCCGTATGTCCACTATTGGCAAGCGCAAATCGTATCTGAACAAGGCAGGCTGCCTGCCCGCGATATGCACCGCTGGCTCCCCCTCGGTAGAGACTATGAACAAAGCATGACTGCGTACGCTTACGGTGTCGCTTACACGCACAAAGCAATAACAATTCTCTTTCCGAATGTCTCTCTCTATCAGGTTTCCCTGTTTTCGCCTGCTGTCTGTTTTGTGTTAGGGTTGGGAGTGCTTTGCCTTTTCCTTCACCGGACCTTTGGATTACTTTTTTCAAGCGTTGTTGGTATATTTTTGGCAACGCTCCCTGGTGCCGTTGAACGCAGTGCCGCGGGCTTCAGTGATAGAGACAGCTGGTGTCTGATGTTAGGCATTTTCGCAGTCACAACCTATCTTGCGGCCTTACAGAGTCAGTCGTCCCGATGGCGACTGCTCTTAACAATCGCTTCAGGTTTCTCTATTTTCCTCGGCGGTATGAGCTGGGAAGGCTTCGGTGTGTTCGTTAGTGTCATCCTCGTTATGGAACTCTGGAGATTTATTGGTTCTGAAGAAGATGACCGGTTAGGGTTATATTCCTTGTGGGTGTGCACCTTCGTGCCGACGCTTTATCTGGCATCGCCTGCCTATCGGAGTGGAGAGGGTTTCACAGAGCACCTATTTGCCTTTGTGCTGATCCCGCCACTTGTTCTATTAGGGATTCGAGCCCTCCGACACTTTCTAATCACGAAATCATCGCTTGCAGAAAAACTCCATCCACACGCCAGAAATCTGTCTCTTGGGTTAGTGCTTGCGAGTTTTGCACTTGCACTTGGGTACGTTTGGATACAATTGGATACCTTCGCCAGCACCACCGTCCCTCTAAGTCAGAACGAACTCATGCAAACTGTGGGGGAACTCAGAACACCGGATTATAGGTATTGGGTATTCCGATACGGCAGTCTCTTCTTCTTCGCGAGTTTCGGTTTCATCAGTGCTGGCATCCATCTCTGGAAGAACAAGGGCACGGTATTAGCGGTATTTGTATTTTTGTTTATGCTCGCCACCTTTTTTCGCGCAAGGCTTGAGACCCTTTTGGGCACGGCCGGATGCAACGTTCTCTTTTTTACATCGCTTGCTGGCCTCTCTCTTCTACTCCTATTCATCGCATGGCGACAGCGCGAATCACCAAAATACGAACTCGTTTATGTTGGGATGGCGGCTTGGTTTCTGTTGTGGGTGGCACTCTCGCGCGATGCGAAACGGTACGACTTCTTTATTGGGCTGCCAATTGCCTTCTTTACCGCAGACTTGATATGTCGCGTAGGTCCCTATATAACCGACATCCTCAAAAACGCACAATTCCTGAGTGTGGACTTCAAAAAACGGCTGCCGCTGCGTGTTATAAGAGTCTGTATCGCTGTCGTTATTGTCACTATGCTTATGTACTGGACACCTGCAGGTGAACACGCCAAACGCGCGACTTTTGCCGCAACAGAGATGCGCCGAGCCAAGCCTGGAGATGCCCCAGTTGCGAAAGCGTTTGCGTGGATGAAAGTAGAACTCCCAAGTACTGCTGTTGTCGCTGCGAGATGGGGGTTCGGCAGTCAACTGAATGTCCTCGGTGGGGTCAAAACCGTTATTGATCAGGATCATTACGTTCAGTACTGGATCCATCTCTTTAACAAACATGTTCGCGATGCTACCGATCCACGAGCGGCGTTAGAATTCCTGAAAACCCACGAGGCGACACATCTTATGCTAACGCAAAGCCAACCCCCAGAAGTTTTCCGGCAAGGTGAACTAAGCGACGCGTTTGTTCCTGTCTACCCTACAGATGATTTCGCAGAGGCAGGAGTCAAGGTATGGCAGATTCACTATCCGCCGGATATCCAACTGAATCCGAAATATCTCGCAACAGAACCGTAGGAGGGGTTTGTAACCCCGATACATGATTGCAAACACCATAACGCTCTGCCGCCTGTTTTTAACTTTTATCGTTATTGTCCTATTTGGCATGCATCAACACTGGATATCGGTTTGATTGCAACGATTGCGATTATCTTCGCGCTTGATGGCGTTGATGGGTATATTGCCCGCCGACGTAACGAAACATCAAAACTCGGCGCAGTTCTTGACACTGTCGCAGACAGAATCATTGAAAATACTTTCTGGATTTATTTTACGACGACAGGACACCTCCCATTATGGATGCCTATTGCTGTTATGCCACGAGGGTTTATCACGGACAGTTTGCAGAGGAGGTATAAGCGCATCAGGATACAGATCAAAATACAAATGAACAACCAGAAGGAAAAAACACCAAAGAAAATAGCGAACAGTATCCACCAAAAGATTAGTATAAAACTGAAGATACAAGGTTGTATAATGAAATATTTCACCCGTTTCCTGCCTCCCACTTTCTATCTCTGCCTAAGCCTCGCGCTATTTGTCGGTTGCACAGAAACACAGACAGTCCCAATGACCCCTCCCAGTGACTCTGATAATCAAACAGACGCATTCACTGAGACAGGAACAACCATAGATCAGACGCGACGCATTGGAGCGATATTCGGTCCTCAACACCCTGCGTGTAACATACTTACCTTTGATAATGGCGAAGACCTTCATTATGATAAGAGTGACAGTATTCCACCGCCGTCTCCCCAACAACTACACGTAGCCGCATTTACAGAACTCTCTGAACTCAGGCAGCGTTTTGAATCAAGTCTTTTTGCGGGGAACTTTCGACTCCTACGGGTTTTGATAAATTCTGAAAATTACCTTGCATTTCTCTCAGATGCGTTTCCCAGAAATGCCCCCTATTCGACACTCAATGATTTTTGGAAAGTGCAGCCCCCTCCTACCGAAGAACTTCTCCATTTGTTTGAGGGACTACTTGAGAATCCCAATGAAAAACAGATTGCCTTCCTCCATTCACAAAGTCTCTCATGGCAGTGCAGCTCTTTAGATACCTTTTTTCAGCTAGACCACGCAAATGGGTGTGGCTATCCGTACCCACTTCCATTTATCCCTCAAACTGCAGATAGAGAACACATGAAAAACGCGATATACTTCGCAACGCGACAAAGTCCTTTAGATATCATCATTGGAGAAGAAAGGGATACTCATTGGGTAGATCCTCTTTTGGAAAGACGCAAAAGATATGCCGAAGACACTAATGATATCCAGCAAAAAAAAATACGCGGTTTTTTTAATACATACGGTGCAGACACTGGGATGTTGTGGCTCGCCATTCAGGAACCAGCCATCACGGGGTTTATCCTCGGCAACTTTACCCATGAAAACATGTTAAAGGCGTGGATTAAAGCTGGATACGATTGAATGGGCGATGAACATCCGAGAGTTCTTTCGTTTAACAATGATGAAATATAGATACCTCATATCAGATCCCCTGAAGTCAGCGGCTGTCTCCGCTGCGCCACGTGAAACGGATCACCGACTCCTCCGTTTTGGTTTGCCTTTCATCTACCTGCGTTTGATCGCGATCTGTTTGAAAGTGCCAACGATAGAACCTCAAAGCAGACACCCCCGAATTCACTTGTCAAAGTCTGGGGAAATCCACTATCCCATACATCCAGCCATATCAAAATACCTCACAACGGATCCGAAGGAGAGAAATAGAAAGTAAAAATTCATCCTTGTAGCATAGCCGGACGCAGGCGTTCTCACCGCCTGCTTCGCTTTCGCATGGATCGTCGGATTTCTAAGTTTCCTAACTCCCGGTGGTTTAGGCATCCGTGAAGGACTTTTAGGACTGTTACTATCAAACTACATGCCAGCACCACAAGCAACCCTCGTCGCGCTGCTGTGTCGGCTCTGGATGCTGTCAGCGGAAATAGTTTTGGCAGGTGCTGCCTTTGCCCTGGATAGGCGTGTTAAAAAACAACAAGAGACCTATAAAGAGACGTTTTAACCACTATATAGAAGCGATTGACAATAGAATGTCTTAAAATCCGCGTCATCTGCGTCATCCGCCTAATCCGCGATTCAGAGAGAAAAAGAATATACGCTGCACCTAAAATCACGCAGCCATTTTCCACCAAAGTATTCACGCCTTGAATACTTCCTTGACACCCAATCTCATGTCCATATAATAGCCATACAATACCACATTACAAATAGAACTCACGCATTTTTTTATGAATCCTTGCGTAATATGCACTTTATGCAACATTTCGACTTTTACGAGCGTCACTATATTATGAAACCTATATTTTCTGTGAGGAGATATAAATGAAGACAAATGATGTAGACCTCATTCAACGCGTCTTAGACGGCGATCAAGACGCATTTACCGCGCTCGTCAATAAGTACCAGAAATCGGTTCACGCGCTCGTCTGGCGGAAGATCGGAGACTTCCATACCGCTGAGGAACTCACACAAGATGTTTTTCTCAAGGCTTACAAGAGACTCTCAACACTGAAACGTCCAGAGCAGTTCCCCGGTTGGCTCTACGTGATTGCGACGCGGCACTGTTTTTCATGGCTCCGCAAGAAGCAAGTACCAACAAGGTCTCTGGATGCCATGTCCACAGACGAACTTGAAGAAGCCTGCTACGCGCAATATGAAATGGACCGCGGCGAAACAGTCGCCATCGAACAGCGGCGCGAACTCGTCAAACGCCTCCTGAAAAAATTGCCAGAGAGCGAACGCACCGTCGTAACGCTGTTTTATCTCGCAGAAATGTCCGGTGAGGAGATTAGCCAGTTTCTCGGCGTATCGCCGAACACAGTCAGAAGTCGGCTGCACCGCGCCCGACAACGCTTGGAAAAAGAGGAATCTATCATTCAAGAGGTCTTCAACAATTTCCAACTCTCGCCAACGCTAACAGAGAATATCGTGCGCGAGATTGCACGCATCAAACCGGCATCCGCTCCCGTGAGCAAGCCGTGGCTACCGTGGGGTTTCTCTTTCGCTTCGACCCTTTTGGTTATCCTGATGATCGGGACGGGACCGCGTGCACTCTCTCGTTTCCAGCAACCTTATAATTTAGATGCGACATCGGAGATGACAATAGAACTCATCGATACACCAATTATTCAAGTATCAGCACGCGAATCCGACACACGAACCCAATTCGGAATATCTGACACACACAGTAAAACCAGCGGTGCCGGATTCCAATCGGAATCGCTTCTTGTCGCAGCCGCACAAGCCGATGAGACCGACCTACCCGCAGCAAAACCGCAGTGGGTGCAGACGAAAGGACCCGGCGGCGTTTCACATGCCGGACTCTTCGTCACATCGAATCGAACGCTCTATGCAATCGCGAAAACAGGACTCTATCGACTCTCAGACAAGCAGGATACATGGACGTTTGTTAGTGCCAGCGGTCCGAATCAGGAGTTCAATCCGGTCATGGCGGAACACGAGGACACCCTCTATCTCCTCACCGACAGTGAACTCTTAGTCTCAATTGATGATGGCAAAACGTGGAATAGTCTCGGTAGACGACCTGAAGGTCGTGCAAGAGCATTGGTTATTACAGACCCGGCGATGTATCTCGTTCTCCAAACCGAGGTTTTTCGTTCCGAGGATGTCGGCAACCAGTGGGAACCCATAGGACAGACCTTGAAAGCCGATAACGTGCCAGAAGCGGGTGCCCCCAATTTCCGTATCTGGGACGCACTCGCTATTGATAACACACTATTTGTCGGCACAAGTCAAGGCCTCTTCCAGTTGACTGACGAGTGGAAAAAATTGCCGATACCTGTACCACACGGTATCTTTTCGTTGGCAGCTACCGAAAATAAACTCTACGTCGGAACAATCGCAGGTCCACCGCATGGCCCGCATGCCGCCGTTCTCTATTCGACCGACTTCGGTGATTCCTGGACCGATATTACACCGAATACGCACGAACATCCAGTCAAGATATTAGCAGCAGTCAAGGTTGTAACCGTCGGAAACACACTGATGTTGAAAGGCTCCATTGGTGTCCTACTCTCTGATAACAATGGTGAAACATGGACAGATCCCAACCCCGGTTCCCAGGTGTTTGGCGCGTTTCCGGTTGTCGCGTTGGACACAAACAATTTTTACAGCACTGACGGCGATGGAATAAGACGCTCAACGGACGGCGGTACCACGTGGCACCCTTTTATGGAGGGATTGGTAAATTCCGATGTTCCGAGCCTAATCGCACTCGAAAACGTCCTTTATGCCTTAACACCTACACAAATTCTCAAATCTGCAGATGGCGGTGAGTCATGGGAATCCATCAGCGTAATAAAGGCTAACGCAAAAGTATCTCTCGAAGCAGCCAACGGTGTCCTCTATGCAAGCAACAGCGCACTAAGTGACGGTGTTACGCTTTTTCGTATCTCTGATGACGGTAATGTACGCCTACCTCTTGAAGATGTCCCGGATTTTGAGGAAGGCACCTTTTTACAAAAAATCATAGAAGCAAGAAAGAATGATGTCGATGCTGATAAAATGCAGGAAATGCTCACAGCCAACCAGGCGCTCGTCATGGGAGAGTGGAGAACGAGTGGAACGTTTACGCTCAGTGACAATACCGTCTTTATGGAATACAAACATAAACTTTACAGATGGCGACGCGGTGAAACCGCATGGCACTATACTGGTTTGGAGGATCAGGAGGGGATTCCATCTGTTGAGGGAAAAGGATTAACGCTCGCCGCTTCTGGGAACACAGTCTATGCCGGTAAACGAGAGGGTGAACTTTTCTTCTCACCTGATGCCGGGGACACTTGGCACAATATCACCGAAAACCTCGCCTTTCCGTTTGGATACTTCAAAGAGATACGCTTCGCAGGATCAACCGCCTACATTTCAACCGACATGGGCGTTATGCGTTCACACGACGGCGAAACTTGGGAAGTCGTTACCGATATTCACGGCAATAGGTTAATCATGGATCAAATTGCGGTTAATGATGCGATGGCTTACGGTGTTTGTGATAGTGGTATCTATTCGGCGGATAAACAGACCCACACGTGGAAACAGATCGCCGCAGAACTACCGCACACAGCAACCGCGTTTGCCGTTGACGGACGAACCTTCTACATCGGTACCAAACAAAACGGTGTCTTCCGCTTCCAACGCAACGACTTGTAATCTTGAGCCAAATATTGACACCCACAATATTTCCTTGACACGCAATCGCATCTCCGTATAATAGCCATACAACACCACATTACCAATTTCGGATTTTGGAGAAGTGAATATGGCGAAAATACGGATGGCACAATACGGAACGAAACACGGACACGCACGCGGCAAGCTGCAAGCGATGCTCGTCAACCCCGATGTGGAAGTCGCAGGTGTGTTTGAACCCGACGCACAACAACGCGAGAAACTTCAATCTGGCGGCGGAACGTTTGCCGACATCCACTGGTTCGCGGATGCCGAGGAGATGCTCAGCGATGCGTCCATCGTCGCAGTCGCCTCAGAAGGCAACAACGCCGAGAGTTTAGATCAGACAGAGCAGATTGTCAACGCCGGAAAACACGTCTGGTACGACAAACCCGCCGGCGAAAACTGGGAACAGTGGCAGCGCGTCATCAACACCGCACAAGAGAAATCCTTACACGTACAATTGGGGTACATGCTACGGTACCACTCAGCCTTCAGGCAGGTTGCCGAGTGGGTACACACTGGCTTTTTAGGCGATGTCTTTTCCGTTCGCGCACACATGTCAACCAATATTTCTCTTGAGGCGCGCACCCGCATCAGCCAACACATCGGCGGTATCTTCTTCGACTTAGGTGGGCATGTCCTCGACCAAGTTCTCTGGCTCCTCGGACGACCGGAGAAGGTCACATCTTTCCTCCGAAACGACGGCGGCTCCGTCGAACCTTTCAAAGATAACACCCTCACTGTCTACGAATTTGAAAAAGCGGTGGCGTTCATATCCATCTCCGCCTTAGAACCGAGACCCGTCGCACGCAGATTTGAAGTCTACGGTACCGAAGGCAGTGCAATCATTGTTGAACCTTTTGAACCGGGATTGAAAATTCGGCTCTGTTTGGAAAGTGCAAAAGACGGTTACACACAAGGTGAACAGATCGTAGAAATAGACGGTGAGAGCCGTCAACGCACGTATGAGCTTGAACTTGACGCATTTTTAGCGACCATTGCAGGTGAACAACCGCCGGATCGTCCGGTATCACACGAATTGCTGGTACAGGAGACCCTTCTAAGAGCAACAGGTGTCATACCGAGTTAACCTAATCTTCCAATCCACCTGCCCATTTCAGGCATCCGGTAATGTGTTCATGGAACCATTTCTCGCCCCAAAGCGCATCCGGGTGCCCCAAGGCAGTGTACATCACGCGTCCTTCTCCATACGTATGGCACCAACCGAGGGCGTAGTCGTTATCTTCACGGTTGCCACGCGAGACATCAATGGAATCGTTATCCAGACGCATCAGCACACGCGTTTTGTTACGATCCCAACTTTTGAACGTATAAATTTCGTCAACAACTTTAAAACTGCTGCCCAACATACGCGTCGCCGGATGGTCGCCATCCTCAACGATGACGTTCACCTCTTCGTGCCACGGATGTCCAGCGAAATAGCCGCCGAGCATTTCACCGTATTCGGGCCAATCGTAACAGGTATCCGTCGCATTGTGGATGCCAAAAAACGCTTTTCCGTTACGAACAAAACGCAACAACGCCTCTTTTTGCGCAGCATCAAACGGTAGGTTACCTGTCGTTGCAAACGCGACGATGTCCTGTTTATCGAGATTGTCAGCATTAATCCGATCACATCGGTGCGTCGTGGTAACGTTCCAACCGTTCGCTGCACCAATCTGTTTCAGCGTAACCTCTGCATTCGGAAGATAACTATGTTCAAAACCCGCGGAATGTCGTAACATCAGAATATTCATCAATGTATTCGGTGTGGAGACTCCCACGCTTTAGCGGGGAGAGGAAACACCGCTCCTTTTTTTCAATAAATATAGGGCTTACGATCCTCTGGCAAATGGAGCATCTCCTTGCGAACGGAGCAACCCCTTGCAAACGGAGCATCTCCTTGCGAATGGAGCAACCCCTTGCAGGCGGGGTTTGAAACCCGCCTGACGCAGAGAATACGCAAAAAAATTGCGTAAACTCCCAAGTATTATACAAAATTAATAAAAAAAGTGTTAAACTATTTCTGAAACGCCGTAACATTTAGTGACCGAGAACCGACAACCGTTCCATAAACAAACCATAGGAGCATAGATATGAGATTTCTTAAAAAAGGCGACGACAAAAAATCGAAGCCCGAAACGGGACAGGCATCGAAAGCACATCCCGATCTGAAGGTCATCAGTGGATCACAAATTTCTGGGCGGCAACCGCAACAACAACCACCGCCCCAACAGCAACAACCCCAGCAACAAAATATCACGCTACCGAATATCAAGTACAAAATCGCCGTTGCAAGCGGAAAAGGCGGCGTTGGGAAATCGACCGTCGCGACCAATCTCGCGATCTCTTTAGCGAATGCCGGTGGTGCCGTCGGTCTCATGGACGCGGATGCCTACGGTCCAAGCATCCCAACGATGATGGGTATTCAGGAACAGCCGAAGGTCAGTCCAGAACGTAAACTTATTCCGCTCGTACGACATAATATTAAACTCATGTCAATCGGATTTATGGTACCAGAGGAACAGGCGATGATCTGGCGGGGTCCGATGCTACACAGTTCTATACGCCAACTCCTTAGCGATGTTGAATGGGGTGAACTCGATTATCTTATCATCGACCTGCCACCCGGAACCGGTGATGTCGCGCTCTCTCTAACGCAGGCGATCCCACTTACCGGCGCACTGATCGTCACAACGCCACAAGACGTTGCGCTCGCCGATGTCCGACGCGGTGTCGCTATGTTTGAACGCCTCGGCGTACCTATTCTCGGCGTCATCGAAAATATGAGCTACTTCCTCTGTCCACACTGCAACGAGAAAACCGAGATATTTCGTAAGGATGGCGGTAAGAACACCAGCGAACGATTCGGTGTCGCGTTCCTTGGGCAGATACCACTTGACGCTGAAGTCTGCACAGCAGGGGACATCGGTGTCCCAATTGTCGCTGGACACCCAGAGTCTCCACAGTCAGAAGCGTTCGGCACAGTCGCACACGAATTGGAATCTGTATTAGAAGTGCACGGCGACGACGATGAATTGACGATCCTCTAAGTCATTAAAAGGGAATAGTTGCCAGTAACCAGTTTTCAGTAACAACTAAAAAAAGACTTGATGAATCCGACTCTCACTGCGAGGCACTCTTAACTGGCAACTCGTAACTGGTAACTGATAACTCGTACCCAAGGAGGTAATCCCATGGCAAGTATAGGTTGGGGAAATGTTTACAAGAAACTCGGCGCACGACCGGTCATTAATGCTACCGGAAACCAGACTGTCAGAGGCGGTTCCACACCTTCGCCAGCAGTCCGAGACGCAATGCGCCAAGCAGATGACAGTTACGTCGAAATGGCAGAATTGCTCGATTAGTATATCTACCTACCAGATAACAAAATCTGACCACGGTTTTATATTCAGCGTTCCCAATAGAAAGAAGACAGCCGAACCACCGAGCGCGCCTTTTGTCGCGGCAACCAATTGGAGCCGCCGCATTCGCGCTCTGTAGGCATCCGTGTAAAAATTAACATATTCCGCCGATTTACCCAGAAGCCGATCGGCGGGTGGCACCGGTTGATAGACATACGCACCACCGACAGCAACAGTACCCAGCAAACAGGTCCCTGCCACACCTAAAACCCCACCCGCGGAAAGCCACAACGCCGTATTCACATCGTCCTCAGCATCGTATTCGGCATCCGCCTTCGCCTTAAGTGCAACAGAATCCTGCTGCGCGAAGCACTGCAACGGCATCTCCACACTCAACGCAACCACCAGAACAGCCAATAGTTGAAAAATTACACCCCTTTTCATCCCAGCTCCTTTAAGACTTACGCATGCTGCTGTTTTGTAGCACGATGCACTTCGCATCTGGGCGAGTACGCCGCAAAACTTCCCAGTTTGTGACCTGTCCCTGTAAGAATATTGTCCGTCAAATCACAATGTTCGACTCGCTATACTTGCAATAATGCCGAAAACGATAAAGTTGCCTATGATTACACCCGCGGCAAGTATTGCAAACCCAATCAGCGCGTAGGTGAGTTGAATAGATCGGACTTTGATTTTATAGGTATCCTTGTAAAACGCCGTGTATGCCTCCGGCTTCTCCAAGAACTGCGAAGCGCGCGGCTCCGGCTGATAGATATAGGCAATAAGGATCCCGATAAAATTCCCAATAAAACCCGCAATGAGCCAAATAAGTTTATTGGTATCGGTTTTCGCATCCTGTTCAGCATCTATTTCCGCCTGGCGTTGTTCTAAAGACATTCTCTCTGTTCCTTATCAGTGTTTATAGCGGCAAAATCTCAATGGCACGGCGTTCCGTTGTCGCTTTGCGTGCCGCTTCAATAATCGCAAGGTTGTGATACGCCATCTCTGGACGTACAGGGACTGCCGCACCAGCCGCAAGCGTGTTAAAAGTCTCCGTAAAGTAACGGACATGTCCACTTGCATCAGCACGTTCCGCTTCGTCAAATTCAGGGAGTTCCAACTGTTTCCACCCATCCGCGCGGGTATAACGACGGAGCGCGTCCGCCACATTGTGCCGATGATTGACGCGTAGCGAACCGTTCTCGGCGTGCATCTCGCACCAACCGGAATCCGTACCCGGCACGCACCACGCCCCGGAAACAGTCGTAATACCGCCATCTTCATGCTCACACAACAACATCGCAATATCGTCAACATCAATATCAAGTCGCAGCGTTTGAACCCTTGCCTCAACATAACGCACCGGGGACTGCATCAACGCACAGACAGAATAGATTTCGTGGTAACTCGTATCAATGATACAACCGCCACCTTTCGCTTTACTCGCGCGCCACGCGAATGCAGGCGTAGGATGATCCGCCGAAAAATCTGCAGGCTTTAATCCCATGCCAGTGCTGCGTCCGAAATGCGGTTTACCTAAAGCCTCAAGTTCCGTCATCGCCACCCGCATCCCCGCCGTGAAGATATAGTTATGTACAACCGTATAAGGCACAGCGTTCTGGCGTACTGCTTCCAGAATTGTGTCTGCTTCCTCTAAATTTGTCGCCATCGGTTTTTCCGAAATAATAGCCACACCTGCATTTGCGGCTTCGATGACCTGTTCGGCGTGAAGTGAGTGCGGTGTAGCAATCGTCACGACATCGAGTGCTGCCTGTTCCAGCATCTCTCGATAATCTGTATACCGGTTTTCCGTCGGCACATCAAACATTTCGCCAACCTTTTCCAAATTTTCTGGCACAATATCTGCCAGCGCAGTGACCTGAACGGTATCCGTGAGTGCGCGGTAGGCACGAGCATGCGTAATTTGCACAATACCGCCACAGCCAATCAGTCCTAAACGAATCGGTTTATTCATCGTGTCTCTCCTTTCTATAAAGTTTAGCATATTTTCAGATTATGTCAAATTCTTTAGGACAGGCTATCAGGGTTATTCAATTGTCCGTTTTTTGTGCTGTCCTTTTCACAGGCAAAAAAAACTTAATATATATCACTTAAAATATAAATACAATTAAAACAATTCACGGAAATTTTCGCAGCATTTCGCTAGATTTCGCAGCATTTCGCACCGGACCCTGGGAAAAGGACGCGAAACCCAATAATTTTTTAAAATT